>PBPV01000030.1 GCA_002724815.1 Methanobacteriota archaeon | reverse complement strand
TCGACCTTGACCGACGAAAATTGGCCCATTCGCAGCCACGAGATCGGCACGGTCCATGTCCTTGGTACGAGGTCGTGAACCAACAAGGAAAATGGCATCTGCATCTTTGAAGGCCGTATTGGCGTCGTCCGTTCCAACAATTCCGTGAACCAGAGGGAAAGCAGAATCTTTGAGTTCCATCATGACTCCTTCCAAGCGTTGCATTCCAGCAGGGATTTCAAGAAGTTGGAGGATTACCGGTTGATTTGCACCGAAACAATTTCCACTTGCAATTCTCCACAACAGTGCATAGCCAATGTTACCTGCGGCTCCCGTGACCGCAACACGAATTGTTTCTTTCATTCCATCATCGCCCATGATTAGTCCTCGTTGTACAGGGGGCAGAGCCTCATGTCCATATTGGTTACCGTGCAGGGGAATGCTTGAAGTGTATCAAATTTGAATCCAGTTCATGGAGGGGCGATGGGCTGCAATCATTGCTTTACTTCTAGTAGGAGCAGCGCCGACGATTTCTACCATTTGCTCATTTTTGTTGAATGATGGTATCTCCTCACAAATCATCTTTATTTTCACGAAAATATGGTTGCTTTGCGTCCCCCTCATTTGGTTCCTAAAGGTAGACGGTGGAGATCTGTCATGGTCTAAGCCACTGCAGGGTGGATATTGGATGAGCATCGGTCTCGGATTGGCGATGAGTGTTGTAATGATCTTGGCATGGTTGTTGCTTGGTGATGCCATCGATGCCAATCTGTTGTCGAACGCCTTGGAACCAGTTGGTCTATTGGATCCGAAAGTCTACTTTTTTGCCACTCTCTACTGGATTTTGGTCAACTCTTTGCTTGAAGAATATGTTTTCCGTTGGTTTTTGGTCATTAAGTCCGAAGAGTTGGTTGGCGAAGGCATCCCTGCTGTACTCCTCTCAGCTCTCATCTTCGTAGTCCATCACACCGTTGCTCTGGCGATATTCGGATTCCCTTGGTGGGCCAATTTGATTTCCAGTGTGGGATTGTTCATTGGTGGCGCCATATTCTCATGGCTATACGTCCGATATCGTAGCGTATGGATACCTTACATCGCCCATGCGATTTGCGATGTCGCCGTATTTGGTGTGGGTGCCATCATCTTGTTTTGATTCGCCAATTCAGCACCTGCAAACGAGTCCGTATGATTCAATAACCGATTCTCGGTCGATTGATACTACAACCCCTATGGGGTTGGCGAATTGCATAGGTGAACCGACATGAAGTTAGGCGTTCTTGTGGAAGCTGGAGAAGAAACACGAGTGGCAATCGTGCCGAATTCGGTTCCAAAATTGATGAAATTAGGTTTTGAGGTTCTAGTCGAGTCTGGAGCTGGCGTATCAGCTCATCATTTGGATGCTGAGTATGAGGCAAAGGGGGCCTCCATCGTTGGTCGTGATGATGCGATGGCATGCGAGATGCTGATTTGCATTGGCGCACCTGATTTTTCGGCTCTCTCTGAAGGTCAGATGGTGGCTTGTGTCTCCGATCCTTTCCGCCATCCAGAGCGTGTCAAGCAAGCCATGGATGCCAAGGTCACGCTCATGAGCATGGACATGATTCCCCGGCGCCTCTCTCGTGCTCAAGCGATGGATGTGAACTCCAGTCAAGACAATCTTGCAGGTTACAAGGCTGTATTGATGGGAGCTGCTCAAGTCCCCAAGGGCATTCCAATGATGACCACCTCAGCAGGGACAGTTCGTCCAGCCAAGTTCGTCATTATGGGCAGCGGTGTGGCGGGTTTGCAAGCCATTGCCACAGCCAAACGTTTGGGTGCGGTTGTCTATGCTTCTGATGTTCGAAAGTCAACTGCTGAGCAGATTCAATCCGTCGGTGGACGATTTATTGAGGTTGAAGGGATGGATGACTTTGAGGATGAGTCCGGATATGCAAAACCTCTGACGCCTGAGTTTATTCAGAAGGTAAACGATACAGTTTGCGAAGTTGCTGCGGATGCCGATGTAGTCGTGACTACAGCACGAATCTTCGGTCGACCTGCACCGATTACGGTCCCGGCTTCAGCCGTTGCAAACTTCAAGCCGGGTTCAGTTGTCGTCGATATGAACGCCGATGTTGGAGGCAACTGCGAATTGACCTCAGCGGGCGAAATCATCACGACCGAAAATGGAGTGACCATCGTAGGGACNACCAATCTTCCNGGTCAATTGGCCTCNACTGCAAGCATGCTGTATTCCAACAATTTGACTACCTTTGTGGCTTCTCTTGTCAAGGATGGCGAAATTGTCATTGATCCAGAAGACGACATCTTGTTTGGAGCCCCTGAAGGCAGTGATTTCTATGTGTCAGGTATGGGAGGTGTGCTGGTTTGCATGGATGGAGAAATCCATGCGAAGCAAACCCGCTTGTCGGAGGTGGTTGGATGAGTTTGACCCTTGCAGCATTGATTGGTAGCATTACGGTTTTCGTGTTGGCAATTTTCCTTGGATTTGAATTGATTAGCAAGGTTCCGCCGACTCTGCACACTCCATTGATGTCCGGCGCCAACGCGATCTCTGGAATTACCGTTGTCGGTGCTCTGATTCTCTTGAACAACAACAGTTGGAACGACGGCAACCCTGGGACTGCCGCATGGTTGGCTTTCGCAGCTCTAGTGATGGCCACCATCAACGTCGTCGGTGGTTTCATGGTCACCAACAGGATGTTGGAGATGATTGCTGGAAAGAAAAAGCGGGGAGGTGACTAAAATGGTCGATCCGGTTGTATGGGACATCGGATATTTGGTGTCTGCCGCCCTCTTTATCCTCGGAATTAAGCGATTGTCGAGTCCACGTACTGCGCCACAGGGCAACCGCCTTGGCGCATACGGTATGCTTCTTGCCATTTTGGTCACCATGGCGAAACTGTACTCGGATGGCNTGATNGGACTCGAGCTGATTGCAGGNGGNCTNATNATNGGTACTGTCATNGGTGCTTGGCTNGCCATTCGTGTCGAAATGACAGGNATGCCNGAACTGGTGGCTTTGTTCAATGGATTTGGGGGCGGTGCTTCGGCTCTTGTCGGGTTCTCCGAAGTCTTGGATCGCCTCTACAAAGACGATATTCCAAATGCAGGCGTTGAACTCTATGCCACTTGGATTGCCATCGGTCTTTCNGGTCTCGTCGGCTGGCTNACTTTGACGGGCAGCCTCATGGCCATGGGCAAGTTGATGGGCGGATTCTACATTCCATTCACCAAGAAGGATGACCGTGGCCGTCGCAAGTGGGTCAACTTCCCCACTTGGGGTCCACCTTGGTTGAATCTTGTCAAAGGAGCACTCCTCATTGCATCTTTGGCACTCATCGTCTTGACAATTCAGAACCCCTCTGAGAAGGAATACGTGTACTACTTGGTCGGCACCTCATCACTGCTTGGTGTTCTGTTTGTATTGCCAATCGGCGGTGCCGACATGCCTGTCGTGGTCAGTCTACTCAATTCAATGTCTGGAATTGCTGCGGCCTTCACTGGATTCGTCATCGGAAACAATGTGCTGATTATTGCCGGTTCGATGGTTGGTGCAGCGGGTCTAATTTTGACTTTCATCATGTGCAAAGCAATGAATAGAACACTTTCGGCGGTGCTGTTCAAATCGTTCGGTGGTGGCGGCAAAGAAACCGTCACGCGAACCAAGGTCGGTAGCGATCCAGAAGAAGTCGCTATGGTCTGTGATGGNATCAGCAAATGTGTCATCATCCCCGGTTATGGAATGGCGGTCAGTCAAGCACAACACGCAGTCAAGGAGTTCGCTGATTTGCTTGAAGCGGAAGGAGTTGAGGTCAGTTACGGAATTCACCCGGTCGCGGGTCGGATGCCCGGCCACATGAACGTCCTACTGGCTGAAGCCAACGTTCCCTATGAGCAGCTGATTGAGATGGATGAGATCAACTCTGAACTACCNGAATGNGACGTCGCGCTCGTNATCGGGGCCAATGACACGGTCAACCCCGTTGCACGAAGTGGCGAGGGTCCACTGGGTGGAATGCCAATCATCGATGCTGACAAGGCACGAGTGGTGGTCATCATCAAGCGCAGCCTATCCGTTGGGTATGCAGGAGTCGACAACGACTTGTTCTATGAGGACAAGACAATGATGCTCTTTGGNGACGGAAAGAAGATGATGAACGAATTGAATTCTGCCATCAAGGAACTTTGAACTCGCCCACTGTGTGCCCTTAGGGCACTACAGTGAAGCAACCGTTAAGGATGGACGACGGGTCGAAGGGAATAGAGGGTTCAGCATGTCACGCTATTCACTCCGGCTGACACTCCTTGTCTCACTCTTGCTGTTGATGGCTGGCCCCGGTATGGCCATGCACTTGGGTCCTCCATCTGATACCAATGATGACGGTACAGGGGATCCGACTTGGAGAGCNGGGTGTACCTGCCATGCGTCTTCACCCAACACGGGAACGTTGGTCAAGTTGACCGGTGCCCCGCATGCTTACCAAGTTGACCAAGCGTACACCATGACCCTTTCATTGGAGCATGCCTCCAATCCTGGTGGTGGCTTCTTCCTGTCCACAGAAGGTGTNGGCACATTCTCATGGGATGACGACCAACTGATTCGTCCAGAGAAGGACAGTGGAGAAGANAAGGANGCAACCTCAACTACATCCGGAATCACACAGGCAGATTACACCTCACCTGCAACTTGGACATTCACATGGACGGCTCCNTCCACCGATATCGGCGATGTTGCATTCTG
This sequence comes from Methanobacteriota archaeon, assembly GCA_002724815.1. Lineage (GTDB taxonomy): Archaea > Thermoplasmatota > Poseidoniia > Poseidoniales > Thalassarchaeaceae > MGIIb-P. The sequence goes on along the minus strand of PBPV01000030.1, from coordinate 15,694 downwards.
GGTGATTGGCAATATGGTCAACAACGATGGTGCACCCAACTCCGATGACCATTGGAATGCTCTATCCTTTGTCATCAATTCTCCAAGTGCAACCAACTCTACCAGCGATCAGAGTACTCGAGTTCTGTCCTCAGGAGATCAGAGCCTATTCGACCAAGAGGTTGACGCAGAAGCTCTAGAAATTGAGCGTCAGAAAGCCATCTCAGAAGATGTCATGCAAAATGGAATCACTTGGTTTTTCATCACACTGACGGCCCTTTTGGTGGGGTCAATTGTTCAGAAGGAAATTCTTGAACGCAAGTATCAGACAGGGCCCGCACATTTGGACCGCCAACTCGCGTACCCTGAGGGATTGCGCAGAGGTTTGCTTTCGGTCGGCTTCGCACTACTCGGCTTGTATTGGCTTTCAGAAGACGCAGCCGTCTACCTGTGGGCCACGTCGATCTTCTGTAGCGTTTGGGCTGCTTATGGTGTGTATCGCACAATTTTGGCTGCGAAAACACCTCCGACACACAAGGACATGATGTGAGGGTGAAGCATGCCCCTTCGCCTCTCCCGGGATGCGGAAAAACCCCTGCGTGAACACTTCGATGAGTTGACAACTCGAGGTACAGGCTTACTGTTCATCCTCAGCATTTCAACTGTGATTTGGTGGACTCAAATCGATCCTTTGCTTGAGGGTTGGTTGTCAGCCCTTCCATCCTCTGCACAAGGTGGTGTGGTGACCATCTATGATCCACATGGATGGATGGCGACGCGTTGGTCAATGATTGCGCTCATGGCCCTACTTACTACGATGCCATTTGCCATTCACCAACTCCTGGCGTTTTCTCGCGAGGGTTTGCTCCCCAGTGAGCGAAGATGGGTCCGAAATGTCACAGTCGGAGGTGGCTCAATGGCTCTGGTCGCAGCCATATATTGGTGGATTTGGGGGTATCCCCTTGCGATTGAGAGTGCTGGGGAACTGGGAGGGATTGATGGAATCAACCCCAGTTATGATGCGGTGCTATTGTTTGAGGTCGGCATCGGCATTTCATGGTGGATTTTCTTGTCGATCATTTCGTTAATCGGATTGGCCTTTGCGAGATTGTATTCTCTATTGAATAGCGATACTGTGGACCCTTTCAGAATTCGAGTTCACGGCACTGTTCTGTTCCTTTGGTGGTTGGTGGGCCCATCCGCTTTAGATGGCATCTGGTTTACGCTTGCCATCTTGCTTGTCTTGTTGCCTGAAATCGTCGTACGCGGCGCCCCCGAAGCCATTCTTTCTGACGCTGCTCGNCCTCCAGAATCAGTATTCGATTCAGAAGGAATTTTGCATCGAAAATTGTTTGCCATGTGCCATTGTGAAGGGGCTTGTCCTAAGGTGNCCTCAGCTGCAGCTCCAAATCACCTTGGTTGGGTGGAAACCCAAGCGTTGTGCTTAGACGATGATGCTAGAGATGCCCTTCTTGATACAATTGTGAGGAACGATGTCAGCGAATTGATCATCAGTGGATGCAANGGGACTCCATTGCCNGTGAACTTCCGACAATCNATCCANGCACGTGGATGCCAATTGACNGGACTCAATTGGCTNGATGTGCCCGACGATTTCTCAGAGCGTCAGTCTACACTACAGAGTCTGGTTTTTGTCGATTAATGTGATGTTTTCAGCAATCTTCTAGGCGTGGGCTTGAAGGATTACGCTGTTCTCGCAGTGAATATGAGTCGGCTTGTCCGGGTTGCCGTTGCCATTGCCATTGTCCTCGCCGGACAATGGCTTGCAGGACAACCTCATCTGTACATGCCAATTTTTGATGCGATTCGTGAAGAGGTCATCATGACCAATGATGCAGAGATTGTGGATATGCAGGACGATGAGCGCTGGTTGGTGGTCATCGTCGAATTCCCAGACTCACCTGCGGACAGCAATACTGCAGACCGGGCCAATTCGATGCTAATGGGTGTCAACTCTGCGGCAACGTATTTTTCGGAAATTAGCAATGGCCGCTCTATACTGACAGCGGATATCCAATCGACCATTCATACAGCGCACCATTCGGAGGCAGCCTATGGGAGAGATTCGGGAGCGGAACGCGATGTGGGAGATGCGAGCACAGGCGGTCCCGCCGGTTTGGTTGAAGAAGCCCTCACAGAGACTTTTGACAATGTTGACATGTCTCCGTATGATTTCGATAATGACGGATGGGTCGATCGATTGTTAGTCATCCACACCGGTGGTGCGCAAGAGGATGGAGGTGGGCAGAACGCAATCTGGAGCCATTACGCACCACTCTCACCCGGGTTTGAAGTTGGTGGGAAGTCAATTGGTGCATACACCATGGCCTCATTTTCTTCGAATGGTCTGGGTACGATGATTCACGAGATGCTCCACATGATGGGCGCTGTCGATTTGTATGACGTTCATACTGACGTTCCCAGCAGTGATTGGAGTGGTGTGGGTGCTTGGGACATTATGGCCAGTGGCAATTGGAATGGCAACGGTCGAACTCCAGCATTGCCCACCTCAGGTACATTGGATTTGATTGGTGCGGTTGAACCGCTAGACTTGTCGGTTGGTGCATTGGTTGCCGAAAACCAATCGTATACGATTTTACCTCATGTTCCCAATGCAGGAACGGTTCGATTTACCATAGCACCCGGTGAATACATTTGGATGGAATCTCGCATTGATTCAGGTTTTGATCGAGATTTGCCCGCGCATGGTCTACTGGTTACTCAGGAAGATCGATATCACGCTGACTTTGAGCATAATGAAGTGAATCGTGACCCCGAACATGCTTACCTGAAAGTCATCGAAGCAGATCAAGATGCCAGTTTGGAAAATGGGATTGATGATGACGAAGGCGATATTTTCACTTCCGGTACATTCGGTGCTGATGGAATCCAAATTCGAGATGGACATGGACGACTGGTTCCTTGGACTGTCACCATTGATTCAGTCGACAGCAGTGGTACTGACATCACGGTCTCGCACCCCGGCCCAGGTCATGCCGAAATTATGCCACCGAGGACACCTACGCGCCTCTTGGGTAACGAGAACGTACCGATTGCCTATACGGCCAAACAAGAGTGCATGCCTTGGTCCCAACTGACCAGTTCAGATGGTCGTATTGTTTCCTTGGTTGGTGCTAGAATGCTTGCAGCAGGTGAAACCACGGAATTTTATCTCGCATTTTCTCAATCTGCTACGCCCGGAACCACTGGATACATCGAAGGTACCCTTGGTTGTGGAACTCAGAATCCTGCAACTGATATCAAAATCGAGTGGTCCATTGTCAGCAATCGCCTGATTCCAGAAGTGATGGAAGGTCAAATTGATGTGACAGAAATCGTTACTCTTGATCATGTATTGTCGTTTGATGGAGCAGGGTATACGACTTATGATGTCGTCATTGAAGGCCCGCTCTCTCGGATTGCCAGTACCGGTGTTCAACAAAGTCTAGGCCCGGGCAGTGTAATCCAGTTGGAAATCAATCCGAATGGATTGTTGTCACCAGGGATGCTTGCAAATGGCAAGGTCCAACTCTACGATGAGTTTGGACTGGCCGGAGAATTCAATGTCACACTACAGGCCGAGCCACCCGGTAGTGTTGGAGGGGCACTGATGTGGTTGGCCGAACCTGCAAACAATGTTCAATTGATNTCCGTGCTGATGGCTTTCTGGGTGATCAGCAGCGGTCGCAAGGGTGGGGAGGAGAGGCCAAATGCAATGCCGATTCGAAGGCCTAGTGAACAAATCATGGCCAAACCCATGCCTGAATACATCGANAGTGACGAGTTCGGCAATCTTCGACAGTTCTAATGCTTGACAGGATTCATCCATCGTGAATCTGATGGTGGTCTTTCTATTGCGAGATATCTCCAATCATTGNTTGCATTGGAATACGCACAAAGCCAAGATTTGTTGACGTTGGCTGCGAGTCTAGCCGATAAGCAGACTTCACCCCAATTGGTTGGTGCTTCTTCAANAGGAACAATCAGCCAAGGTGCATGCTCCCCACCGACTGCACCTGCATAAGCACGCCAACGCGTACCATACTTGAAGCCCGAGCGAATCGCCAATCCTTTCGAAAGCAAATCGGAGAGGAGTTCGACCCTTCTGCCGANTTCATCCGATGGAATTGGCATTGTTGGGTTGACGATTCGACTGACAATACGCCCTTCNATTTCTGAAAGCCANATNCCNCCTTCGAGACGNATTCCAATNCCANTGATTGGCCATCTTGNAGGCTCGATGTCNAGCCAGATTCCTTCTGAAGTTTCACGAGATTCTGACCAAGCATGCGCGATGATTCTGCGTTGATCATTGTCAAGTTCTCTGAAAGGATTTGCAAGAGTCCCATTGGGTTGATGGAACGTGCTTCGATAGGTCACCACACTGTGTTCATCATCGATAATCAACAATTCTGGAATTCTTCCACCTGCTTCGATGTTTGCCGTCCATTCTGCCAACTCATCCCAGTCGATGCTATCGCTGGCTTTGACCCAGCGAATTTCTGCCAAAGGTAGGGCTTCCTTGGGCTTTACATTTCTTGACCATCTCAGTGCCCAAGAACGAGGATCAAGAAGTACGGCATTGGCAGCACTCAAGTTCTCAGCGAGGACGACTTTCTCCCCAGGAAATCTTAGGGCTCCAAGGATTTCAGATTCAAGCAACANATCNGGACATTCCACCAACGCGTCTGATAACCACTGTTCATGCGGGATTGGCAATCCTCTCAAACGATGNGCACAGAGAACTTCAGCNGTGGTCAGTTGAACACCGTCACGAATCGGTCTCCCGAAACAACCTCTGTCCCATAGGCGATTGGCAGTGGTTCCCAAAACAACCCAAACATCACCACGTTTTACGGGAACAGGGAGGCGGCTACCCCCTGNACTGTTCGCGGCCATGCAATCTCCCCGCAACTGCCGACCTTTGATTGCAACGCCTCCTGAAGCAGCATTCTGGCGAATTACCTAAGAGTCATCACGAACCACGACCCCCCAGAGGTGGCGTTTTGACGGGTGGAATGTTGCTGACCCTCACGGTTGAACAACGTGTTTTACTCCATCTATGGGATACTCCACTGGGCGACAATCCATGGGAAGGNCGTCCCGAATTGACTCAAGCGGGCGTATCGGAAGCTGTAGGCATTGCAAGAAAACATCTTCCTCGGACGCTCAAAAAGCTTCGAGAGAAAGCCCACATTCTTGAGGAAACTCGGCATGTTGCGGGTGCCAAGCAACGTTGTCGCGTGTATGGATTGAGCAATGAAGGGCGCAGGGCAGCCAGTGAACTCGTCGAGGATTTGCACATGCGTAAGGTCAAGTTTGAGGGCGAGGAAGTCGAAGTCAAATCTCTTCACAATCATACCACGGCTTTGCTCGATCTGTTACGCAACATCGATTCCTCTGGAACATATCAACTGCAAGTTCAATCCGAGCCTGATCAAACCTCATCAATCGATGGTCGGGATTTGCCTCTTGAACATCGCTTGGCCATTTACGATAGCATTGTCCGAACTGCGTGGGCGGATGGAATCGTAACAAAGGATGAGCAGGCCATTTTAGATGACATGTCGATGTATCTGGGTTTGGAACCACATCAAACTGAACCTCTCGAAAAGCAAGCAAGAGATGATGCCGTCAAACCAGATGCCGAAAACAGTTCACTGTACAAGCAAATGCTCGAGGTGGCTTGGCAAGATGGCGAAGTTGATTCGAATGAGCAGGCCATGCTGGATTCACTCGCNAACATGCTCGGACTNGATTCNGCGCGAGAAGTTCAACTTGATTGGGTGTGTGACAGACTCGANGATCGCCTCAAGGCCTACTGTTCAGCGATGGAAGCCGCATGGGAAGATGGAAAGGTCAGTGAAGATGAAGAAAACATGCTTGAAAATATGCGAAATTCCCTAGCAATTTCAGAGCAAGAGCATCAAACAATCCTCGGCGTGGTACGGGCGAAGTTGAATTAGCGCCTTTGCCTCGGACAGACGAGAACGATGCCGTGGGTCCTTGATGAAATCATTCAGGCTGAAGTAGACCGCCTGAAGCGCTTGCGTATTCTCGTCGATGAAATGCCGCCGACGAATGTGACACTGGTCGGCGATTCGGTACTTGATCGATACGTTCACGGATGGGCCAATCGGTTGAATGCTACTGCCCCAGTACCCGCAGTGAAGGTCACTTCGACTGAGGAGTTTGCTGGTGCTGCTGCTCACGTCGCGAGAGGGTTGACATCGCTGGGGTTGAATGCTCGTTTGTTCTCAATCATCGGTGGCGATGAAGCAGGACAAACTCTAGCTTCTAATCTCAAGCAGGAGGGCATTGAAACCAATGGTTTGCGTGTGGTCGCAAATCGNCAAACNGTGGTNAANACNCGANTCTACGGTGCNCGTGAGTCNTTGATTGATCANAANCAATTGCTGNTGCANATTGACGATGAGCCNCAAGAGGANATGCCNCCTGCNGTNTCNCAGCGTCTGACTGTATCGGCATTGGCCTCGTTGTCTGATGCAGAGGTCCTCATCCTGTCTGATTACAATAAGGGTGCCATTACAGATGAAGGTGCACAACAATTGATTTCAGCAGCGAATGGAAACGGAATCCCGACCATTTGTGATCCGAAATTGACGGGTCTCAACCGTACAGATGGGGCGACCTGTGTTCTATTCGAAATNCGAGGNNTGGAATTGACCCGACGTAGANTGGGTCTAGATTCAGCTTTGGATACCGCGCGTGATCTCATCGAAAGGTATCACTGGGAAGCCCTNGTTGTTCTCGGAGGAACGCACGGTTTGTGGTTGTACACCGCTGAAGAGGAGCACCACATTCCATGCATGCTAGATGAAGCGAGACAAATCATTGGTTTGCACGATGCCGCAGCTGTCGCTATGGCCGCAGCGCTTTCTCAAGGGGCATCTCTGCATGATGCTGCGACACTGGCTCACGCGGCTTGCGAAACCATCCTCTCTGCTGAGGAAGGCCAGGAAGTACTCGATCGTCGTACGCTTTCGGCTTCGCTTGACGAACGGGCATGGCAAATGCAGGTCAGTGATCGCTGATGGGTGCACTTGACGGCATCCGCATTCTTGACCTCAGTCGAATTTTAGCAGGGCCGTGGGCCACGCAAATGCTCGCTGATTTGGGTGCAGATGTCGTCAAGGTCGAAGCCGAGTGGGGCGATGATACACGTAAATGGGGTCCACCATTCATCGGTGATGATGCGGCATACTTCCATTCATGCAATCGTGGAAAGCGATCGATGGTTCTTGATTTGAAATCCGAAGAGTCGATTCAAANATTACACCANTTAATCGATTGTGCCGATGTAGTTGTCGAGAATTTTCGAGCAGGTACGTTGGAAAAGTGGGGCGTTCACCCTGAGAAATTTGACGGTAAAATTCTGTGTAGAATTACAGGATATGGCCAAACAGGGCCACGTGCATCAGAACCGGGATACGATATCGCACTTCAGGCCATGACCGGAATCATGTCGGTGACTGGCAATGCCGATGGCGAACCCGCTAAGGTCGGTGTGGCTTGGATTGATGTTTTGACTGGCATGATGGCAGGCAATGGCATCCTCGCCGCACTGTTCCATCGCGAACGCACAGGAGAAGGACAAATCATCGATTTGAGCCTATTTGATGTTGCATTGATGGCGATGGTCAACCAAGCTCAGAATTGGGTTGCCTCTGGAGAAGATCCAACTCGAATGGGTCATGCACACCCGAACATNGTCCCCTACCAAGCATTCCAAGCCAAAGACGATTGGTTCATTCTCGCTTGTGGCAATGATTCTCAGTTCGCNAGTGTTTGTGAGGTCACNAAGGCCAGTCANCTCATGCGACCGGAACTTGCGGAGAATTCCGGGCGCTTGGCGGCCCGCAGTGAAATCATCGACANTCTGTCCAAAATCATCGTACAACATCCAGTCAATTACTGGGTTACAGAATTCAAGAAAAGTGGTGTGCCTTGTACACCGATTCTGACGGTATCTCAAGCCTTCAGTGATGCACAAGCAGTGGCACGTGATGCGTTGTGGGATTTAGATGGACAAAATAGCGTTGCCAATGCGCTCCGCTTCATGTCGAAAACGCCAGCTGAGTCGACCAAAAGGCCGCCGAAATTGGGAGAGCATACCGCTGAGGTCATTGCCGATTGGTTGGGTGATGGACGATGAGTTGGTGGGTGTTGCCAACGACGGCAGATATCGGGATNGTCTGTTTCGCNCCATCTTCTTCGCGTTTGTTCGAAGAGGCCGCATTGGGTCTACAACACATCTTACTATCTGATGCTGCGACAAAATCGCTTGACACACATCTTCGTCATACCAGCCAATGGTCGATTGAAGCAACGGAGGAGAGGGAAGATTTGACCCTGGTTCGATGGCTTGAGGAAGTCCTCTACANGTGTGAGGTCGANCGTCAATTTTTAGTGGATTGNCAAATCAAGATTGGTGAAGANCTTCTAGCNCAGGTTTCGTGGGTGGATGCGGATACGATTGAGCGTGAAATTGAGGTCAAGGCTGTGACTCGACACGCTTTGGAATGCCGTTCAGTTGCTCAAGGCGAAATCATTGCAGGACTTGCCGAAGTCCCTGATTTTGAAGGGCCCGGGTGGTACTGTAGGGTCATCTTTGACATCTGATTATTCTTCACTGATGTGCGTAGTTTTGCCGGTATGAACCATGGCCAAGCAGGTTGCCAATATGGCAGAGAAAAGGATGCTGATTGTCAACAATTGGCCCGTATTCTTGGCGGGAGGAAATGTTGTCATTGACAGTAGGAAAAAGACCGAGACGGAGGAGAGTGCCGCCCCCCATCGTGCCGACATATCCAACCGTGTCGGTCGATGATTAGCGCTCGCATGTGAGAGATAGTCGGCAGCAAAGCCCATGCCCAGCAATACAGCCAGCGCGGTATTGACTCCTCTGCCTCCAAACAGGGTTGCCATCCCATCGACAGCCGCACCGATGGCGATGGACCCTACGGCAATTCTAGCCGCCTGCTTTGGATTTCGCAACGCGAAGTATGCGACAATGAAAATCACCAGCCCAGCCGATAGAATCTGTGTAATCCGAGATTCTTCGAATGTTTTCGAGGCTTGTGCACCTGTGGGCAAATCGCCTCCAACCACACCTTCGATTTGGTTTCGTTCCATCAACAAATCTAAATCATCCATGAATTGGATGGCGGCTTCAGAGTTTTGTCCATCGATAAAGACCGCGATGGCCACTCCAGAAGTTATTCCCTCATGCTGCAATCGTTGCGCTAAACTACCGTCTAGGAACAAAGTCTCGCCTCCCTCTTCGACGGCTTGATCAACAGTGGTGGCATTTTCCGCCGTGATCCCAATCACCATCGGGGTTCTCAACATCCCAGTTTCCAGTGAAATGACACTGGGGTGATGTCCGATTTGCAGTTGCAAGTTCTGGAGTTTTTGGTAATCCTCTTCACTTCCCCCATCCAGATCGATTACGACCCATGCCAAGGTGCTAGAGGCCAAGACATACTTCGACTGCAATTCTTCCATTTCCACCAAGGCAGGGTCATCTTCGGGTAGGAATTGCTCAATGTCCATGACATTCACTCCAGGTGGGGCCATGACAGCAATCGATGCGAGAATGATTAACGCAGCCGGCCAGGCCCAAACGGAGGATGAATTTACAGTCGATGTGGTTCCACTGAAATCCTCGTGAACTTTACGTCGCTTTAGGAAAAAATCCTCCAGCAAATAGCGAGTCATCACCCAATCCAAGATGATTCCAATCGCCATTACCAACCCCAGAGAGCGTTGTGCACGGATGGGTGAAAACAAGGCCAATGATACCGCAGCAACCGTTGTAATCATGGCCACAAACAGCATGTCTCTCACTTCATCACGATTTCGTGATGATCTTGAGTACCAATAGGCCCCATCGACAGCCACTCCCATGATGATGGGCAATGCGATCCCATCAAGTACTGAAAATTCAAAATCGAACAATGAAAGCAAACCGAGTTCAGCCCCAATCACTAGACAGACGCCCCCGATGGTTGCAGCGGCCACTTGCCAGTCGCGTAGCCCAATCGTCAGAATCAAACCGAGCAAGAAAATGGAGGGGATGATGACCATGACAAGTTCCGCTTCAGCGTTTGCTTTCGCTTTACCATACATCATGTTCACACCGGCGGCAGAAATCTCGTAGTCTGTATTCTCGCTGACTTTGTCAGCCCAGATATTGAGTTCATTCCAATCTCCACCTTGGCCACCTGCACCGACATAGACCAGCCACAGGATTTCATTCGAGGCGGGCGCCTGTGTGGCCGATGCTCCAGGGAATGCGGGACAAGCAACACCAAAGTTGGCCCCTTCGGGTAGCATCAGGAGTGTGGCCTCAAATGCTGATTTCTCGGCATTATTGGCTGAATTTCCACACCAACCCTCTTCATTTTCTGGTTGCAGTACATCGGCCCATCGAGTCGCTTCCTGAAGTGAGCGATTTCTTGAATCAAACGCATCAGACCAAGCCCCAAAGGGTGTAATGACTCGGTCAATATTCAGCGAGCTGTATTCACAATCTGCTGAATCTTCTGCAACGCAAGAATCCCATGAAGTATCGGGATTCGAACCGTCTAAAAATTCAGTTTCGAGTTGCAGTAAATCCTGAACCCGTGTGAGGTTGTTGGTGAGCAAACCTCCCTCATCGTGACGAATCCGCAATACAAGCTGGTAGTTCTCATCCTCTGTACTCCCTTCTCGAATTTTCATCATGGCTTCATCATCGAAGATTACCTGGGTATTCATCTTGGGTTCAATCGGATTGAACAGCAGCATGCCTGCTGACAACAGCATCCCAACCACAAGGGCGAGACGGAGCTGCTCAGGTCGCATAATGAGAACTGGCAACGCTACTGCATATCAGCACAGCGGGTGTCCTGTAAGGACACCCGTAGTTTGTAACTGATTTTACTCAGACCCACTCCATCCACTTGCCAGTGGCTTGGTCGCGATAGTACCACGAACCACTTCCTTCTGGATACTGGATGACTTCGTAACCATCCTGCATGGTTCCACGCATGGTTGGGGGCGGTCCGCTGGGGCCACTGTCAAACATGCGATCTTGTGAAGCAATCATGTTGGCAGGCTCCTCATACCAATCTTCGTCCGCATTCGCACGTCCACGTATGAACAAGACAGCACCGGCAATCGCGAGCATCAAGAAAACAACAACTCCTGCAATGATCCCAATTGTACCCATATCTAGTCCAGATGTGGTGGATTCATCCCCATCTCCATCACTGCTTCCACCCGTCGTGTTTGTTTGGTTATCCGGATTATTCGGGTCGATGCCCCCATCATATTCGCAAGATCCGTCGTCGGAATTTGCCGCAGAATTGTAATTCAGTGCAGTTGAATCTGTGCAACCCGGAATTGCATCGGGGCCATCGGGGTCGATGGCATCATTGGGGTCGCAAACTGAATCCGAATCATCCGCATTGTCACCAATACCATCTCCATCACAATCCAACCATTCATTGGGGTCTTCCGGGAATGCATCTTCGGAATCCACGGTTCCATCACCGTCAGAGTCGACCGGTAAATCCTCTCCGTCTCCGGTTTCTACACCTTCTTCGGTGACGATGATCAGCAGCTCCTCTGTATTGTACATCTCACCAGAGAATCGAATCAAAATTTCACCCTCTGTGACTCCAAACGAGATGCGTCCATCGTCATCTGTAATCAGACCATACAGCGTGATATTATTGCGAATCAGAACTGCTGAAAGTCCCTCAATGGGTTGCTTTGTTTGATTGTCGATGGCCGTGATTTGTACAACATCTCCTGGCAATGGATCAGCTGGACTAAAGCTCAGTGACATGTTCATCATGACTGGGGGCTCGGGGTTCGGCTCAGCGACCTTTTCATCCAGGGCTGCCATGAGGGTTGCACCCTCGCCTTCACCGATTTGCACCATGGCAATCACGGTATAGTCATCTTGAGGTGATGAGAGGTCAGGCAAGTGCAAGTCTGCACTTGAACCCAGTCCCCAAGCAAATGAGTCAAGGCTGCCGAAAATTTCGTCGAACAAATCGAACACAGCATCTTCCTCTTCCTGACCTTCCAATTGTTCTTCGTTCGAACAAACTCGATTGTCTTCAACGTCAAATGCCCAATATGTGCCCCCGTGTTCTTCATCTTCCGCTTCCGATATTTCCAAATCAAAATATCCTGAATCAACGGTCAGTCGATACTCTCCAGCACTGAGATCAAAATTCGCATAGAAATTTCCTGCCTCCTCCCATTCACCCTGACTCCAATCAGATTCTGGTTGAATGACAAGCCCATCTGCATCCGTCAATACAGCATATGGTGAGTATTCATGAGGGTGTACATATTCGTTTGAATCATCGGTAAGTTGCATTCTGAAATAATCATCTTGGCCATTATCATCCCACACTTCTTCGTGCCAACCTTCCAATTCCTCACAGGTTGCTTCTAGGTTCTGCTCAAAGTTGACCCATCCAAACACTTGTTCGCGGATTACATCTCCATACAGAATTTCAGTGAATGCTGATAGGTCCACCGATGCGGGGTCAAGACCGACCTTTGGTGTTGCAATCGCTAGAATGCGNGACGCAACACCATACTCTTCGTCTAATGCAATGTTGGTGGTTTGGCCAGGTCCCAATGTTCCATCAAAATCCAGTGTGCCCGGGTTGTTTAGAATCACTCCGAAGTGAATTGCAGTTGGCCACAATGCACCTTCTTCCATGATCATGCTGACGACCAAACTCATGGGCGCATCGAGATAGAAGTTGTCACCATTTGTCGACGTTCCAGATCGGAATTCGATTTCTTCAGATTGCCCCTCCCAACTTTCCATATCGATATCAGGGAAGGGGACGTTCATCGGGAGAGGTTCAACCATCAGTTGTACTGTGAATTCCTCATCGCCCATCCCAGATGTGGCCACATCAATGTTGACCAGATTGTCACTGTTTGGGGTGGCGGTGTAGACTGGAATTCCCGCAAATGTGGTTTCTTCAACAAGATCTCCACCGAGTGAAATCGATGCCTCTGTCACAGCGACCAAGTTGAGTCCGAGTCCCGTCATCTCTGAACCGTCACGAGTGTGCTTGGTTTGTACGACACTGATGTACAATCCTGGCAAGGATGGGGTGGCAGTCATGGTCGCCATGCCATCCGAATCGGTGGTGAAAATTTGCTCATCCATGACCTCAAAAGGCCCGTCTGTGATGAATGCATCAATGATTTCTGGATTTGGTGTGGCTGATTGTTCGCCAGCCAACACACACCATCCCATCTCAATCTCACTCGCTGTGTATGGTCCGTCATCATCACCGTATTCGGTGAATCCTGATTCCTCTTCACCAACCTCATATTCTAGGATGTGGGTTACAGGAGAATACCCATCGACGGGTGTGTATGTAACATGAATCGAGTAATACCCATTATCGTCATAAGTGTGACTTTCCCATCCGTTCAATTGGTGTGAATTTCCTTCATTTGTATACTCATGTCCTTCACTTCCATCACCCCAATCGATTGTCAGAGTTTCTAAGTCAGGTTTCTCGTATACCACCGTGTCTTCTCCATCTTCAGGCGAGAATTCGAAATTGCCATAGGTCCAATCAATATATGCAGTTTCACCTCCAGCACTGCCATAGGTTTCAGCGCAACCGGCAGTACCGGGCAATGGTATCTGACGCATAAATTCAAACTCTAATCCACTCTCAGTAGTTCCCTTTGTGACAATATCAGCAAGACCACCCGATGCAGGCAAAACATCATTGTGGCTTGCACCCCATGTGCTACCCATTCCATTGACTTCAATCCCATCTTCGATCGAAGCGGCCTGTGGGTGGGCTGAATTATCATCATCCCACCGATCAGACAACGGTTCAATAATGCCCCTGACATCTCCGTCAAGATCATCACCATTGTAACTAGCAACGATATTGGTTGAACCCGAGGTGTAATCGACGTCTCCTTCTGGAGACAGTGTAGCAGCAGCTTCAGGTCCCTTTTGCGGTGAGACTCGCAGAATCGCGATGTCGACCTCAGCATCGGCGACCGGTCCGTAGGCATCGTAAGAAAGCGCCTCGACATCATATGGGGCGTCAACAGCGGTCGTCTCATCTTGATCCACAAGAACTCCGAGTGCTGANCCAACGAACATTTCATCCAANCCACTNTCGTAGGTCAATCCAANCAAAANGNTTGACTGCAAAGGTTCGAGTTCAATNTNNGCCTCATANACTTCATCGGCNTANGCATAATTTTCCAANGGTTGNCTAAACGTCCANACATTGTTTTNGANTGAATCNGCNGTCAAGCGTCCGAAATATGCNTCNTNCGTCATTGTCAAACACAAGAACNGCNGACTCAACTTGNCCANAGGAATCGNTCATCGACATCGTNANTGTTTCAGGATACTTGGATTCGTCGTCAGGGCCNNAGANNTCNNANNTGGANACCTAGNTCNAGCACATTGGGGTCATAGAGTGTNGTTTCNACATCATANAACTCTTCGAAAATAATCGTTTGAGATTCTCCTTCCGAAGAAGTACCATCGTCAGATTCTTCATCCCCTTCATCCGATTCTGGATGCCACTCTGCACTTCTAGCACCACCTGAAGCATTGGCCATCCATGAACCGAATTCACCGAGGGCTTCACCAGCATCTCCCCAAGCGGGGTCATCAAACGAATCGAGTAAGTAGTTCAGACAGTCTTCAGGTAGGGAATTGAAATCATCAAACGCATCGTTAATCCATCCATCACCTGATTCCATATTTGCAGTCCAAGCTTGCCCTTCAGGCGTCTCCATCAACTGCTCATATTCCCAAATAATCTGTTCTGGTCGCTCATCGCCATCGCTGTCAACCACTTCGACATCTTGGATGGCCATACCGACGATGAACTTCTGCATGGCCGTCATATTGTCAATATCTTCGTTCATGAGTGGCTCAAGATACGCTTCGATTCCTTCGATGAGTGCCTCGGGGTGTACGGATACTGAAAGTAGTGCAACGTTACGCATCAACGTCTGCGCCGCCTCGAATTGCTTGGTATTGTTTGCCAAATCATCCAGGGCACCGGTCAACGCATCCCACTCATTGCTGCCAAGCATTGCGTTGTAAGCCGCCTCGAACTGGTCTGTTCCTTCAAAACGGGTGAAGTTTTCAATCGGGTCAAATGTCATCATGTAGTCAGCCATATCGTCAAACTGATCCATGGCACGAGGTAGAGGGAAATCGTTGAGATAGGTCATCAATCCAGTGACCATTGCCAATGAAGCATCAACGTCACCAGAGTCGAGGAATTCCATCAGGAACTCAAGGAACTGTGCCCCTTCCGATAGATTGTACTGGTCGGCTGCATCAATCATCGCCTGCCAACTCCCGGGTCCACTTCCTTCTGTGGCGGTGTCGACAAACTCCGACCAACCTCCATTGGTGACGACTTGGAACTCTAAGATGTCGAAAACGCCTTGGATTTCAGCAGTCGGGTTTGCAATGTCCCATGAGTCATCGATTGCCTGCAAGACATTTTCAAATTCATGGCGGAAAATTTCGGAATACTGTGTAGGGTTATCAACCGCTTGTAAGGAACCATGTTCTGCGGTAAATGAAGCCGCATACACACCACCAACCTCAGACACCGGTAGGGTGAATGTTCCATCCCAAATGGCA
>PBPV01000029.1 GCA_002724815.1 Methanobacteriota archaeon | reverse complement strand
AGAAAGTCATCGAAATTTCTCTGGCATCTCCGTCATACACCCAACGAGTCCAACCATAGGTGTTGTTTTCACGATAGGCACTCCATTCGGGCTGTGGTTCATCCAAATCCTCGTAGGCAGAGCGCCCCGCCATCCCAATGACCAGATGAATGGGGGCTTCACCGCGAGCAAATCGATCGAATCCATTTCCGGTATCCATCACGACTTCCGCAGAGACAGGCCAAGTTCGTTCGTAGAAATGGTCGTGTCCAGCAATGACAAAATCAACCCCATGGTCCACATACAATTGCTCTACAGCCGTCCGTAGTTCAACCTCAGATCCGTGGTAACTGTTACTCGAATACATTGGGCTGTGCCCGTAGACAATCACGAAGGGTGTCTTCGTTCGATCCACAGATTGAAGCTCTTGCTCAAGCCACGAGTATTGTGCACTACCCGGCTCGTAATCGTGCTCTGTCGACATGAAAATCATGTGTACACCGGGTATAATCCGGCTGTACCAAAAGCCCTCTGATTCGATTTGTCCATCCGAATCGAATCGATGTTCGTAGGGTGTAAATCCGTAGCCGGGTTCATTTTCGTGATTGCCCACTCCAGTAATCCACGGGATCACAGTCATGCTGTCCTGTTGGACATTGAACCAATCATCCCATGCAGATTGTTCCCCATCTGCATAGGAAATATCTCCTGATATCGTCACCAGTCGAGCCTCTGAATCCGAAATAATGGCTTCCGAGACATCCATGCCTTCACTCGAATCGCCATGGTCGGCAATTGAGATCCACTCAAAGTGTTTCAAGTTTGGATCAATGGGCGTGAATGTGTATTCATCTGACCATGAATCACCACTACCGACACGGTAGGTCACCTCTTCACCTGGAATCAAATCGGTCATTGTTGCCATGTGAAATGCCATGTCATGATTGTAGCAATAATCGGTGCTTGAAGCCGTTTGTCCGTTCCACTCGACCTCTCCGGTTGATCGACCTTCCGTAGCCCAAATCACCACCATCGATGTGGGTTGATTGGTGGTTTGGAGGTGGATTTGCTGCGGCTGTGTACTTCCAGTCATTGTCCCTGGACATTGTTGTAATGTTTCACCCAAATCTTGCCCCTGTACAAGCGGAGCTAAGAGGATTAAAATCAGCAATAGAGCAAGGTTGCGCACGGTTTGCGCATGGGGGGCTATATCTCAAGCCTTGCCTCGGAACCGAGCATTCAGGGTATCCAAACTAGCGGCACTAGGCCGCATGAGTTCATCGTCAACTTCGGCGAGGGGTGTGCTGACCAAGCATTGGTCCTCGGTCGCCGTTGCTTGAGTGGGGTCAAAGTAGAGCAAACCGGTGACGTGCTTGTCCTCCATCTCGGCTTTGTGAAGTGCGTTCAATGCAGCCATGGCATCACTAGGGTCGTGATCTGAACCGATGGTTTCCAAACGCAAGATGCTGCCATCAAACAGGGTGATGTCGTGGAATTCACCTTCGGGAGCTGCGGCGGATTCAATGGGGGATTGGGTTGGGATGTAATCGTATGCGTGCAACTCAACATCGTTGTCTTTAACGTAGGTGTAGGAGCGCAAACTCTCGTCGTTGTTGTTGAAAGTCACACAGGGGGAAATAACGTCGATNAAAGCGAATCCTTTGTGACTCATCGCTGCNTTCATGAGNGCAGTCAACTGNTTCTTNGANCCACTGAATGAGCGNGCAACAAANGTGCACCCAAGATTGATGGCAAGCTTGCACAAATCAATCGGCTGNTACTTGTTNGCNGGCCCCTTCTTCTTCTTGCTTCCCTTGACCGCAGTGGCACTGTATTGGCCCTTGGTTAAGCCGTAGACACCGTTGTTTTCGAGAACNTATACCATGTCGAGATTTCGTCGAACAGCATGAATAAATTGACCAATTCCAATGCTTGCAGAATCGCCGTCTCCAGACACCGCCAAGAAGGTCAGGTCACGATTGCCCATGGCCGCACCGGTGGTCACTGCAGGCATTCGTCCGTGAACCGTGTTGAATCCATGCGACTTTCCGAGGAAATATGCGGGAGTCTTGCTGCTGCAACCGATTCCACTCATCTTTGCCAACTTNTCAGGTTGAAGTCCATTCTCCCAAGCGGCATTGATGATGACNTTGCTAATCTGGTCNTGACCACATCCAGGACATAGGGTGGATTTTCCACCTTGATANTCGGCCTTTGGCAAATCGATNACATTCAGTTTNATGCTCATTCCTCAGCCCCCTTCAGTACGTCTTTGATGAGTTCAGCNTAATGGCGAGCTCGTGGCGGCATGCCATCCGAGTAGGCTGCACTGTGAACTCGAGGAATCAGATCGTTGGGCAATTCTCTTCGCAGGATTCCGTAGAGTTGCCCATCGCGATTGATTTCAAGGACGATGACGGTCTCATGGTCGCGAATGAATTGCTCCACCACAGGTGAGAGCGGTAGACTTCGGACACGGCATTGACTAACCTTGCGACCAATCTCTGTCTCGAGAATATCGTCGATTTCTTGAATCGAGTTTTCCATCGAACCGTAGTAGATGATGCCGACTTGCTTTTCTGTTTCCTCGCGCAATACGGGCTGGGGAAGCCAGGTTCGAGCATTGTCCATTTTTCGCTTGAGGCGCATCATCAATGCATGATACACTTCGGGCTTTTCTGAATAAATTCCATCCTCATCGTGTCCTGTACCCCGATATAGAATGGGGTCCAATCCAGAGCCCGGCAGTGTTCGATAGGGGATCCCATCTCCGTCGACATCGCGGTAGCGACCGTAGTTTTCGATGGCATCCAATTCTTCTTGCGAACGGATGACCTTGCCACGATCCATGGGTGCGTCAGGATANTCAAATCCTTTGCAGGCCCATCGGTTCATACCCAAATCCAAGTCGCTGAATCCGAATACGAGAGTTTGCAAACGTTCTGCCACATCGAAGGCTCTCCATCCAAATTCAAAGCACTCTTCCATGTTGCCTGGAATAAGAACCGGNTGCGTNGTGTCACCATGGCTGGCTTCGTACAACATGGTCAAGTCACCTTGTTGAGTTCGAGTGGGCAATCCAGTTGAAGGCCCCGTTCGGTTGACATCCCAAATGACGCCAGGAACTTCAGCAAAGTAAGCGAGTCCGATGAATTCAGACATCAACGAGATACCCGGCCCACTTGTTGCAGTCATCGCACGAACGCCGGACCAACCTCCACCGACAACCATGCCGGCTGCGGCCAATTCATCTTCAGCTTGTACGACCGCACAGTAGTGATCGCCGTTTTCATCAGCCCTGAGTTCAGGAATGTACGCAATGATCCCTTCAGCCAAACTGCTACTGGGGGTAATCGGATACCAAGACAGAAGGCCAACACCGCCGTAGTGACAACCCAATGCAACCGCCTCGTTGCCTTCGACCAAGAACAAATCTTCGTCGACATCACGGCTCTCAATTCGGAAGGGTATCTGGTCAACATCAACATTCTCACGAATGTGTCCACGACCCAAATCGACCGCTTGCATGTTCAATTCAATCGCCTTCGCCTTGCCTTTGAACTGGGCTGCAACCGCATCGTCAAGGGCGGCATCATCAAGGCCCAAGATTTCAGCCAGCATGCCTACGTATACCATGTTGGCAATCATTCGACCCAACTTTGGATTAAGGCCACGAGCCAACTTTGTCATTGGGGCGCCGATGACAGTACAGTCGTCGCGCTCAACGGGTAATTTGACATCTTCATTGTAGAGGATCAATGTACCTGGCAAACAGTTCTCGATGTCATCTTCCCAAGTTGCCTTGTTCATTAGCACCTGAATATGTGTGCGATCTCCGGGTGCTTGGTACCCTTGGTCACTGACTCTTACAATGTACCAAGTCGGCAATCCCGAGATGTTGCTGGGGAAGAGGTTCTTGCCGCTTACGGGGACACCCATGTTGAACATGGTGTGTAAGATGATCAAGTTCGCAGACTGCGAACCCGTTCCATTTGCGGTTGCAATATTCAATTGAAAGTCGTTGACAATCCGTTCCATTGGTGGCGTTGTCTCCTAGTCCGGGTGGCGTAGCCCCCCTGCGCGTATTGTGTGTGGCGAGTCGTGCCGATAATAGGCATTGCTCCTGTTTAGGCTTCTTTGCAATCGACTTTGATTACGCCGCAGTACCACGAATTTACTTCAATATTTACTCTCCTGTTCTATGAATTTAGGTTTTCACTGACATCCGTTGCGATTTTCAATGAGGCCCGACTCGGCCGAGCCATGGTGACCAAGAAAATCGAGCAGGGCTGGGTCAAAGCAGAGATGCAAATCAATCTTGAAAATCCAGCTGAAGCGCTGGAAATTCTTCGAGAGATTGATGCTGATGCAAAGGAATCCAAAACTTGGCGACTGGCTGCTGAGGCCAAGACTATCCAGGCTCGTCAATCCAACAATGACAAGCGGCTCTTCAAAGAGGCCGTTTCACATTACGAAAACGCATTGAAATCAAATCCAAATGACAAGGCAGCACGTCGAAACCTCAACAGTCTACGCTCAGAAATGGACGGGCTTGGAATTCGTGCTGGCGGCATGAATCTCTTCATCGACGATGGGGCGCCGACATTCGTAGGCATCGTCAGTATCATTCTCGTGATTGGGATGTCCTTGGTTTCACTAAAGGTCATTCCAGAATATTTTGCAGAGGAGCAACAGCAATTCGACTATGAAGCGACACTTACGGTTTCTTACACTCCAGTCGGTGTTCAAAATGCAATCACCGTTGATATCGTAATCGGTTTAGATGCTGAAGCCGCACCGATTCATGTNGANAACTTCGTCAAATTGGCGGACCGAGGAGAATACAACAACGTGATTTTCCACAGAATCATTGACGACTTCATGATCCAAGGTGGAGATTTCCAGAATGAAGATGGAACGGGCGGTTACGCAGCGGAGTTCTACGGATACTGTGATGGAAATGAGCAACCAAATCCTTGCAACTATGAGACACAATATACGGTTCCCGATGAAGCTGACAACGGTCTAGTCCACGATTCATGTACCATTTCGATGGCCAAAACCAGCAACCCGAACACCGGTGGTAGCCAATTCTTCCTAATCCCGGAGGACAGCGAACCTTCTCACCTCAATGGTGTGCACACCGTGTTCGGAGAAATCACCAGCGGTTGCAACCACGTGACTGCGATTAGCGAGGTTCCAACGGGTGCTCAAGACAAGCCAATCAATGATGTCACACTCATCTCAGTAGACATTCTGCGAACTGTTGTTGAAGATGCGGTTTGAGCCCAACCACACTAAATCTCCATGAGTGACGTTCAAGGAGGTCCTCTAGGTCGCCAAAGCATGGCGAGTAACGACCCCTTCTCAGCCTTTGATACGTTTAACCTGTCCAATGGCGAACCCGGTCGGTTTGCCAACCTCAATGCCTTGGAAGCGGCTGGGCTTTGCAACTTGGCTAAATTGCCCTGCACCATCCGTGTTCTTTTGGAAGCCGCACTGCGCAAATGTGACGGCTTTCTAGTGACCAAAGAAGATGTTGAGAGGATTGCTGCTTGGTCNCCCTCACAAACACCGGCGGAAATCCCCTTCATGCCCTCGCGTGTCATCCTGCAAGATTTCACAGGCGTCCCAGCCGTTGTCGATATTGCAGCCCTTCGTGATGCGATGGTCTCATTGGGTGGAGACCCACAAAAGGTCAATCCACAAGTTCCGGTTGATTTGGTCATCGATCATTCGGTGCAGGTGGATGTTTCCGGATTGTTCGCAGACGCTCGAGAACGCAATTTGGAGATTGAGTATGAACGAAACATGGAACGTTACCAATTCCTCAAGTGGGGTCAGCAAAGTCTAGACAACTTCCGAGCCGTCCCTCCCGGAAGAGGCATTGTTCATCAGGTCAATCTCGAATGGATTGCCAGCGTCGCACGAGATGAAAATGGCGTTTGGATGCCTGATTCTTTGGTTGGTACAGACAGTCACACCACCATGATCAATGGATTGGGAGTGTTGGGTTGGGGTGTCGGTGGAATCGAAGCCGAAGCCGTGATGCTTGGGCAACCAATCTACATGCTATTGCCGGAAGTCGTCGGTTTCGAACTGACCGGTAGTTTGCGACCCGGTGTCACAGCCACAGACATGACCTTGAGAATTGTTGAGATGCTCCGTGAGCATGGTGTCGTGGGCAAGTTTGTCGAATTCCATGGGTCTGGAATGTCTGCGTTGACACTACCTGATCGAGCCACAATCGCCAACATGGCACCTGAATACGGAGCCACCTGTGGTTTCTTCCCCGTCGATGAAACCACTCTTGAGTACATGCGTTTGTCTGGACGAGATTTGGACCATGTTGACAATGTCAAACGTTACCTCAGTGCCCAGGGAATGTTCCACACTGAAGATTCAATGACGCCAGAATTTACTTCCAACTTGACCCTTGATTTGAATGATGTTGAACCGGCAATGGCGGGTCCAAAACGTCCGCAAGACCGTGTCGATTTGTCGGCGATGAAATCACACTGGGCAGAGACACTCAATGCTCCAATCGGCCATTCGGGACATGGCATTGATGCTGAAGAAAATGATTGTACCGTTGAGGTTACGGGTTCCGACGGTTCGACCTATCAATTGAAGCATGGAGACATCGTGATTTCAGCCATTACTTCTTGCACGAATACATCCAATCCTTCCGTCATGTTGGGGGCGGGNATTTTGGCCCGAAATGCAGTGCAAAAAGGACTCAAAGTCGCACCNTGGAGCAAGCCCAGTTTGGCNCCNGGTAGTCGAGTNGTTACTGAATACTATGATGCCGCTGGGTTGACCGAACATCTCAATCAATTGGGCTTCCACAACGTCGGTTATGGATGCACGACTTGCATCGGAAATTCGGGACCGCTTGAACCCGAAATTGAAGCGGCGATTGATGANGGAAATTTGATCGTTGGTTCTGTCATTTCCGGCAATCGAAATTTCGAAGGNCGAGTCCATCAAAANGTCAAGGCCAACTACCTTGCGAGTCCACCTCTTGTGGTTGCTTACGCNATCGCGGGNACACTGAACATTGATTTTGANAGNGACCCAATNGGTCNTGATNNTGANGGNAATCCAGTCATGTTNGCAGACATCTGGCCNACNGACNCAGAAATTCGTGAAGTAATGGCTCAGGCCATCACACCAGAGATGTTCAATGAGCGGTATGCAACCGTCATGAGTGAACCTCGATGGGATTCAATCCCAAGCACACCNAGTGATCTCTACCCNTGGGCNCCTGAGAGTACCTANGTTCGCNTNCCNTCATTCTTTGAGGGNATTCAACCNGAACCNGANCCGATTTCNTCGATTGAAGGTGCCCACGTTTTGCTCAAATTGGGCGACTCTGTAACTACGGATCACATCAGTCCGGCAGGTGCCTTCCCTCATACGGGACCAGCAGGACAATATTTGATCGAAAACGGTGTATCGCCTCGAGATTTCAATTCGTTTGGAAGCCGTCGTGGAAACCATGAGGTCATGATGCGAGGCACCTTTGCCAACGTTCGCATTCGCAATCAAGTTGCGCCTGATACAGAGGGTGGATTTACGACCCACTTCCCTACAGGAATGGTCGAATCGGTCTACGATGCCTCGATGAAATACCAAGCGGACAGCATCCCGTTGGTCGTACTCGCTGGAGAACAATACGGAACAGGAAGCAGTCGAGATTGGGCCGCCAAAGGCACTCTGTTGCTTGGAGTGAAAGCCGTGATTGCAACCTCGTTTG
>PBPV01000028.1 GCA_002724815.1 Methanobacteriota archaeon | reverse complement strand
CACATTGCCATCGCTGATTTCGTCATACTGGATCCCATCGGAACCACCAATCGGGCCGAAACCACCACGATTTGTCAATTCAGAGTCGAATGCATACCATGTTGCAATGGGTTCACCAAGGCCATTCAATTGGACTGAGGCACTCATCTGCAATCCTGTGCGTGCGCCTTGAACCTGTGGCCAGGATAACAACTCCTCAGCAATCTCAGTCGCGCGAGATTCGTTCCACTCCGTTGGCAGTCCCGTCGCCTTGTCATTGCCCTTGATGTAGTAATCTGTATCTCCCAAAGGTGCCAAAAATTGCTCCTCCATCGTGGCATCGAGACTGTCACCAATCACCAGTGATGAAGTGACGATCGCCGAGCCGACCAACAGNCCGAGTACGACCAATGCTGTGTTGCGTTTTCTGCGAACCAAATTGTTTCGGGCCATGACCGATAAGATTCGATGTCGACTTGACAATGTCCATTGCAAAGTTGACCACACCAATAGACCCGAGATAATTGAAAGTCCGAAAAGTGTGAAAGTTTCACGTAAACTGCCATCATAATCGCCCCACTGCAAGGTTGCAACCAATACGGTCACCAGANTNGCTGAAACGGNAGAAACCACTCGTTTCTCGAGTGTCCATTGGCCGGCCAGTGACATGNAAAATCCCTCATTCTTCTTCCGTGCGATTGTCCTCAATAATTCGCCCATCTTGCATGACCAAAATTCGTGAGCAACGAGCTGCAATTTCAGGGTCATGTGTCACCAACATCATGGTAACATCCCTCTCAGTGTTCAGTTTAAGCAACAAATCGATGATTTCGTCACTGGTCTTGGAATCAAGGTTTCCTGTGGCCTCGTCTGCAAAAATCACTGCAGGGTTGTGAACAAAAGAACGGGCAATGGTGACACGCTGTTGCTGGCCCCCTGACAATTCTGCAGGTAGGTGCCCACCCCGATCTTGCAAACCNACAGCATTCAGGGCTTCAAGGGCTCTTTTCCGAGCCTCTCCGGGCGATATTCCGGCCATCAGCAAGGGCAACTCGACGTTCTCAACCGCTGTCAATACGGGGAGCAAGTTGAATGATTGGAAGATGAAACCCAATTGCGAACCACGCAGTGCAGTGAGATCATAATCAGACAACTGCGACAAAGGATTGTCCTGAATGAGAACTTCACCTGCTGATATTTCATCCAATCCTGATAAACAGTTGAGTAGAGTGGTTTTTCCACATCCACTAGGCCCCATGACCGCTACCATTTCACCGGCTTCGAGTAAAACACTTACCTTGCGTAGAGCCTCGACCCGATTTGTACCCGTTTCGTATACCTTCCACAAATCACGTGCTTCGAGTACTGTCGTCATGTCATGTTCTAGTTAGAGCAAGGATATAACACTCCGTTTGCAGCGAACCGCCGATGATTCACCTCACTCTCTTGCTTTACGGGCCACTGCAAGACCAATTTGGAAAGAAACAGATGACAATGGAAATGCCTGAAAATACCACTGTTCTCTCGTTGCTTGAGCATCTAAACCTAGATCCGAACCTTGTCAAAGTCGCCGTGAATGGACAAATTGTTGCTAAAACGATGATTTTAGTTGAAGAATCCGAAATTGCGCTCCTTCCACCGGTTTCTGGTGGTTAATCAGCGGAATCTTGAATGGGGACAGTCTCTCAGCACGGTTCGGTAAGCACATGGCATTCGGCACTCAGGAACTCGTAATCGTACTCGTCGCCTTCTTCGTTCTCTTCGGAGCAGAGCGTCTGCCCAAACTGGCTCGATCAATGGGGCAGGCCAAGGGCGAATTTCACCAAGGTTTGGCCGATGTGAAGAAAGCTGGCGACATTACTGAAGAAGATATGGAGCGCGGGGGGCGAACAGAAACCGCAGAACTGGCAGAAAAGGCCGAACAATCTGATGTCGATATTGAGGGAAAAACTCCCGAAGAAGTCGAAGATGAGTTATCCGATTAATCAATTGGAAAATTAATTTTTCAATTGGATTTTTCACGCTTCAACTTGAGTTTTGAACCGCAATCAGGACAGACGTCCCCCTGTGGATGGACAGCACCACATCCGGTGCAAATCAGGGAATGATTTCGAACTTCCCTCACACCCGATTGTATGACACCTCTCCAAGGATGATTCACTGATTCACAGACGTTTTGCATGCGATAATCATCCGTCACCAAAACCAAACCACTGGAAAGTGCCAAGGCCAACACGTCAATGTCAACACTGGACAAGCCCGGCAAATCACCCGTGAGTTGACTGGCAGCACGTGCGGCTTCAATGTCAGAAGAGGTCGGTTCTTCAAAACGTGGACCCTGAGATTCGATCAGCAGATGTCGTGCTGGAGAAAGNCGCTGTACCTCACTGAGCTGGCTTGTGGCACACAGCCCATTGACCAGTAAATCNACCGGCCAAGAGAGTAGTGCTGCTGTATCCAGAACCTCCATGTCGGCAAGGAAGGATGGGCGTGACATCAGCCTTCCGACCCGACGACAATGGGAAAGTGTCATGCCTAGAATCAGTTGCCTAGCAACCATGGGCCTGCTGCCGAGTGGTTTCTGGGAGGCATGGGATTCCTATGTTCAGTGGTCTCTTGACCTCGGTTTGCCAGGCCTAGGAATCCTATCGTTTACGGAAGCATTCATCCAACCCATTCCACCCGAAGCACTGACATTGCCAATGTTCATTGATGCACAAGGTGACCCTTGGGCCCTTTTCCTCATTTGGGCAGTGGTGACATTGACCAGTGTTGCTGGAGCGTTGCTCGGATGGTGGCTCGGCAAGGCGTTGGGTAGGAATGTTGCAGAGCGATTTATAGCTAGGAAACACATCGTAAGATTGGACAATTTGATTGTGCGGTATGGAACTGCAGGGATGTTCATTGCTGCGATTTCACCCNTACCGTACAAGGTACTCGCATGGGTCGCAGGAATGGGCGAAATGGATCGCCGACAGTTCATCATCGCGGGATTGTGGGGACGTGGGCTTCGTTTTGGGGCGCAAGCCATCGCCATCGGCCTCTGGGGTGATGAACTCCTACACGCTTTGCAGAATCCAATCATATGGGTTGCATTTACGGTGGTCGCCGTGCTGGTTTTCATTCCGGCCATCCGCTGGTGGGATGGACTTCTTGATGAGGAAGAATGACCGAACTCCTCATCAACAGGAATGTCTGCCGCGACTTGTTGCTCGTGTGGTGTAGCCAGGCCCATCATGGTGGGTTTTCATCCCGCTGACCCGGATTCGAATTCCGGCACGAGCACTTTTCGACCCCCTTGTACTGGGCCCTCTATGGCGGACTACTGTGAGAACATTGTTTGCCATTGTGGATTTCGTGGCAAAGCGGTCCCCCGTCGACAACACATGGAGTGCCCACGATGCGGCCATGTTGTCGAAGCCTGTTGTGAAGGCGCCCCGGTGTGGGAATGATTACTGACGTTCTCGATACGATGCCAGAAGTCCACTTAGCAACATCCCGAGAACGATTCCGACTCGCAATCCTTGATCATACGAACCCTCTCCGGCGAGATCCCGAAATGCAAGTGCAAAAGCGAATGTGATTGGTCCCCCGAGGAATACAAAGCGAAGAATCCACTTCCTTAGTGTAGGGGCTTCACCGATTGGACGCAGCGTTACAGAACCCTTCTTCATCAGCAATTCCCAATTCAATTCACGAGTCACCCCCCGCAATCGCTCGATCACCATCGGACGGATCTTTGGAATCGTCTTTGAGTTCAGTCCGCGACCTGTGATGATTCTCACCCGGCCAATCCACTCTCTCGAGGCGATGATTTGGTCGACGACAAAACGTGAATGCTTTACATCAAGGTCATGCAAATCAACAGTCATGACTCCACGGTCTCGGCGAACATGCGTCGAAATAAGCCAGGGTCGCTCTTCCGCCCATGGCAAAGAGGATGATGTTTCTTCTACTGATTGAAGGCGAGCTTGAAGGCGATCAAGGGGGTCAATCTCTACCGCTGCTTCCGCCAACTTTCGATTTCGTTCTACATAGCGCACAGATGTGTAACACAAAAACACAAACGCAGTGACACCACCAACGATGCCACCAATTTCCATGGCCCGGTCAAGGTTGGCTTCCGCCATGCCATTTGCAAAGATGTACATGAAAAATGACATGGTCCCGACCATCAGTCCCAACACTCCAGAAAGAGAGAAGAGATCTCTGACACGGAGTTCGGTCATGATTGGCCCTTGTGGGTATTGGCTATGAATGGGGCGGCAAACAGAGTTACAGCAAACACATTACAGCAAGTTCATGTCGAAGCGGNATGGAACCCACTTTCCGCAACGGCTTGGGNGACCGGAGTCGGGAGAAAAAAGTCGGACGNTGGGTATTCGGNATCGCTGCATTCTACTGTGTGTCGATGTTNCTCGTNCCCTTNATGATGCCTGAAGATAGTGTNCCCGAACTATCTGGCCGAGCGAATACTTTTGATTACTACAATGAAGATAGTTGGGGAAACCAAAATCACCGAGAAGGAAGTCAAATTGGGCACAATCAAAGCGCTCATGGCGGTACATTTGCGTGGTCTGAATTGAATCCATACTATGCGTTTGTCTATGCATTTGGTGACCTCAATTGTCATCAAAAATTTGAGCGATCTTGGACCATCAATGGAAACCAAATGCCAGTCTGTGCGCGTGATGTAGGCATCTTCTTGGGCCTCGCATTAGGAGGTTGGTGGTTCTCCCGCAGGGGACTAAATCGATGGACCATACGTGATACATTCCTCACACTATTCCCCGATGATCGAATCGCCCCACTGTATACGAAAGATTGGCGATTGATGGCCATGTTTGCAATCGGAATCGTGTTCTGCCTACCCGTCGTATTGGACGGAGGCATCCAGGCGATTAGCGATTACGAGTCTGTGAACCCATTACGAGTCATGACAGGCATCCCATTTGGATTCATTATCGGATGGTATTTCAGTGCAAGCCTGTCATCTAGGCCCGAACGATTTGGCTTAGATGCAGGGTTGGTTCAACTGCCTGCAGGCGCAGTTTTGCGAACCACAGATTTCTCCGAAAGTGAATGATTAGGCGACACCGTCTTGCCACCACGAAATCAATTCTTGATTCGTAGCAGGAGGAGGCGAATCGCCCTTGCCCGAACCCAATATTGACAACCTCGACAAACATGCATCCGCTGCATTTGTGTCGGAAGAAATCACTGCCNCCATTCCGTGCTTCCAAGATGTATTCGGATGGTTTCGCTTCCATTCAGAAAGAGCCTCTTTGAATGGCCAAATGACCAGGCCTACTCGCCCGAACGCCTGCCAATTCGAGCGGAGTTCAGTGCGCGAGGCGTCGTGTCCAATCATCGGGCGATGGATTCTCACCCAATCGGATTGTTCATCAAAGAATTTCACCATCCGATGAGTGTGCCTTTCGGTAACCATTCTCACTGGACCCAACCAATTTCGCAATTCAGCAATCTCCGTGGCAGGCAACAAAGACAGTGTGCCTAAAATCGACAATACTGGATGACTCAGTGGGTCTTGAGGNACATCCATTCGTGAAGGCGCATCTTCACTCTGAACTGCCTCAATGTACAACTTAGAAGCGTCACGAATGACTTCCCATGGTTTCCCACCTGCAAGCCAATCACGGTTGCTTCTCGCAGGTTTGGTGGCCAGAACATCGAGAGTTGTTTGNCCCTTCTGAGAGGCCAAAGCTGACGCAAGCATGTGCATTTCAACTTCTTCTGTAGGGACGTTTAACGGAGTTGGCCTCTCATGCAAGAACTTGCGAATCTCAGCTTGCAATTTCCGACGGAATTCCTCTTTGGTGCCGTCATTGATAATCGGACCCACTACACGTCCGCGATTGAATGGAGCAGGGATCGGGACCACGCCCCCAAGGAGGTCGTGATAGCCCTGACGAATTTTCACTTGGAATTCATCGGTTTCGAAATACTCAGTGTCATCCGTACGAGATGATATCGAAAGCTTGAGGGTGCCATCTGAAATTCGATTCAGCGCCATTTCAGGATCACAGTCGACCCAGATACAGAGATCAGGAATCATGGCTGCNGCATTCATTTGGGCAACTTCTTCGACACCGAGATCACCCACTACCCCTTGGTACACCAAGGATGAATGGACATTGCGTTCACTAACCACTGCATGTCCCTGCCCTAAACGAGGTCGAATCCAAGTGTGCGAGTGGTCCATTCGATCGGCTGCGAAATACACGGCTTCCCTTACCGGGCCCGCTTCACCGGTTCGAACCGCTTCCACTGCCAATAAACCGAGTTCCGCATCCCTTCTTGGCTCGGCGGTGACATCAATGCCTGAAAATGTGAATTCCTGATGCAAAATTTCTGCAATCATCTGTGTTGCAAGACCCTTTCCTGAGCCATCGCCACCTTCCACGGTAATCAGGTACATATTCGCACCTCACTGGTTTCCATCTGCATCTTCAAAATGGCGTTTTGTCGCGGAGAGCATGCCCATACCGACTAAAATCAAAAGGGGGCCGATGAAGATACCACCACGACTGAAAAGTGCAAGACCACAAAGGTACTGTGTCCGGCGGTAACGCTTGCCACGACGAGCCTCTGTGGCTCCTACGAAACCAAATAGCGCCGAAACGATGGTCAAAGAAGCCACGATGGAGGCGAGGAGAACTGCACTTTCAAGGTGGGTGTCTTTTCTCAAATCATCTTCAATCGGCTCACCATCCCCGGGTGTCAACGTCAAGGAAAGTACCGCTTGATCCCCTGGGATGAACGTCGTACGAACCACCCTATGGCCCTCTTCACTAATCTTCAAAATAAACGAGTCTTGAGGTACATTTTCCATCGAGAATCGACCATCACGATCGGTGAACGCACTGTGGCTTGTAGGTTCATCATCCATATTGAGTAGAATAATTCTCACTCCTTCGACAGGATCTCCCCCTGTGTTGTTTTCAACATCCAATGCAGACAACAATTGCCCGTTTACAGTCGCCGTGTTTTCATCTGCAAACAGTGGATTTTCCAAAACATCTTGAGGATCCGCTGCGAACAACAATATTCCAAACCATAGACCCAATAATGAACCAGCAACAATGAGACCAATTGCCACATTCAGTGTCCACTCGAGTGCATCCTCGGACGATTCTCGAAAGACTGCAGATTCAACTTCATCGTCCAAATCCAACCGGACGACTAAGTCTTCTTCGTCACTCACGATGACTCCCCCTCGGGAGGTGGGTTGAACCCACCGTCCTTCAATTTCATGGCCCAGAGTGTAACGAGGAGAACCATCATTGAGGCCAACACCGCATTGGAGTAAAATGTCTCAACTTCGGATGCAGCCGTTTGCTCAGGCTCCACGACAACTTCGGGTTCGGGAATCCGTTCGGGCTCGGTAAAGGAAATGTTGTACATTTTCGACCAGTACTTCCCAGTGATCCAAAGCGAACCGGTTGAATCGTCATGTGCGATGCCGTTCAGTACCTCGCCACCATCGGTCTTCAATCCACTCGCATCGATGTCCCAAACCACGACTCCTGAAACCAAGTCAATACCGACGATTTGCTCTGTTTGGTAGACATTGGCCAGCAACAGCCCTTGAAACATTTCCAGTTCATTGAGACGTCCAAGTGATTCGTTGTTTAGCGTGACGTTTAGGGTTGATTCCAACTCGAATGTCGATGCATTTCTGAATTGCAACACATCCGAACCGTCCGACATAATCAAACGATTCCCGTCATATGCAAGCCCCCACCCTTCTCCAGAATAGGTGTGATTGCCCACGACCTCAAATGTATTGACATCGTACCGATATGCGATTCCTTCCTTCCAGGTCAACTGAATGATCTGATCGCCGACGAAAGTCAGACCCTCTGCAAACTCATCCGCACTCAAATTAACCGAACGAATCACTTCACCAGTTGACAGATTCACCTCTCTCAAGGTCGAACTTCCGTACACTCCAGTGGATTCAAACAACCTTCCTTGGTAAAATTCCAATCCTTGAGTATAGGCTTGCGAATCATGAGTCACATTGTCATGATTCACCACCAACAATGATTCGGCGCGAATAAAGGCTGATTCATCGCCTTGCGCCCCAATTAGCGGGGCAAAATTCACTACAAATAGGGCGCAGCAAATCAACGCCAGTAGGTGTCGGCCCCCGAGCATGTATGAACAATGCTCCATCTTGTGTTAAATACCTGCTCGGTCCAAGTCAGCGCGGGAACACGTAGTGTTTCCGCGAGGTGTGCAAATGTCTGCTGGCAATCGAACACAAAGTCTGCTATTGGTTTCATTGATGATTTTCGCGTCCTGGGTACCCTTCGCTACAGCCGAAGATGGACAGACACAATCCACTGAAGGCCCAACGATTTACGCCTACGACCTGGATGGTTTTGTCGCTGAAGACGATGGAAGACCTTACCTATTCGCCGGGGATGAAGATGAGCTCATTTTCAGTGCAACAAGGCATTTGAAGCAAGAATGGGCCGATGACGGTTACCCTGGATTGGTGATGCCGTTTGAGGAATCCAGCAGTTCAAGAACATCAGGTAGGGCTTGCGAAAATGCATGGACCACTGGACAAACAGGGACAGTACAAACCACAGGTGGGCAAATCCAAGTCTCCGCCATGCATGTCACTGCAAATTCAGTAATCTTGATTGAGAATGGCCAATCTGTCTCCTCAACCACATTGAACAATATTGGATCGACATGGGAGACGACAATTTATCCGACCAATACCAATTACTTCGGCAATGCTCCGGACGTTGACAATAACTGCCAGATTGAAATCGTGATTTATGCCATCGATGGAGGAGCCAATATTGGTGGGTATTTCATGCCCGGCATGTCATCGGTTCGAGAAATTATCTACGTTGACATTGATGACCTCTCATGGCGAAATACGATTTTGGCTCACGAATTTGAGCACCTGTTGCACAATGCCCGAGACCCATTTGAGTATGCTTGGATTGACGAAGGAAATGCCGACATGGCAGCCTTCCTCTGCTTTGGAGCATCGAACACTATCATCGGCCACGCCAATCAGTGGACAACCAACGCTAGTGCATCCGTACGCTGGTGGAACCAGCGATTGGCCGACTACGGCGCTGGATTCATGTTCATGCTTTTCCTTGCAGATAACTTAGGTGGTGGCTCAGCGATTCGACAGCTGGTGGGTGATACGTTGACTGGCGGCGCAGGGATTGTTGATCTCGCTCAGACCCTTGGTCCATCGGGGACCCCGATTGGCACCACGATGACAGACATCTTTGCAAATTTCACAGCCTCAGTCACACTCGACCATGGGACACAAGCTGAATTCGGTCTCGACAACATCGACATGTACGAATCGTGTGGAGGCAATCAATTCTGTAGGCTCCAATTGTCAGGTTCCAACCTAAATTGGGGCAGCATGTGGCAATCTGGAACATTGGATATTGAAGGCTGGGGTGTTCACGCTTTCCGCTTCAAGGATGGAACTGGAGCNCCCTTGAACATCATGATTCAACCGAGTGAACTTGGCTTTGCGGCCACNGCTCTTTCCCATGATGCTGCTGCTGGNACTTGGTCAATGGAACAATTGCGATTCGACCCACTGACCGGAATTGGGACGGCATTGATTCCAAGCTTTGGCAATGTCACAGACGATGTTTACCTCATCGTCTGGTATGAAAGTGCCGTGGATGATTGTGACTACACCAGCCCGAACTGCAATTTTGCAGGCGGCACTGAATATCCAATTGCCACATTTGATGTCATGGCAGGCTTGATTACCCAGCCTGCCCAAATCTCAGTGGCCCAAGAGTACACCACTGATCGAGATGAAGATGGAGACGTCGATACGGTCGAAGCCACTGTTGAAGTTACATCCTCAGCATTCTACGAAGTCTTGGACATCGAAGTCAGGGCATTCGAAGAAAACACCTTGCATGACAGTTTGTCATTCTCATTGGAAGCCGGGAACAGTGTACCTGTCAATCAAACGGTTTGGTTTACACCACCTTGGGATGGTGATTGGTCGCTCAGTTTTACCATGCGAAACCAGATTGGTGAAATCGTTGATGAAGCATTGACACTCCCTCTGAACCTCACCAACATGGCTCCTGTTGCCGAGGGTGGGGCCGCAGCCAATGCTACACAGACATGGTTGCCACTGCAGTTCTTTGGCGCAGGTTATGACCTATGGGGGCTTGGATTGACCAATGAGTCGTTCACCAATAATGAAACTCCAATTGGATACAATTGGAACTTTGGCGACGGATTGTCGGGCTCAGGACTGAAGGATCCGCTCCGTGCGTGGCAAACCCCTGGCACTTACAATGTGACCCTGACCGTCACCGATCAAGGTGGGGCAGTCAGCACCCCTCAGCAGTGGGTCATCAGCGTAAACGACACACAACCACCGATTCCCAAAATCGATGTAGGCTCCCCTCCTTCAGCCATTACAGACCCTTACACATTGTTAACATCTCAACGTGTTCAATTCTCTGCGGCTCGAAGTGATGACAACGTCCCATTGAATCAATTGATCTTCACCTGGGACTTTGGTGATGGAACCATTGTTAGTGGACAAGGATTGTATGAAATCTCGCATGAATGGACCGTAGGCTCAGCCAACGGTACAGAATACATACTCACACTGTATGTTGATGACGGCACACACCTTGCCAACATGACCGTGTCGATCTTGATTGAAAATCGCATACCCCGTCAAGTTTGGTACGAAGATTTGCAAACGACCACATTGACGCCATTGAGCCTGCCGACTGTCTTCACTGATGATGATGGCACAATCGTCGATACAGATTGGTGGTTTGATGAAAACGTCAACTTGGATGGTGGAGTTGTGACCCTGTCATCACCCTTCACTGAGAATTACACCGATGTTGCCAACCCGTTGGTCGCTTGGGCCACGCCTGGTTGGAAGAACATCACGATCTTCGCAACTGACGATGCGGGCAATGTGTCCGTCGCCACNNTGCATGTNGAAGTTCTNAATCAACGCCCTGTGGCCATNTTCCCACGACCTGCGGACGGAACGACGAATACGATGTACACCTTCTTGTCATCCTCCTTCGATCCCGATGGAAATTCCGGAAACATGACCCACAATTGGACCATCACTGGAATCGAACAAAACATGTCGAACAACCAAGTCAATCANATGTTTACGGAACCAGGCGTCTACAGCGTGACCTTAGTCGTGACCGATGAGAGGGGGCTGGACTCCTTGCCCAAGAGTTACACAATCCACATCGCAAATCCACTGCCCATGCCGGTAATCTCTGCCCAAGAAGCCTGGCTTAATGGAACTGCAGTTACAGTGCCTGGACAAGATTTGTCGGTTTACAATTGGCGAACATCATTTACCGAGAGTGGAGACATTTTCGTTGCACCTGGAACCGTTTTGAGATTCTCATCGGAAGGGTCACGAGACATGGATATTGCATTCGACGGCATGCAAAACCCGGATCAGAATGCTCCGGATTGGAATGGCATTGTTGAAACAACTTGGAACTGGGGTGATGCATCGCCTCCATCAAACCAAATCGATGCGTGGCATATTTTTGAACAACCAGGATACTATACTGTGACGTTGACAGTAAGAGACGGTTACGGAACAGGAGACAGCAATTCGACAACCATTGGAATCTGGGTATCGGGTGCACCGACCATCTCTACGGAAGCATTGATTTCAGAGAATCAGGCATACGTTGGAGCCCTGAATAGCCTCCGGGCGACCGCAACCGATTCGGACATGGAGACAGGAATGCGCGCATGGCGCGATAATGATGTCTTGGTCGACAGTGACAACGATGGAATTGCAAACAACGATCGAGATACAGAACTCAATACTATGCTATCCTATGCATGGGACTTGGATGACAGCATTGATGCCGACGGAAACGGTAACTTCATCGATGACTGGATGACAGATGAAGAGTTCCCTGGACGGATGGATGCAATTTGGAATGAAACTGGAGAATACGTAGTTCGTCTGAAAGTCTGCGACGACACGTTGGTGTGTACAATCCAAACGTTTGAGATTACAGTCCGGGATTTGGATGCCGAAGATGATGCATTGGGCGACCTTTCATGGAAAGATTTGCTGCCCTCTGCGGATTCTGGAAGTTTGTATATCATCATNCTAATCGCCCTTGTACTCACACTTGGATGGTTGGTCATGCGTGAACCCGAAGAAATCGAGGTCGAGGCCGAACAGGCTGCCAGCACTTACGATGTGACTGAAGTCCACACCGAAGGTGGAATCTTGGGCATGGACCAACACGCGCCACCACCCAAGCCATCCCATTTGACGCGTGATGANCGGCGTAGTAAGGAATCAGGTTATGTGCGGCCTGTGACCAGTCGACGCCGGCGGTGATTATGGTGGTCTTCAGGGGACACTTGAATTCCATCCTAGTGGTTTCGATCCTAATGATCCCCTTGATGACCGCAATTGGATACGAGGTCGCCCCCAACGCTTCAGCACAAATTAGTTGCAATCAATTGTATGAAGATGGCATTGTGGACACAAGTACGGTCGAAGAATTCCAAATGCTTGATGATGGGCAAACCAATGTGGAATCTGATGAATATGGCGACGACGAAGACGATTGGCAGTTTTACAACGACCCTGTAACAGGGCTGAATTGGCATGAATTATGCCCCCTTAGGAATTCATTCAGCACTTCATTCGAGCTCTACAACGATTCTGCGGTCGGGGTTCGAATCAATATGGTGACCGGATGGAAATACTCTTTTTCTGTAGATCTACAACCACTGAACGATTCAGATGAAAGGCCAGTTGCAGACGTATATCTCCTGCAAGAAAACGAATTCAGGCCAGAGAATTTCTGGGACTTTGGGATGTATTACACTTGGGATTACACATCCCGACATTCAGGCGATGAATGGCGCGATGACTTTGCCACCTCGTCACCCAATGCACAAAACATGTTTTTGTGGGGTGCATTCAGAGATGTTCATTCGTATGAGAAACTGAACAACGTTGACTTTTCAGTTGCATTGGACCATCCGGAAGAAAGCTCGTGTTGGATTTTCGACGACTGTGTAGGGACGCCAGAGACCATGCTCCTCGTCATCGATACTTGGGACAATATTCGCGTGTATGATGCCGGACCCCAAGGGGCGAATTACAGTGTTGATTTGACAGTTGAAGTTGAAGAACGTGTATCATTGCCAAATTGGACCGTGAAATGTTTTTGCTGTGGTGGACTGATCAGTATCCTTGCAGCCCCATTTATCATTCATAGGCAGTACATGAAAGCCGGAAACGTTTCACTCGACATGACAACAACCGATATGATGCCGCACCTTGAGACGGCTGCAGAATCATCCACTGATGTGATGCCACCGATGGGTTAGGGTGGCTCACTCGTACTCTAGAACGCCCCAGGCGATTCGCAAATCATTGATGTTGACCTGTCCACGCTTGACCAGAGAATAATCGCGATCGAGGGTTGTGTAAACCATAGCCTGATTGAGAAGAGGTGCATGAATTCGTGTCCAATCGCCACCAGGACCATGGCCCATCAAGGCCACTTGTACTTCGGCATCTGAGAGACGTTGAGCCGCCTCAAAAATGTGCAAACTACTGGAATGCTCGACCCCTTGATAGCAACATTTGATGACCTTTCCAGCACTCGAATTTTCGTTGACAAAATCAACGATTTCATCGGCAGAAGATGCTGCTGGGAGATGGCTTGAAGCAATGACTGAGGTCGAATCACCACAGGAATCCATGAGTGTCTTCCTGGCTTTCTGTGCAATTGAAATTTCCAAATCAACCCAAGAAACTTCACTGTCGATTGCGGCTTGCAGGATACCCACACGCGCACCCTCATCCCCATGGAAATAGCCACCTTCTTCAGTAGATCGGCAGGTAAAAACAACAGGAATTTGAATGCCTTCTTTGAGACTCTCAATCGATTCTTCGACATTGATGTCTTCTATGGGGCGTTCTTCCATGATGGGTGGTTGCTTCTCAGTCACTTCTTCTCCATCCGCATTGGTGACGACAATCGGATCGACTTCGATTCGGTTGACATAGAGATTGTCAAATCTCACCTCTACCATATCCGCACCCGCCGCTGTAGCGCGACTGGCATCACGAATCATGTCGCCAACACTGTGTCCCCTCAGGGTTGCGCAAATCAACGAGTCAGTCATCAGCGCGGCGATTGGCACCTCCGGTTTAATCGTATTGAGGGAGACCTCGGAAATTGGAGTGACTAATTGTACTGGATTTTGGTGATTTTTGCAGCCCTAGATTAACGGTTTCAGAGCGTACAAAAAGGGTCTGAATTGGCCTATATTTCATGCTTTGAGCGAATCATTCAATAACCCCGATAACCCACGTTGAGACATGTGATGAGGACCCCCTATGGGGGTCCTCAAAACAATTGCCAGGGGAGTTGGTAAATTGAGCGAAAGTGAATACAAAGCAGACAGTATCCAAGTTCTCGAAGGACTCGAAGCCGTACGAAAGAGACCAGGGATGTACTTGGGCGACCCCCATGATGGATCCGCCCTTCACCACTGCATTTGGGAAGTCGTCGACAATGCTGTCGATGAACACCTTGCCGGACACTGCAATGCCATTGAAATCCTGTTGCAAAAAGACGGATCAGTCACCATTGTTGATCATGGACGAGGCATTCCTGTTGGAACGCATTCCGAATATGGGATTAGTGCGGCTGAAGTCATCATGACAAAACTCCACGCCGGTGGTAAATTCGACAACTCATCGTACAAGGTTTCAGGTGGATTGCATGGCGTAGGCGTATCGGCTGTCAATGCCGTCTCAGAATGGCTCAAGATGACCATCCAACGTGATGGTAAAATGTATGAGCAAAACTACGTTCGTGGCGAGCCACAAGATTCGTTAACTGAAATTGGAAGTAGCACATCGACGGGGACTGCGATTACATTCAAACCCGATTTGGACATTTTCACTACTGTTACCGAGTTTGATTACGACATCCTCAACACTCGATTGCGAGAGACAGCATTCCTCAATGCAGGGCTTAAAATCACAATCGTTGATCAGCGAGGAGATACGCCTGAAATTGTAGAACACCAATATGATGGAGGGATATCGGAATTTGTCAAGCAATTGAACGAACGGCGCAACCCAATTCATCCCGATGTAGTCTACATCAAAGGCATGCGGGAAACCGAAGGTGGCGAAATTCACGTCGAGTTGGCCATGCAGTGGTCGGACGCCTACAATGAGGCCATTCAGTGTTACACGAATATCATCCGCAATCGAGACGGAGGGACTCATCTATCCGGACTCCGAAGTGCATTGACAGGGAGTGTTAACCGATACGCGAAAAGCCGCAATTTGCTCAAAAATGTTGACAAGTTGTCGGGAGATGATGTGCGCGAAGGTATTGCCGTAGTCATCAGCGTCAAGCACCCTGACCCCTCATTCTCAAGCCAGACCAAGGATAAATTGGTGTCCAATGAAGTTGCAGGTATAGTCGAAAGCATCGTCAACGAGAAACTTGCTGAGCATTTCGAAGAAAATCCNTCAGTTGCAAAAATTGTCATTGACAAAGCCGTTCTTGCTAGCAAAGCTCGTGAAGCCGCTCGCAAAGCACGTGATTTAACCCGCCGTAAAGGCGTCTTGGAAGGTGGAGGGCTGCCTGGTAAACTGGCTGATTGTCAAAGTCGGAACCCCGAAGAATGTGAGATTTACATTGTCGAAGGTGATTCAGCAGGCGGTTCTGCGAAGACTGGAAGAGACCGAAGGACACAAGCAATTCTGCCCCTTAGAGGTAAAATCTTGAACGTCGAACGGCAACTCCGTAATCAAGCCAAGGTGTATCAAAATAACGAGATTCAGACCATGATCAAAGCCCTCGGCGCAGGGGTTGGTAATCCTCCCGAATTGGCTGAAGGGGAAGAAAGTCTAGCCGACCAAGAGACGTT
The DNA here is from genome assembly GCA_002724815.1 of Methanobacteriota archaeon. GTDB lineage: Archaea > Thermoplasmatota > Poseidoniia > Poseidoniales > Thalassarchaeaceae > MGIIb-P. Next base: position 7,685 of record PBPV01000028.1, on the reverse strand, counting down.
CTTTAATGTCGAAAAGTTGCGCTATGGAAAAATCATCATTATGACGGACGCTGACGTCGATGGCGCACACATTCGTACATTGATTCTGACATTCATGTGGAGATTCATGCGGCCTGCAATCGAAGCAGGAAATGTGTACATCGCCCAACCGCCGTTGTACATGATTACTCGTGGTCGAACCTCAAGATACGCCTATTCAGATCCTGAACGTGATGCGATTATTGAGGAATTCAAGGAAGAAAACCCTGAGGCAAAAGTTGGAATCCAGCGATACAAAGGTCTAGGTGAAATGAATCCCGACCAATTGTGGGTCACCACGATGGATCCCGAAAACCGTACATTGCTCAAAGTGACTGCAAATGACTTCAGTGATGATGGTGAGACTTCGTCATTGTTCCAGACGTTGATGGGAGATGATGTGCCCGATCGACGTGCGTTTATTGAACGACATGCTGCTGAAGCGGATGTAGATGTGTGAGGTGATTGAAGATGAGCGATGAAGAAGAATCAACAAATCCAACCGACAACCAGGTCCGACACACTGTCGACCAAGAAATGCGTACATCATACATCAATTACGCCATGTCTGTCATCATCGGCCGTGCCTTGCCGGAAGTTCGAGACGGATTGAAACCCGTACACCGAAGAGTCCTGTATGGTATGCATGAAGCAGGACACACNGCAGACCGNTCTTATTCCAAATCCGCTCGNTCNGTGGGTGAAGTCATGGGTAAATTCCACCCGCATGGTGATCAATCGATTTACGACACCATGGTCCGAATGGCACAAGACTTCAGTTTGCGTTACCCGTTGGTCGATGGTCAAGGCAACTTTGGCAGTATCGATGGCGACCCTCCTGCTGCCATGCGATATACTGAGAGCCGTTTGGATCGGCTCTCAAAACACATGTTAGAGGACATCAAGAAAGACACCGTCAATTTTCAACCTAACTTCGACGATTCAGAGCAAGAACCTGAGGTGTTACCGGCACGATTGCCCAATTTGCTGTTGAACGGTAGCGATGGAATTGCAGTAGGTATGGCTACCAAAATCCCCCCTCACAACCTAAACGAAGTAGCTTCTGCAGTCCACCTACACGTTGACAGAATCCTAGAGGAAGGCGAGGAGAATGGAAATCCGGAGACGCCACCAAACATCGACATCGGCGAATACATGCAACACCTGAAGGGACCCGATTTCCCAACAGGCGCCACCATTCACGGAATCGATGGAATCCGTGACATGTACGAAACTGGGCATGGACGTTTCCACGTCAGATCCCAATGTGAAGTCCATGATGATGGAGATGGAAAGCGAATCGTCATCACCGAAATNCCCTACCAGGTCAAAAAAGCCGGAATGTTAGAGGCTATCGCTGATTTGGTAAGTAAAGAAACGGTCAAGGGAATTCGCGACATTCGTGATGAATCCAGCAAAGAAGGAATCCGTGTAGTCATTGAAGTCAAGCAGAACGCAGACCCACATGCTGTGCTGAACCAATTGTATCGCTCCAGTCGGCTTCAGGAATCCTATTCTGCAAACATGATGGGGATTGTGAAACGTGAGCCAGTACAACTGACGCTGCCAATTATCCTTCACTCATATGTTCGTCACCGCGAGGAAGTCATTCGCCGACGAACACAATTCGATCTGGCCAAAGCAGAAGCTAGAGCGCACGTACTCGAAGGATTGGTCAAGGCCCAAGCTCGAATCGATGATGTTGTTGCAGCCGGTAAAGGTGCGGAGAGTCGAGAGCACTTTGAGCAGATTCTGCGTGGAGAAGTGACCTTTGAATCCATTCCTGTATTCGATTTCACTGTACCCCAAGCGAAGGCAATTGCAGAGCGGCGATTGTACCAGTTGTCAAAGATGGACACTAAGAAGGTGGATGATGAATTCTCTGAGCTAAAACTGGCCATCGCCGAATACAACGCGATTCTAGGTAGCCGAAGCCGCCAACTCGAAATCCTCCTGTCTGAACTCGATGAAATGGTTGAGAAACATGGGGATGAACGTCGAACTGAAATCAACCCGATGCCACTTTCGATGGATCGAGAAGATTTGGTCGAAGAACGCGCAATTGTCATTTCGCTCTCGGAGGACAATTACATTCGGCATCTACCGGTTGAATCATTCCGCGTCCAGAACCGAGGAGGCAAGGGGCTGAAGGGCGTCACCACAAAGGATGAGGACTTCCCGAAATCGATTCTCACCTGTTTCAGCAAGGATCGATTGCTCATCTTCACAGATCAAGGACGTGTTTACGGACTCAAGGCCTGGGAGACTCCGCAAGGNAGCCGCCTCAGNCGAGGCAGCCACATCCGAAATCTGATTGAGCGAATACGAGAAGATGAGAGAGTGGTGACCATCCTACCTATCTCCAAGGAATTGCAGGAAAATCCCGAGGGACATTACCTCATTTTCGCCACTCATGAAGGCATCGTGAAACGTTCAAAACTTGAGGAGTACACACGAATCAACAAGAATGGGAAGTATGCGCTGAATTTCAAAACTGAAACTGATACACTCGTCGCAGTACGCGCAGCAACAGACGAAGACCATGTGGTTCTCGTCTCAAAGAATGGACGTGCTTGTCGCTTCAAACCGAGTGCTACGAAGGAAAATCCCGATGGTTCAATCGGATTCACCGTCAAGGTCCAAGGCCGTGTCACTGCAGGTGTCCGCGGTATGAAGCTCAAAGATGGGGACAGTGTTGTCGGGATGATTGCTACGTCGAATGAAGATACACATGTCCTGACCCTTTCGAAGTTTGGAATGGCCAAGCGGAGTCGCCTTGGAGACGGTGAGATGCACCCAGTCGTGGATGAACACGGTGAGCCCGTCATCGATTTGAGAACTGGCGAAGTGAAGCACGAGCGAGATGGATATCGAAAGACAAACCGTGGAGCGGGTGGTGTTGGCACCATGAAACTAGATGAGGAACATGGCGATGAAATCGTACGAGTCCACACCATCCCCGATCTCGGCGATCAACTGTTCATATTGACTGGAAAGGGTATGATGATTCGAGTCCGTGCTGATCAAACCAAGGAAACTACAGGCAAATCTACCAAAGGAACGCGAGTAATGGAATTACGAGACAAGGACAAAGGTGGCTTTGTGGACGAGATTATCTTCTCAGCACGCCTACCCGCAGAATTGATTGACGAAGAAGATGATTTTGATTCAATGGACACCAACCAAGATGGAGTCATTGATCGCGAAGAATTCGAAGCGGCCCAGCAAGAAATTGTTGGTGGAGAAGAAGAGTGAGTAAACCATTCTCCTTAAATCAAAAATGATGGTGGCCGAGCCACTGCGACGTTCGCATAGCCTGGCCATTGCGCTGGATTGCTAATCCAGTGGGTTCACCCACGGGAGTTCAAATCTCCCACGTCGCGCCATCAATCGAACAGTTCATCAAAATCATCGACTCTAGATTTGCGTGCACGCTTACGCTTGATTTTGACCTTGACTTCCTTGTACTTGTTAATCAGCATTGGAATCATCAGCATGTTCAGAATCATGACGGCAACACAAACTGTACCGGCCTGCTGGAAGGCTCCTGTGGCAAGATCATTCTCAAGACGTGCATCCCAAGCATACTCACAACTACCATCGTCAATCAGAGCCGCGGGATTGTAATTCTCAGCATCAGAATCCCTGCAACCTTCAACCGGGGGCTGATTGTAGGGATACTCCCAGAACATGTCATCGACGTCGACCTGGACGGCGTTGCCTTCACGGACCAAATAGTCGCTATTTCCAACAGAGTCGAATGGGACCAAGACATAGTAGTAGGTCTGCTCGACCTTAATGGATGATCGCAGTGCACTTTCTGTTTCGTTGAAATAGCCTGTTTCACCAGGAACACCTTGCATGCCTGACCTCAGAGGTTCCATGAAAGTGACACTGGGCAAGACCACTTCTGCACGGTACAAGTTCCAAGTCAATGGACCTTCATCATCTACCTCTGGCCAAGTCCATGAGACCTCAACCGTGTGTCGCTTTGTGTTGTTGTTGAATGTCACGATGCCTTCCAAATCATCCACAGTAGTCGCCGGATCGGAATTGTCAACACAGACCTGATCTACAATCATACGCTGTGAAGTTGAGTTCCAAACAGCATTGCTGACATTGCCGAATCGCCAATCTGTGACTCCTGCGCGATTGTGCGCCATTACAAGATAAGAAAGGCAAGTGCCTTGCTCCCACTGGTTTGGATCTTGCCACTCTTGNGTATCCGAGGACACATCTAAGACATGGTATCCAAAGGTCGCAGAATTGAATTGCGCTTCAGATTCAAATGGATAACTGAATCTGAAAATCTCTTTTCTGTAAATCTCCCAGCCACCGAAATACGGATTCTGATAATCACCTTCATTGTCCCATGAAATCTTTACTTGGCCATCTCTTTGCAAATTAATGGTGAGATTTGCGGGGTTGACTTCGACGGGTTGGAGTTCCCCAATCAGCATGAAGGAACCTCCCTTACTGCCATCGAGGGACACATCCATGGTGCCATCGGTATTAATCAGATAAGTATCATCACCTTCCAAATCGTACATTTCTGTACCTGTCCAAGAGGGAAGCCAGAGAAGTTCCACAGTGGACTTGTCAATTGCAGGAGGAAGGAAGTGATTCAAATCCAGTTTTGCATCGATGCTATCCACAGTAATATTGACTCCATAAGGTGAATCCATGGACATGTTGAACATCACCAACGGTTCTTTGTCACGATTGTATGCTGTTGGATAGAATACACCAGGGGGTGGCAAATCAGGCGCATCAAACTCAAGCGCCATTGAATAGGTCGANACGGACACACCTGATACGACGTAAGGTGATTCANTGAACTCAACGCGNTTCAGAATTCGAATGGGTTGCATTGCGATCTCAANATTTCCAGCANCATCTTCGACGTANAGGGTCAATTGCCATTCACCCATGGGCATGGTGAAGTTGGTCACCTGACCATAACCCAAAATCTCCATGAAATTCATCCTCCAAGTGAAATTTAGGGGCATGGGAGCTTGAGGATCGACCGCCGCTACGGCAAGAATTTCTTGCCCGGTTTCAAAGACATCCGTGGGTGTTGGATTGGCTACAGTCGGATTGATTGCACCGAAATCGACAATGATTGATTGCTCAAACCAATTGTCACTTGGGAATGCATCGACATTGCCATCAACTGTGGTAATGGATGCATTCAAGGTAAACAAACCAGTCGAACTGAAATCGAAGTCACAGACCATCTCTTCACCCGGTGTGAGGGTGGAATTGCAAGTGTATGGGCCCGCGACATAATCTCCGGAAGACAATGCATACAGATTCACTTCCATCCGAGCGGAAACCGTTACCCAGCCGATATTGCCAGAGACGACACGGATTGATTGCTCACCATAGGGGAACTTTGACAGATATTGTCCATTTTGCTGAACATAATTTGGGGCGCCACGAGCGGGTACTACTTCTCGAATCCAGACGTCAGTGGTATCGTTAACCACAATGTCGAATGCAACATTGTCATTTGCCAAATTGGGGTCGAGGAAGGTCCCATTGATCCAGGCTCTGACTTCAAACGAGCCCGCATGAGGCGCGACAATGTCAGGCAAGGCGATACTCATTGAACCGAATGTCCCACTGACACCTTCAACCGTTCGACTGTCCTGAGCCACCAAGATGTCATCAACGGTCAACTTGGCAGTGAAACAAATGGTCCCATTGTCAAATTCTGTGTTGTAAGCAGTATTGGGGAATGAACCATCGCCCATGAACTCCCATGTTTCTGTATACAATTCAGTGCCGTTCAACGTGGCGGTGACTTCAACCGAATGGATTGCACCGAAGAGTGTCCCTGAAACCGCAATGTTTCCAAAAATTCGAGAACTCGTGTTGCTGATTCCGACTTCAATCTCAAATGGTGAATAATACATGCTNGAAGTAGAGTTGTAATGCGTTGCTTCGTGAAGAATCAATTCACCGGTTCCTTCCATGTTGCCTTGACCGGTGTGAATTTTTTGCCACAACACACAATCTTGCGATTCTGCGACCAATGAATCCACCATGTGCATTGACCACTCTGTCGAGAAGCTTTGGCCCGCCGGCCACGAACGGCTTTGGACATCCAGGTTAGCCGGAATTGGTGAGTTGCTGTTGTAGACAGTGGAGGTATCCACATCGTGGTCGTTCACGATTAAATCAATCAGGTCGTCTAGGATGACAACCTTGTATCGCAAATGATCGTTGGAAGGGTTGTTGTCTTCTACGTCAAAATGGAACATGATGGTGAATTCACCTGCATAAGTTGAGATGTCACTGGAATCAATGAACCATAGGAAAGAATAGAACGTGACAAAAGCCGAATCGCCTTCATTTCCATTTGGGTTCAAGTTGGGTGATTGGGCCGTCGCCTCCTTCAGGATTTGATTGGCTGGACAAGTCGCAGACTGTGTGTGATCTCCGCCACATACCTCCATGGTAATCGTTCGCGAACTCGCAGACAAAGTGTACTGATTCTCGACCAAAATTTGGGGTGTCCAATAGATGATATCTGAATCATCATAGCTCCAATTGGGGAGGGGTTCAATCGCATTTGAAATTGAGACATCATCGTTGCTAATTTCCGCTTGAACTGGGCTCATGAAGGCTGCGAATGTGCTCACTAGCATCAACAAAACAAGGCCGCTCGCACGGTGTCGGTTCCGCGCCCTACGGGCGCGCTGCACAGAACCCATTGAACCCACGACTCCAAACGGGCCGTAAATACCCCTCGGCTATCCGACAGNCGACGGTGAAGGTTTGTCGAGGCAAAGAAATCGGCCACAGGGTTGATGGAGGCGGCCCCGATGCCAGTCTGATGCAGGAGGGTGAGCGCACCGCCGCAAATGCACGAAAAGTGCANGATGAAGACGCGCTTACGGCTGTGGTCGAATTCNTATCNGCCTTCGTTCTGTTCTTGGTCATCGTNAGCGCGTTTTTGGCCCTGAGCCAGTTGAAACTTGGGAGCAATGTNGCCGAAGCCGANCGCTTCGACCAGATGGCGATTGATGGGTTGGAAAAATTGACTGATTCAAAGGGACACGTTGTGCTGAGAGAAGCGGGGATTCGAGACATCGCAAACGCCACAGATGACTGGCATGCATTCAATGCCAGTACACTGTTGACTGCCGATTTATTGCCAGCCATTGGCGATGGTGCGGGACATCTTGACATGCAACGAATATCTGCACTTGGAAATGTGACCGAAGATCGTCTCATTCACGGTTTGGGTATCGACGAAGGTTTGAATGTAAATCTGACCATCACCGTAGTCCAATCCGAGGATGAAAATCGAGTTGGAACCGAGATTTTTTCGGACGGCACTTCACGGGCTTCCGCCACCCGTGGTTCGACCGCCAGCCGAACCATGTATCTTGGAGATGAAATGGTCCGTGTGACCTTAGAGGTTCACAATGCGGGCCGGGAACCCGTGGGTTTGCGTATTACAGAATTCATGGCCGACCCGCTCAATGGCCCTCCAGAATGGGTCGAGCTCGAAAATCCAGATGGATTTGCGATGAATCTTTCAGGATGGAGTTTGGCCAGTCCAGGCGCGTTCCAGATGATCGGAGATGGGGCACTTGGAGCGGAGCAGCGTCTTATTTGTACAGGGAATGCGTTGACTCAATACAATCCGAACGGTG
>PBPV01000005.1 GCA_002724815.1 Methanobacteriota archaeon | reverse complement strand
GCTGCCAAATCAACTTCTGGTCGAGGTTCCATAAAAACGGGTTCTGGTGCTTCAACTGTATCGAGTGCGGCTTCATGAAGGATAATTTCTTCCGTCGTGATTTGAGAGGGTTCCTCGTACTGCGGTTCAGGTTCGGACTCAACGTGTTCTACAGATTCAACGGTTGTCGATTCTTCCCCCCAAGGGTCATCAGCATCAACCAACGCAGGAACGGAATTTGATTCGACCGGTGGGGCGACCTCTACACTAGGTTCAATTGCGTCTTCAACCAGGTTTTCTACGATCTCAGGTTCGCTGACTTCAACACCCAAATCACGCGCTTTTTGTCGGCATGCTGCGGCTTTTTCCTCNCTACCAGCTGCACTCAGTGAGCGTGCAAGACCGAGCCATAGACTAGGATCAGATTTGTCTTGTTCAACAAGTTGTTTCCAAATCGTAACTGACTCGGCATGTTCTCCTGCCAGACTAAACGCACGTGCTCGAAGTGCGCTTGCACCTTCTGTCAGGTATTGCAAAGCTTCAGAGGCCATTTCAGGTCCTGCAGGGAGTGTCGTGGGCAAATTCATGTCAAACTCGATGGCCCGTCCTTCNCCCTCTGCCAAATCAATGAGTAGTTCTGCAAAAATTAGGGCACTCGCATGTGTCGGCTCGATGAGCAGTAATGATCTAAATGCATCAATGGCAACATCGGCTTTACCCAAATCAACTGCAACCAACGCCAGACCATTGGCGGCTTTGGCGTACTGTGAATCGATACCCAATGCCTTTTGGAAACAATCCAAGGCACCATTCAAGTCCTGTGTCTTTTTCTTCAGTGCGCCTTGGTTAAACCACGCTGATGCATCGTTAGCGTCCAAGTCAGTTGAGTATTCAAACGCATTAATCGCTGCATCGATTAAATCGAGACGTGCCATGGCACCGGCAGCGACTCTCCAGCAACCTGCATGTTCAGCAGCGGCTTCAGGTAGATGAGCGCGAAGTGACTCCAGTGCACCGGCAGGGTTACCTTCACGAATCATCATTNTGGCTGATTCGGCCAATTGATCAAGGTCGAGAGTTTGTACTGGTGGGGCTTCCACGGGCTCCTCAATTGTGGGATTTGGTGCCGCACCAAGCGACTTGATATTGCCTTCAGGCTGTACCCATTCTGTTTCGGGTTCTGGTACTGGTTCAACCTCAGGTTCTGGTACTGTTTCAACCTCAGGTTCTGAAATGGGGGCGTCAATCGTAGGTTCTCCAATTTCAGTTACAGATGGAGTTTCAACCACAGGTTCGGGTTGCAATGCGACGACAGGAGGTGAAGAACCCACACCGGACAAGATGTCCAGTAGTGCCGGGTGCCCAGGGAATGCAATCAGTCCATTCTGAGCATGCTCAACCGCATCGGATGCATGACCCATGCGTTGCAAAAGTACAGCAAGATTTGCACTCGCTGCACCGTGTCCGGGTGAGTTCTGCAGTGCAAGTTTGAAGGCTTGCACTGCATCTTGAACATCGCCGGTTGCTTCACTGACAACACCACGATTGAACCAAGCCATGTGCTTGGAGGGATCTATGGCGATGGCCTGATTGAAATAACGCAATGCCTCAGCATGCTGACCTTCGATGCTGAGAACTTCTCCCTGCTGAATGAGTTCATCGGCGGACAGTTCTGGACTCGGTTCTTTTGAGTGCGAAGTCGAATCGTTCACTTCAGCGCTAACATTTTCCGTAGATGTAGGCGTGTATGTTGGGACGGCGACATTGTCGATGGTGACCGTATCGGTATCGGTTGATTGCGGGGCCTTTGGAGCAATTCCGAATAGTGGACCCGAACAACTTGGGCATGTGGCTTCAGAACCCGTCAGGGTGTGTTCGCAGTGGGGACACACTTCATGACCGTGTTCAGGCATAACCATCTCCGACTCTCACAAGAGCCTTCCATGCATAAGCATTCGCCGAAGGCGCTCGTCGTCTGAAGAACGAATCTCAGCACAAGTTCAAGAATCAATGTCCTTTCCCAGAACCATGGCTCACATCCTAATGATGACNGCAACCTCAGGNACAAATTTGGAACTCGCTGAAAAATTTGCAGAGAACGCTCGGTCGAAAGGACATGGAACAGAAATTATTGATTTGGCCGAAATCGACCTTCCCATGTTTACAATTGCTCGATCAAAAAGCGAGGATGCCCCGGATGTTTCCGACTTAGTTGGCAAATTGACAGATGCTGATGCTTGGGTCATCATTGCACCCGAATACAACGGATCCATGCCACCGACATTGAACAATGCAATCGCTTGGATGTCCACTGATTGGAAACAGTTCAGAGACATGTGTACAGGCAAACCCGTTGGCTTGGCGACTCACAGTGGTGGTGGTGGCGCCCATGTCATCATGGCAATGCGTCAACAATTCTCATTCATTGGTGCAGATGTCATTGGACGTACCTGTTTGTCCGGTCGGGACAAAGAAGCCAATCCTGAAACGATTGATGCAATGATTGACAACCTTGCGCGCTGAGTGATTTCATGAGCCCGAAAATTGACCCATCTGGGGTCTGCTTGATTTTGCTACTATTGTTGATGGGACTGTCTCCGACATTGTCTGTTCAAGTTCAGCAGGAATACGTCGAACCTTGCAACGGATTGAGCGAGAATTGCGAGAAGCAATACACAGACGTCACCTATCCCGAAACACACAATGCCCATTCATCAATAGACGAAGGTTACAACTTCTTGGCTGCTAACCACCGTCTCAATCTGAGCCAACAATGGGATGCTGGGTATCGAGCCTTCATGCTTGACATACATCACTCAAGATATTCTGAATCTCTAGAAAATACCTCATTTTGTCATGGCACTTGCATTTTGGGTAGCCAAAATGCCGTAGAATTGCTCTCAATCATACATGACAAAATGAATTCGTCAGCTCGGGATGTTGTCACTCTACTCTTCGAAGTTCATGTACCATATTCACACATTGCTTACATCCTAAACAAGAGTGGATTAATCGATAAGGTACACACTCAAACCTTGAACGAGGATTGGCCGACTCTGAGCTCGATGATTGATAGCCAACGAAATCTCGTTGTCTTCATCGAAGGGAGTTCAGACTCAAATTATCCCTATTTACACAATTTTGTTGAACATGGGTGGACGACCAACTATGCGGAAAAAAATCCTGAAGANATGACATGTGATGTCCACAGAGGTGATGCAAATCAGCCAGTTTGGCACATGAACAATTGGTTATCCGTGGAAAGAGGTACATCGGATTGGACTCGAGCACACATCGTTAACGACTATGATTTCTTGCTGGACCGTTCANTGGAATGCTGGGAAGCCCATGGTACAAAACCAACTTTTGTCGCAGTCGATTGGTGGTCTGATGGCGATGCCGTAAATGTGACAATCGCACTGAATCAAATGGATCATTGGNCAGATCAGCGACCTTTGCGAGCAGCCACTGATTCCAAATGATCTAAGCTTCGTTTTGCTTGACGCGCTACTCTCTCGTCGACATCCTCCAAAGCTTTGGCCAAAGGTTGGACGACCCGACCGTCAGAGAAACGTTGCATCGCATCGACGACTGCCAGTCTCACATCCGCATCTTGGTCAGTCGACATCTCAATCAATTGGAGCATCAATGAAGAACTATTGTCTAACTTGAGACCTTGCAGTGCAGCCAACTTGACTCGCTTATCTGAATCTCTGAGCAAACCCCTAAGCAGTGGATGTGAAGAGGTCCCTGTCGCAGTCAAGGCCTGCACAATCTGTTCCTTCTCATCCCCCTCGGAATTCGATATAATCGACAATAGCCCAGGAATTGATTCGGGTAGTGCGAGTTTGCGCAATGCTGTGATTGCGCCCATTCGTTTTGGCTTTGAGGAGGAATGAAGGGCATCCAACAGAGGCGGTAAATGTCCAATTGACACCATCGCAGCAATGGCAGTAGACCGCAACTCATCGTCATCGAATCGGCCAANAATNGACTCACAAGCACTNGGTTCGCGCAATACTGCTAGAGCTTCAATCACNTTCTTGCATTGCTCACCAGAGATGGTTTCATCTTCCAACATCAACAACAANCTCGGCACNGCACGNGANCCGAGTCGATAGGCCATCTCAGGATCACGTACTGTGGCTGCAACACCTTCAGAAATAGTACGCCGAATTTCAAAAACGCGAAACAAACCCTGAATCAAGATGAAATCAATCGTCAATAAAAGAATCATGAACAAATGTCGGCCACCCATTGAATCAAGTTCGATTGAACTCAATTGCACACCATAGATTTCAGACCAATCCAAGAACGATCGAAACAGCAAATCAACCCCGAGTAACATCCAATCAGAAAGGATGGCGTTTTCAGGCACATTATACAATCCAAAAATCGAGTGGCTGGAGCGCATCAGCAAGGGGATGATAATCAACAATTGCAGGGCTGAGAGTAGAGCACTGATTCGCAAATCGGGTAAGGTGTCGGGATCGGTGTCTGACAACTTTCTGGCGATGGCAGTTCGTTGTTTCTCGTTCGCCACCCAAGCTCGTCCAACACCCAGTATGCCTAGATAGCCAAGCCACAACAGAATCCATGCAAATTCGTTTGAGGTGTAAAATGCAGCCGAATGAATCAGTGTGAAAGCAATCAACAGAGTTGCAATCTGTAAAGGAGGGTGGAGAATTCCAGTCCCAAAAAGACGTGAAAATTGGACCAGCATACCGTCAATCTTGCTGAGCACGTCGCGCTGTCCCCCCCAATAGGGATAAATGCGCACACTCAATTGAGGCTACAGAGGCCCGTTTCATCGACAGTGCCTTGAGGGGGAGGTCACAGGGGCAAGTATGCCAGGGGCATGGTGGTTGTTGCTATCCATCTGTTCAATGCTGGGTGTAGCTACATGGTATCTCCGCAATTTTACAGAGAGAGACGAGTTGGTACGTCTTTCTGCATTCTCTGGGATTGCATGTATGATTTCCTTGGTCGTATGGACATGGACCTTGGATTTGTGAGGTGTGAATTTGGAAGAATTAGAGGGTTCCTTTCCTGTGCGACTCCCCGTTTGGTGGGGGCGTCGTGGTGCTGCTGGTCCACACCCCGATTTAGAGGGAGTCACCGGAAGATTCGTCGTGATCCGACACCCTAAGAAATTCAAGAGGTTTGAGGGATTACTCGCTAAAATNATGCGGGCCCCCAAGGAACTACGACGACCATTGGATGACATGAACAGCCTACTTTGGGAGTTGTGTGATGGATCTCGTACATTTGACGAGATTTGCGTATTGTTGGATTCAACTTTTCATGAGAGAATCGCACCCGTGAAAGACCGAACTGCCGCTGCGATTACTCGATTGAATCAGTTGGGATTGATCGGTTTATCTCACAAACAGTTTGATGGAGAATGGGAGAGTGGACCTGGAATCGATCCGAGCGGTGAATTGGAAGCGCCCGATGAGAAGCTGAATCTTGATTGGGATTAGCGTTGCACATTGCATGCTGGACAGTGCGTATGGAGTGCAATTGCAACCGATGATGCAAATCCACCGCAACTTGAGCACTGCCACCAAGCGTCATTCGCGGTCAAGACTTGTCCGGTTACGATGCAATTGAAAGTCGGCAAAGCCGCACTTTGTTCCACATGAGCCGATGCTGATCCTCTCAATTCGAGAATTTGCGCTTCACTCCAACCTGCAGCCATAAGTTGGGCATCGGAGAAATCTTCGGGAGCGGGCGTGGGTTCGGGAGTTTCAACCACAATCGATTGCTGAGCAATGGGTGAAGCAGTAGGCATAGGTCCCGGCGCACCCGGCATAGGACCTGGCGGGGTTGACTGCTGTGGGGCCTGCACCTGTACGGGTGTCTGGACGACGGCGGGGTTTGGTTGCAATTGTATCGGGGTCGCCGCCATCGTTGAAGATGAAACGTCCTCTACCTCATCTTCTCCGGACTCAAGAATATCNAGTGCTCTTCGTCGCTTCAGAATCATACTGGTCATGAAGACAAAGAATNCGATGAAAGCCACCAATGCAATGACACCTCCACCTAGTAGAACAGCGCTTCCAAATCCAGCAAATCCACCACTTTCATCGACTTGAACTGTTTTCAGATGTACGGGTCCCGAAGACCAGATTTTTGTGCCTGAATCATCGTGTAATTCAAACTCAACAGTTCGATCGCGTTCATCTGCTTGCAAGGATATATCACAGTCAATTGTACCTGTTTGTGCAGGTCCCGGGCTGGAAGCAGGTAGAAGCAAAACAACGTCGCCATTCTGAGACCTTGGTCGACAATCGAGGAACACTGATTCAGGAACGCTGCTCGTCAGATTCAGTGTGATTGGCATGGTCGAATCAGTGGTGACATTGACCTGGAATGTACTCATTTGCTCCGGCTCAAATGGAATTGACGGGTCGAGATTCCAAGTTGCGGCNAGACTGCGTTTTTGATCTACAGTCACCAAAACTTCCGTTGAAACCGTTTGCAAGANATCTTGACTGGTGATTCNTCCACCCTCGACTTCAAGGGTCAATCGTATGGATTCGCCAAGTGGGAAATTTTCCATCGTTTCGAAATGTATCGTTATCGCTTCACTTCCGCCTGGACCCATGGGGAGATCGACCCAACCATTGAGTTGTCCGACTCCACGACTGGTGACGGCCTGTACCAACATACCTGGCAAATTCTTGTCGGCCGAAATACGCACACGCAAACTGCTATCGAAAGTATTGCCTGTATTCTCGAGATACACAGTCCACTCGGCACTTTGACCCATCCACAGAGAGGCNTGCTCATCTTCAAACTCTGTGATTGAAGGGATTGCTNTCATTTGCGTCCGATATTGCCAACTGATTTGCGAATCATCAGGTGTAGAATCAGTACCCTGAACAGGTGTTGCTGCGAACGTCAAATCGAAGACTTGGTTCGGATCTTCACCTCCTGGAACTTCGATGAATAATGTCCCCATTGCAAGGCTATTTCCATCGTAACTGGTGGATAGACTGAGAGGGNCAATGACAATCGCACTGTTAAACTCAACCCACCAATTCCAGTCTGAAGATGCTGCCAAATTGAACACAACATTTTCCGCACCATTCCCCAAGTTCTCGACTTGGAAGGGGATTTGGTTTACTAGGCCAGGAATGACATCCATTTCGGGAGTATTCATCGTTAGAGAAATATCATGCAGTTGCCGAACACGTATCCCTGAGAACGGCAACTCATCACCATTCATTCCAGATTCAGTGGATATGATGTGTGGCGTAACAATGGGTCCAGGATCATTTGCCTGAGCCGTATCAGGAGCCGTAAATTCAACGAAAACTCTGGTACTGTGTTCAGGGCCAACAATGACATTGGGCGAGGACAACAGTTCAATATCCCATCCAAAGACCCCGGTTTCATCAAAACTGAACGTGAATGCATCTTGTTGACTTGCATTGTTCCAAATTGTGAACGGAACTGTGATTGACTCTCCGGGAGAAATCCACCACCCTTCTGATGGAATATCGCTGGTTGCAACACCGACGGCTGCATTGGAGACCATGGAGGCAGTCACATTGGCGCGAACTGTAGCGAACTTGTTTGAATCAGCCTGACTGGTCGCAATAAAGGCTGAACTGGCTCGCATGCCGGATGGGGCATCTTGTGGAATGTTGGCTGTTACCATGATCGTTTCAGTTCCATCTTTGGGAATGGTGACCATTGTTGATTGATCCCATTTCAATCCGAATGTCCACCCATCTTGAGATAATACAGGTGATGTCGATAGAGAGAACGTATCCTGACCATCACCATCGTTTCTCAGCGTAATTTCGAAATCACATGCATTTCCCGGGGCACAGGAAAAACTCGGATCTTGTTCGACCCATGCCGGTTGATATCCAGGGTCAACAATGAATGAAGCTGTGGTCATCGCAGAAACCGTTGATTCGGTACTGTGAGCATGTACATTTACACTCGTCGAACCCATTGCAGAACCTTCAGAAGGTTGAACTAACAATTTGATTGTCTTTGTCTCACCTTTGCTTAAATCGAGTCGAGAGCCATCAGGAATCTGCGAACCAGTCATGTGCTGGAAACGGTGTGACCAACCCGCAGGTAAATTGGAAACACTCAATTCAACCGAATCGGATAAATTACCGGCATTGGATAAACTGATTGTGGTTTCTGCCCATTCGCCGGCCTGAGCATGGCCACTTGAACCGGAATTGGCAGAAATTGCGAACTCCTCGGCCCGAGCTTTTTGATCGTAGAACATCACAATGTCCTCCATCCAGTGTCCGATATTGGTACCAGCAGCATTGGAGTGGAAATTGATGCGGAATTTGAACTGACTATTCATTGTATTCGCAGGAATTCCCCAGTACGGTACGGCATGATTGCCAACCTGATTGAGAGTAATCAGCCAACTGCTTCCATCTGTCACAAAATCTGTATCAATATCGCCACTGACAGTATTGGGAGATATNCGAACCCATGATGTCCCATCCCANACATCGATGTCAAACCCATCTCCACTGTCGGCCGGGGGATTACCCGACCATGAGCTTCCCGTGTAGAAAAATCCGATTCCGATTCCGCGTGTTGGATTTGGATGGGCATCCGAAGTATCGATGGTTGCACTCACGAGAGATGTGTCCCAGTTATTGCCATAATTTGAGGCAGATGTTTGGCCACCCACATGGAATGAATTNGTGCCGCTGAGAGAGGCTTCATCCGACACATACCAGTTGCTACCCAGTGACCAAGATCCGCTGGTTTCAGCGCGATCGTACAAGTTGCCAATCGTTAGACTCCGTGTACCAACATCATTCCCGGGATTGGCATCAGTGGAAAGTAGAGATGTGACTCGAATCGTGTGATTGCCACTGTAATCAGGAATCCATGTGGTGGTGACTGTTGCACTGCCTCCGGCTGAAATGGAACTGACACTACCCCGATATGAATGGAGGATAAAGTCGGTGTATTCATCGTGTAAAATTTCAATATCAACGCTAAAACTACCGGCACTTGAATCACCTTGATTCTCTAAAGTGACTTCGATTCGCTGTTCAAGACCCAACATTCCGTCAATAATCCACAAATCTGCTGGCCGATTCATTCCAATAGACGATGGGTTTTGCGAAGATAAAACAGCATGATTGGTTTGATCTGTCGTGCTAACATAGGACACGTAAGCAGATGTCGGGACGATATCAGGTCCCGCTCTGCCCTGCGTACCCTGCACCAATGGCAAAGTCGAAACCAACATCAGGAGTACCATGAACACCGCGAGGCGAGCAGGGACCTGATTGACACGGAGTAGCATGGGCCTCACGGGGCAGTATTCCCGTGGATAAAATAACGTAACGGTCAGTCATCGGCCCCGATATCATCTCGCAATTTTTCGATGGCGGTTTTTCGAACTCGTTCTTCCCGCATCTCCTTCGCGCGAGCAGCGAAATAGATTGTCAGGGGGACAATCAATGCCAAACTGAAGCATCCAATCAATGCCGAAATCGACCACAGCATCTCTTCCACAGGGTCCACCTTGAATTCCTCAACAGATTCCAAATCATGTGAAGTTGATTGTACGTAAGGTGAAAATTCGTCAGGACGAATGGGTTCGGAACTGGTCAGGGTAATGGTCCAAGTTAGGGTGCGATTGTTCTGGGAAATCAAGTCTTCAGAGGCTTCCACTGCCTCCTCCATTGAATCGGCAAACAGGCTCCCTAACCCCCCCATGGGTAGTTCAGGGTGGACAATCCCTCTGAAAGTAAGATTCCCATCTTCATCCGCTGTCAATGAATGTGTAGATGCGGCCGTACAGACATTGTATTCCTCGTAATTTTTCTCATTGTTTTGACGGCAACTAAACCGTTCAGCATCATCCGAACCCAACATCTCGTGATGATACCAAACCCCATCCGAAATGGTGATGCTCACTGAATCTCCAGATTCAATGCCTGCAATGGATACATTTAGCCAAGTAGTGGCTTTGAATGTCGAGAATGTCCAAGATTGCGTTGTATTCTCATCCGACAAGCCCTGATCTGTGGTTTCGTGATCGACTGATTCATTGGTTGTGTTATACAAGTAGTACGAAGAATCCATGGTGGCGCCGTATACGGCATACGACAGGATCAAAATCAACGTCAAGCCGAGGCCAACCATGGTCCGAAGCATGTTCGGATTTTGGGCCAACGCCTTCTTCATGAACCGTCGAAAGTTTTCCCACCCTTGAACCTTGGCAGAACGACCCCGAGATGCCCCCACCGTAGGTGGGCGGTCAGCGTTAAATATGGGGTGCTGGTCGGCGACCTGCTTAGGTGCCTCTCATGACTACGTTTTACGATGTCCCAGCAGAACTCCTGATTCCGGTCTTGGCCGAACGGCTAGAGGCNCATGAAAAAATCACACAACCCGAATGGGCAGACTTCGTCAAGACTGGGGCACACAAGGAACGCCCACCTGTCCAGAAGAACTGGTGGTACCTCCGCAGTGCTGCGGTTTTGCGTAAGGTCGGCCGCATGGGACCGGTCGGAGTTAACCACCTTTCACAGGCCTTCGGAGGTCCAAAAAATCGAGGCGTTGCACCCAACCGTGCCACCACTGGAAGCCGACATGTCACCCGTACTTCTCTACAACAACTCGAGGATGCGGGATTGGTTACAATTCGACGAAATGCTGCCGGAACGGTCAATATGGGCCGTGTCCTGACTGCTGAGGGTCAAAAGTTGCTTGATTCGGTTGCTCACGAAGTTCGTCCAGAGGCTGAAGCCGCCTACCCAGGACTGAGCAAGTACTGATTGGAGAGGAGAATGTGGGTGAGGTCATGACCGTCGAAGACGAGGAATTGGCCCGAATTCGCGCNGCTCGTCAAGCGGAAATTCAGAATCANCTNCAAGCTCANGCTGAGCAGCAGGCCNAAATGGAAGTCGAACAGGCGGCTGCTGAGCANGAAGCGAATGTGATCGCNAANGCAATGCGAACCATTCTCACACCCGAGGCTCGCGACAGGCTTGCGCGTGTCGAACTTGGTCATGCAGAACTTGCTTCTACGGTNAAGCAGCACTTGTTTACNCTACANCAAAACAATCAGATTCAAATCCCNATTNGCGATGATATGCTGAAGCGTATCTTGCAGGGACTTTCAGAAAACGGACGTCGGGAGACCACAATNCGACGAATTTGAGGGATACACATGGCACGACACAAGCCCTATGCAAAGAAGAAGCGNCTGAACAAGGTCACAAAGCAAAACCGCCGCGTACCTGTTTGGGTTATGCTACGAACCAACCGCAAGGTGACCAATCACCCCAAGCGCCACCACTGGCGACGGAGCAAACTACAACGTTAGGAGGAATTTGAATGGCTGAAACGAAGGAAATGGTTGTCCCACTACGTGCAGCATGGGCTGTACCTCGAACGCAGCGTGCTGCAAGAGCCATGAAGGAAATTCGCAAGCATGTTTCTCGACACATGAAGATGGAGGAGGACGAGGAGTTGTGGATTGATGAGGCCGTCAATCACGCNATCTGGGCTCGTGGCATTCAGAAGCCACCCCGGAAGATTCGTCTCGTCGTCACTCGTGAAGAAGGATTCCCGATTGAAGTGAAATTGGTAGAGGAGTGAGCAAAATGGGCAATATTCGACCGTCATTTATCAAAATCCGCGCTATCCGACTTTGTGAAGAATATCCTGATCAGTTCAATGATGATTTTGAACACAACAAGGCCTTGGTAGCAGAATATACCGATGTAGATAACAAGCGTATGCGCAACTGGATTGCAGGGTACGTTACACGCTACATGCAGCGCCGAGAGGACTGAGGGGAAACCATGTCGGCCCTTGAGGTCGATCAATCCGGTGAAATTGGTCACGTTCACCATCCCAAGCGACAGGTGTTGCTTGATTTCATGAATCACCTCAAATCAAATGGCTATCTCANATTTTCTTACCCAATGCCTAATCAAGAGCGAGGGGANGGTTGGATGATGTTTCTATACGAACCATTGTCGGATGAACTCATCAAGAATTTTGAGGCNTGAGAATGGGGACAAACTCCGCAATTCCACATCCTACCTGGAACTGTGAACTTGTTATTGTCTTGGTTGAGCCCCAATTTGAGGGGAACATTGGAGCTGTCGCACGATGTCTGCGTAATTTTGGTCTGCATGAATTGCGAATCCTACGGCACGAAGGGACCTTTTCCGAAGAAACTCGAAACCGCGCGAAACATGCTCAGGGTGTACTTGACGANTGTCAGGTATTCCAAGAATGGNNTGACTGCTTTGAAGANATCAGCTTGGTCATTGGAACCAGTGGTAANCGTGAACATGGAGACAAGGTTCTGTTTCGTCATTTTTTGTTGCCTGCTGAGATGGGCGAGCGCTTGTCACAAATTGAAGGTAAAGTAGCGATTGTGTTTGGGCCCGAAGGGATGGGACTTACTCAAGATGAATTGCGAGCATGTGACCTCATGCTNACCATCCCAACATGGGAAGGATATCCCATCCTCAATCTAAGTCACACTGTCGCCATCGTGTGTTACGAATGGTTTCAAACTTTATTGCCAAAAGTTGGACGAGATAAGGCATTGCCGAAAACCGTGCATACCGAACGTTTGCTAAACCCAGATCTCAAACGAGAGATTCGAAGACGTGCTGAAGAAATCGCGGGGGCCACTGCCAAGAGAGAGGATCAGAAGATTTCAGCGGCTGACACCCTGAGTCGTGTCATTCTTCGTGGCATGCCAACCGATGATGAGGCACATCGATTGCTAGGATTGTTGTCTGCGGCTTCCGAAGCGATGCAAGACGAAAACTCATGATTTGGTCCATATCGAATAAGTGGTGGAAAACTCGTTGTCGTCATCCGCTTCAATCGTCTCAATGACTGATTCAGCCCAACCTTCACGGTTCCACTCGGGAAATTGTANATCCCCTGAATTTGTTGTGTGAACCGTNGTCACATGAATTTCCTCGACACGATNAAGGAACATTTCGTAGATTTGTGCACCNCCAATNACCCAACATTCGTCACAGGCTTCTGCATAGGCNATCTCGATTGCTCGGCCTTGATACAATGCAGTTTCCGCCTCAGGATGACTCCAATCCATATCTCTTGACATTACGATATTGACACGCTCGGGTAGCGGTTGNTATGCATCAGGAAGCGAATCCCAAGTTTTGCGACCCATAATGACGGCATTGAAACCATCCGCTTCAGTGAGAGATTTGAATCGAGCCATATCTGACTTTAATCGCCATGGCAAGTTGTTTTCACGGCCGATACATCCATGCTCATCCATTGCAACAATCATGGCCATTTTCATGTAATCACCTAGACACTGATGGGAGCCGCAATGTGCGGGTGGTGCTGATAGCCCTCAACCTCAATATGTTCAGCGGTGAAAGCATCGATATCCATGATACTCGAATCGAGTTTGACTGTTGGCAATGGCAATGGTTCACGAGTGATTTGCTCTTTTGCCTGTTCAAGATGGTTCAGATACAAGTGAGCATCACCGATCGTATGAACAAAGTCACCGACATCGAGCTCACACACCTGGGCCATCATTTGTGTCAACAGCGCGTATGATGCGATATTGAAGGGGACACCCAAGAAAACATCAGCGCTTCGCTGATACAATTGACATGAGAGTTTGCCATCTGCAACGTAGAACTGGAAAAAGGCATGACATGGCATCAATGCCATGTCTTCAAGTTCACCTACGTTCCAAGCGCTGACCAAAATTCTACGACTCGACGGATTGGTTTTGATGAGATCAATGGCTTCAGAAATTTGGTCAATGACTCGGCCGTCTTTGGATTCCCATTTCCGCCACTGTTTACCGTAGACGGGNCCCAANTCCCCGTTTTCATCGGCCCATTCGTTCCAAATTCGAACCTTATTTTCCTGCAGATAACCGACATTGGTGTCGCCGGAGAGGAACCAAAGTAACTCATGGATAATACTGGGCCAATGCAGTCGCTTTGTCGTGACTGCGGGGAAGCCCTGTGACAAATCAAATCGCATTTGGTGGCCAAAAACAGACAATGTGCCCGTACCAGTGCGGTCCCCTCGTTCAACACCCTCATCGAGAATGCGGCGCAACAAGTCGAGATAGGTCTGCATGACGACACTGCCTAATCACGGGGGTTCTTGAAGAATACCCGCACCCTTCTAGGGTGCGCCGAGGGCTTCGATGGATCCCATCAGTTGGTCAGTAAATCGTCTGTAAAGCCCTCGAAGGGCATCTCGCTGTTCATCCGGTTGAGAATCGATGATGGCTTGGAGGGATGCGTTGTCTTGAGCACCTCCTGCGGGATGAACTAGCCACTCATTCCAAGTGATACTCTTGCCATAGGTGATTTCAACTCGTTTCCAAAAACGAATCGATTTGTCGCCAGGTGCCATGACTGTACGTGCCCCAATGATGGCGGTTGGAAATACGGGCACATCGGGGTGGCTCGCAGCCAATCGTGCAACACCGGTTTTCCCTTCTGACAAAAACGGAGGTTCATCTCGCCGAGAGCGAGTGCCTTCGGGGAAAATACCCATGGCCAATCCAGCACTCAAGACATCTGAAGCGCTGCTGAGTGCATCGGCGGCACCAGATTCACGATGGGTCCGAATCTGTCCGCTCGTTTTCATGATAATCGCGGTGGCAAGTTTCTCAAAATGACCATCTTTTGCCAAATAGTGAATTCGGCGGCGTGTACCTGAGATGATTGTAAATGGATCAATGTGAGATGTGTGATTGGCAGCGATGATGACTGCCCCCTTGTGGGGAATACGCTCGATTCCTCGATAGCGTAATCGAAAAATCGATCGGAACATAATGGGTAGCGTCGACAAGAAAAGACTGTACAGAGGTGATTTTGGCAATGGATTTGGAGCACCAGGGATAAAGCAGATTTTTCGAAGCGCTTCCATCGTGGCTTCGTTGACCTCTGCCATACCTTTCCATCCACTGATTTGCATTTGATGATTGCCTAATGCGCATAGGTTAAGGTCAAGATATATCGACACTCGGATGCATTCCGTGAGAGCTGCATTCTTCATGCTGAGCGTTTTGCTCCTTTCTTTATNCATGCCCAATGCCGTGGCATGGAGAGCCGACGGTTGGTTGATTCAGGATGTTGTTGGCGGAGAACGTCTGGCATTGGGTGATGAATTTGGTTGCCATGGAATGCCGGGAAAAAATATCGAAGATGACCTCTCTGTGGTTCAAGAATGCAAAGATTACCTGACCTCTCAAATTAACGCATCAAAGTGGGGTGAACAACCACTTTCATTTGGAATCCCTATGGATTCATTGGATGCACTAACGCTCAACATCATGGAGGAAGCAGGTTTCAGAATCGTCGGCGATCATGTGGAACCAAATATCGGTGGAAGTATATGGAGCGTTGAGCGAAATGCCGGTAGCCTAGAGCAAAATGTGGCATCCAGTACCATGATTCAGGAAGCCATTGATCAAGACGGTTATGCGAGTGTGTATTGGGAGGCTAGAATTGCCGACCTGAATGTTCGTCGAGATCGTGATGTTCTGTCTTGGTTGGATGACCAAGATTACTGGTTCACCACTTGGGGGGAGTGGTACTCTTCAAACCACATCGCATCCGAAGTGGAGCGGACGGAAGAATCGGTTACTCTGAAAGGATCTGCCAGTGCGACCGGGGGCTGGGATGTACCCGGGAACACATTGGTGACCATTACAGGAGGTGAATTCACATCAGTCGAGCGGATCGATGATGCTCCAATTGATGAATTGACGTTGAACAACAATCACCTCAAAATCGGATATAGAATCGTGAATGAAACAGCGGTGTCTTTGACCATTCCCAGTGATGCCATCGTACGAATTGTATGGGAGGGACCTGATGCTGAAATCCAAATCGCACAGGGCACATTCAACAATCTACCACCGTTTGTTGCCGTGGGACACCACACCACCGATTTGTTCGAGTGGAGTTCTCCATTCCAAGATTCAAAGGTTCGCTTCACTTGGTTAATTGAACCACAACCCGATGTACAACCCTCTTGGATTCTACCGCTATTGGCGATTCTTGTCGTTCTGGCTGTACCGATTGCAGTACGCTCAACATTGGCCCATGACCAAGCAATGTATCGCTATTCGGAAGAAGAGTGAGTCACGAGTCAATATTTGACTCGACTTGTACACCATTTCGACGCATGGCTTTAACTACTCGATCGAGTAAAATTTTCTCCTCACCCAAGCGCTCGGGTGGCATGACACCGACATCGGTGATCGTCTCGTCTGCAAGCATCTCTGCGACTTCAACGGTGACCAAGCCAGTCGTTCTAGCCATCGATGACCAACCATTCATTCCCTCGTCGATGATATCCCATTTCCACGACTGCTGGCCTTTGGTCACTAGAACGGATAACCAAGTGAACTCCGGACGCCCGGAATCAAACTGCCATGCTGCAATCAGTTCGTCTTCGGAATCATTGCCAGAGAGATACCGATCGATATGCCCGGGCCAGCGCACGGTATATTCCAGCAACTCTTGACTGTCAATGGTATTCAGCAAAGAACGAACTCCGTCTGTTAGAAACGCTTCCATNGAACCGTATCCAGGGACCGAGACCAAGTGACGTTCGGATAAGGCCGGCTCGGTCACGTTGCGTCCAGACCGGCGAATTCGTGCGGGTCGTGTATATTCTTCAATCACGTCTGAAGGAGAAAAAGGAGCCATGTAGGACCATTCGTCATCGGGTTGCTGAGGATTTCCACCGACCCAAATTTTCCCTGAATCAAGAGTCCCCAATTCTGTTTCTGCTGCTTTGAGAATTGCATTTGAAAGTCCAGGCGCGATACCCACATCGTAAATCAAAGTGGCTTGGCTGTTTTTCGCCAACTGATCAAGACTGCGTGGATCTTCGGCAGTGAATGCCAAATCGGCCACTCGCATCCCATTGATACTGACAAGGTTCTCGCGAATCGAATGACCAATCCGACCNGGTAGACAATTGATGACGACATCGACATCAGACACATAATCAACAAGGTTACTTGCGTTAATTTGAGATTGAATCACTTCGATTTCCGAAGATACGTCCAGTATAGACTCTGCATCCACCAGACGAACGACATGGCCACGGGTATGCAAGGTCGAAGCCACAAACCTTCCAACCAAGCCGCCACCGAGTACACACATACGCGCCATGGCACGGCATACCCATCCAGCACGTCAAATCATCGGCAATGGTCCAAACCGACCCGACGCCTTCTTAGCCGCTTTGTTTACGCCGAGTTGATGGTCGACATCAACCCGTGGTCGAGTGAAGTCTCTACGGACTACGAGCGCATCATTGAGCAGTTCGGCTTGGAACCTATTTCGCTGTCAGGGATTGCAAACCCATCTCTTCACCACCGAAGAGGCATTATTTTCGCTCATCGGGACCTAGGAAATGTCTTGCAAGCTCAAAGCCGAGGCGAAGCATTCGGAGTCATGACCGGTCTGATGCCAAGTGGACAAATGCACTTGGGACACAAAATGGTCATCGATCAAGTTCGCTGGTTCCAAGAACAAGGTGCGGATGTCACCATTGCTGTCGCAGATTTAGAAGCCAATGCAACCAGAGGTTACAGTTTGGCAGAATGCCGAAAGATTGCACTTGAGGAGTACGTATCGAATTATGTAGCCATGGGTCTGGACCCGGAGCGGACGAATGTCTACTTCCAGAGCACAAGACCCATCGTTCAACGCATGGGATTTACTTTGGGCAAGCGAACCAACTTGTCTGAGTTTGAAGCCATTTACGGATTCAAGGGAGANACTAACCTCGCACATGTGCAAGCACCCTTGGTTCAAGCGGGCGATATTCTGCACCCACAATTGGATGAATATGGTGGATTGAGGCCGATTGTCGTCCCTGTCGGCGTGGATCAAGACCCGCACCTGCGACTCTGTCGTGGTCTTGCCGGGAAGACCAATTGGTTCAATGTGAACGATCGGAAAAATGGTGGATTGCGAATCACTGTTTCAGTGATGGATGAAAATCAGAGCNTTGTCGCGGGCGACAAAGCCACCGTCAAAGCCATTTTTGCAAGGATTGTCGATGGCCTGAAGGGACTCGGTTACAGCGATATCATGGCAGACCCAAAGCACGGCATTGTAGACCTACCTGCGGCAACACAGCGTGATCGCTATCCAATTCGAATGGCTCTACTCGATCTTGAGCGNAGCATGGGAGGTCCTGGTTTACTCCAACCGAGTAGCACCTATCACCGATTTGCGGTTGGAATGACGGGNGGNAAAATGTCATCTTCCAAGCCTGAAACCACAATCTTCCTNAATGANGATCTAAAGAAAATGGAGAAGAAATTCAAGCGGTCATTCTCTGGTGGCCAATCGACAATCGAAGAGCACAGACGGTTGGGTGGCAACCCTGACATTGATGTCGCTTTCCAATATCTCAAATTCTTCTTCGAAGAGGATGATGCGGCACTTGAAGAGGTTCGTCGCGGATACATTGCTGGAGATATCCTGAGTGGCGAACTGAAACAGATGACCATCGACAAGGCCGCCATTTGGCTGAAAAAGTTGGCCGAATTGCGAGACCAAAATGCACATCTGGTCAACGAATTCCTGGCNACGGATGCTCGCTAATCAGGGTTCTGAAGTTGGGTCCCATCCTGAGATGTACCCACATTCCATCGCTGCGAGTGAATCCTGTTCACTGCTCAAGTCGACGTTGAGTGAGGCCAAATTTTCCACAATTCGGTCTTCACGACTGGATTTTGGGATGGTGATACAACCCAAGTCGTGACAGAATTTGATGGCGACTTGGGCGGGGGTGCACCCCAAACGCTCGGCAATTTCAATCAAAGCGGGATCGTCCAACTTGTGTCCTCTTGCCAATGGTGAATAAGCCATGACTTTCGCACCCACGGCTTCCGTTGCGGCTCGCAATTCAGGGCGCTGCAGCCAAGGATTGATTTCGATTTGATTGACTGAAGGGAGGTAAGTCGCATATTCACGCATACTTTCCAAATGCTGTGCTCCATAATTTGAGACGCCTATGGCTTTGACCCATCCTTGTTCAAGGCAGTGTTCCATGCCTTTCCAAACAGGGGCCCTGTGATCCAAATCTTCCGGGGGAGCATGAACCAGATAGAGATCGATGTAATCGGTGTCTAGAAGTCGCAGAGATTCCTGACAGTGCTCTAGAACGTCATCAAATCCGACTGCATGCATTCGACGAAGCTTGGTGGTAATGAACACGTCTTCGCGATTGACACCAGATTCCTTGAGGGCTTCACCTACTTCGTGTTCATTGCTGTAAGCTCGGGCAGTGTCAATATGTGTATATCCAGCCCGAAGGGCTGCCAAGCAGGCAGATTTGCACTCACCAGGTTCGGACATCAGGAATACACCAAGGCCGAAACTTGGGATTTCGTGTACATGGACTTCGTCACCTGTGACAGTGGAATGACTGATGCGCATACACGGTGCCAACCGAAGGGGATTCATGAATTTACAGAAGGGCCATGAAGAAATATTTCGTGACCCATGTCAGAATCATCGTTGACATCATGATGGCAAGTGTGACCTTTCCGAACCACCTGAATTTCTCACTGCGAGCCTCATAGGCTGCAGCTTCCTCCTCGGTCAACGGTTCAATTTCCCAAGGCTCCATGAATTCGCGAGGAAGTGATAGCATTCAAGTCCGTCGGGTAGTCCGAGGACGATGGAGGTCCCACGTGCCAAGCCCCACGCCCCTCGGCCCTCTGCCTCAGTCATGCTAAGGCGAGGGGAAGAAATTCTGGTTTGCCATCGTGTTTCGACCGTTCCTTCTTTCCCTGATTACTGGGCATTTCCGGGAGGTGGCGTCAGTCGCGTCGATCGGGCCGCGTTGGAGGCACACCCCGAGTGGTTTGCAAACAGAGATCCAGACGAACGAGCCGCATTGGTCGCACTCATGCGTGAGATGGTTGAGGAAGTTGGGATTGCACCGGGTACCAATGGGATGCAACAGATTGATGCGGAACTTCGTCTGAAAGTATTGCAGGATAAGGGCGCATGGATCCAGTTAGTCGATTCAGAACAAATCAGTATTCAAGACCAAGGCTTTGTGGTCATTAGCGAACGGACGACACCACCATTTGCTCCACTGCGATTTCGAAATCATTTTTTCACGGTTGAATGCGATGTTGAGCCCGTACTAAATGTTGGTGAAAGACCTGAATTTGATGACTATCGGTGGACCACTCCACGCCAATTGTTAGACGAGTGGGAGNTGAATCAGATACGATTGCCCCCCCCGTTGGTCATGATTTTGCGAGAGTTACTAGAGGATACCACTGTCCGTTCGATTGAGCGAATGGCGAATTCACCNCCCCAGAAAAATGCGCGGATCGAATTCGCACCCGGAGTCGAATGTGTGCCATTGCCCACCAATACATTGCCACCCTCAACCCACACGAATTGCTACATTCTTGGGAAACCTGGAGGTGACCGTATCATCATTGACCCCGCAGCGAAATGTGTAGATGGATTGGGGCAATTACAGCAAAAAATCAATGCCATCTTGGAGGATGGTTCGTCCATCATTGCCACGATTTTCACTCACCGACACCAAGACCATATTGGCGACTTGGATGCAATTTCGCAACTCTATCAAGCACCCATTTGGGGAAGTACAGAAACCTTAGCCGCAATTCCTCAATCTAGTGACACCCACACTCTCATCGATGGAGATGCATTTGAGTTGGATGGTGTGCAATGGAACGTGATCGAAACTCCCGGTCATTGCCCTGGACANTTGGCATTTGTTTCGCAGGCTGGGATCGTGTCTGCGGACAACGTTGCACAAGTAGGTACGATACTCGTCCCGAGTGATGAAGGCGACATGACGGCTTACATTCGAGATTTGAGGCGTTTGCGCGAACTCAATCCACGATTGCTGTTCCCCGGTCACGGTCCTGTTGTCACCAATCCAGAGAAATTACTGACCCATTACATTCAGCACCGAGAGAAACGGCATGAAGCGGTGTTCAAAGCCTGGGAAAGTGGACTAAGAGGTCTCGAAGAATTGAGTCAAGCGGCCTATGCTGATACCCCTGACGCACACCCAATGTTGAAGCTCGACCAAACCAAGAGTCATCTCAAAGCCCTGCGAAATGAAGGTAGAATCGTGTGAATGTTCAAGCACACGGTTTGTTTGGGCNTGTTGATTNCATGGATATTGAGGACGTCAAATCCCTACTCGACAACCCCGATTGTGAAATTCAATCACNGTTGATCGAAGGGGCAGATGGATTTCACCTACGAGTCTACTCATTCATCCCCCANCATGACAGTGGTGCAGTCCCTGTTGCTTTCATCCCCGGTTGGACAAGTGTGATGGATGGATGGGCGCCACTGCTGGCTGAATGGGCCAATACACGTGTCATTCACTACATTGAAACCCGAGAGAAACGCTCGGCAAATATTGGTCGTCGCATTCGCAAGGATGATTTCCAGATGGATCGACATGTAGAGGATTTNCGAATCATCACCGATGCGCTTGGACTGGGCTCAGATGTCCTTTGGTTTGGATCTTCGTTGGGNGCCACAGTAATCTTGCACGGATTGCAAGAAGGGGCACTTGATGGCAAGGGTGCTTTCTTGGTCGCCCCCAATTCTGAATTCCGATTCTCGACTTGGCAAATTCCCTTCGTTGCCGCCCCATGGTGGTGCTATCCGCCTCTGATTCGATTGTTTGGGCTCCCCTACCTAAAATGGAGATTGAAGGAACCAAAACAGTACATACGCTACCGACGAACATTGACACAAGCGCACTTGCCACGGCTCAAGAAAAGTGTTCAAGCCAACCGAAGGTATGCACTNCCGACCGATCTTAGCGTGGTGAACATCCCTGTCGCCATTTGTGTGGCTGCATCCGATACCCTGCACACCGGTGATGATTCTCACAGTATTGCAGATTCACTGCCGAATGGAGAGGTCGTTGAAGTCCCAAGTAACCAGTATGCCCACGAAGGTGACCTGATTCCAGATGTTAACGCATGGGAAGCCAAATCCTGCGATTAGGATAAGTGCCAAGCCACCGTCCGCGATGGCATGGACCCAACCACATTGATGATTTTAATCGCTGCTGGACTCGTCGTTTTGATGATTCTATTTTGGATCATGAGCACGTACAACCGAATGGTTGACTTGCGGAATGAAGTCGAAAATCAGTATCAAAATTTGGAAACACAAGTCGGTGTCAAAGACCAGAAAGTGGCCTTGGTGGAGCAGACCGATTTGGCTCAACTCGGACTCGAGAGTGAAATTTACGACAAGATTGTTGAGGCCAGGAAGTTGTTCGCACAAGCCAAAAGTTCGGGTAACCGAAGCGCATTGAGCAAGGCATCTGGACTGATGGATTCAGTCCTACCCTCCGCACTCGCCTTCGCCGAAAGCAACCCCCAACTCACCTCACACAACGTTTTGGTTGCGGGCCTAGAAGAAGGCGTACACGCGATTTCAAAGATGGCCAGTGAAGTCGAAGAATACAACCAATCTGCGAAGAACTACAACACCTTCACGGAAATGTTTCCCGCTGTGATTGTGGCTCGAATGTTCGGTTTCAAGCGGGCGGATCTCTTTGACCAGTACAGTGACGAACAAGTGGCACACATGTTTGACCGCCGCGCAGACTTGGGTAGTTTTGTCGAATCAAAGCGCTCAGAAGCCGATATCAAGACCGAGCAACTCAAGGATGAAATTGAAGCGATTGAGGCGGAGGCTGAACTCCTTGAAGCGAAGGCACGACTCAAGGCCTTGAAGGAACAAGCCGGCGAATGATTAGAAGAAGAACAGTCCCATCGCGCCAACAATGAGTAAAATCCACGGGCCCAAACGGCTGACTGACGAATTCTTGGCACTCAACACCGAGAATTCGTTGCCTTTGCAAACCTTCGCACGACGACGCGGGGCATCCTCGCCCACGGCCTCCAATGTGTGATGGACACGGGTTGCATTGAATCCAACATTGCCCTCTGGAATTTCATCGTGATGTCGAGATTTGATTCGCGCCATGATGTACACGGGTTCTCCTTGGCGAAGGGCTTGCAGACTCCATACATGACTGAGTCTGCCACCATGTCGAGCCTTTGCGTAAGGGCCACAGGTCTTGTCCCCTCTTCGCTTTCGTGACCAAATCGGTTGACCCATGTCCACTCGATCAAAGGTCGTCAGTTTGACGGCCATGCCCCCAGTCCCATCATGAACCATGAAATCTTGGGCATGTCCCCCATCCCGGATTGTTCGGGTTTCGGTATGTGTTGTCGTCTCCCATGATTTTGTCTCATGATTATAGGTCCGTTCTTCCCATGTTTCAGTACACCTGTAGGACCAATACCAAGCGACAAGGTCGTCAAATGTCCAGGTCGGATGTGTACAACCATCAACATGCAAAATGGGCTGTGGGATCGCAATTTGAGGACGGATTTGGCCCACCAATTCCCCATGCCCCCCATCGACATACTTGATGATGGATGTGACCGTATCCCACGCTTCCACGCTGCTTTGATAGGAAAAATGGCTGATGATGGTTGAAATCGCACCAACAATCATCAGGAAAATCGGGATGTAGCCCATCTCAACCCTCATGTTTGCCGGGGTCGCCAAATACGCCCCTAAGATGAACATGACCGTAAATGAGTGCCAAAGAAATCTTGTCGTGAATAGAGGGGGGGTCGCATTGAACAGGGCGCGATATCGATTGTGGCGGGGATGGTCGCCGAACAACAACTCCTGCACATCTCTACGCTCACCATTCTTGATTTCTTGAATCATGTAATCGCTGGCTTCCTTCTCCGTTGAGAACTTCTTGGGTTTCAGGCCTCCATCCTCACAATAGACGACCCATTCATCGTCATCCTGCGAGATGTTTATGTTGGGAAAATCCTGTTCATACGGTGACAATTCATTGCGCACCCACTCCTCTTTTTCTTCATCCCAATAACCGCGATACAGATGCCAATCCTCATGTTTCNTGGGTGGCTTCGGTTCCGAACACCAAGACTCAGGGTCGGCTCCAAAAGTGAAACCCTCCATCATTTGTCCGAATGGATTCGGGCTTGCACAACCCATGAATAACGTCCCGATTGCGATAGCGATCAGGAAACTGGATTTCACGCCACCTCCGTGGTAATCTTGAATCATACCAAACAAAGCAAATGTCGTTCCGTAGCCCACCAAGAATGCACCAATGCCCCAGAGCACCCACCAATACCATGCGGATGGCCATGTCATGGCAAACCACTTGGGCAGCAAAGGCTTGTCCGATTCGTCGGAACATTCCGGCNTCTCGNACTCGGCCATGATNGTCGATTCANCGACAAGTCTTGAACGTCACCTATGGNGACANTTCNAAATCGTCATCATCACCNGAAAANGGATCATCCCACTCCTCATTCACNTCACTNGANCGGAAATGACTGTACAATCGCTCGATGGTACCNTAGGGCCATTCACCNCGTTGAGGATCATAGCGACGAATCAAATCCGGTCCATTNCCACCNTGGAACCAAATGGGNACATCGAGTCGACGNAACAAACCCTCNGAAAAGCCGCCAAANGCATGCAAACGNGGAATCTCNGATTGGTCTGAAATCCAATCGTGAATNTTCCCACCATCTTCGCCTNCGGATTGAGGTTTACTCGCTTCNATNACTCGGTCGATAATCCGATTGAACGCAGCATCCATGCCCCCTTCCTCTGCATCCATTTCAATTTCCGGAAGAATACCCAGAGGGTCGATTTCCCCTGTAAGGTGTTGCAACCACAGCATGTATGACAACGCAGAAAATGCATCAGCATCCATGGCCAACTGTTCCCATAGAGCCCATGGACCGCGTGCTCCATCCAAGGGCTGTGGCAACATTCCGTAGCGGAGGAAAGCTTCTCTCAATCCACCCAATCTTGTGGGGTCACGAGCCACATGCGCATTCGCAAGGGCCTCTTCGATGGCAAACCACCACTGCGGCTGATTTCGAATCTCATGCAATTTCTCACAATGGTTGTGATGATTACTCCGCAAGTCAGGCATCGGTTGTCCCGAAGCATGCAGGCGCATCATATGCAAACTGATTTGCGCATCCACACAATGATGGAAAAAACAGTGGTCAAAACCGAAAATAAAGGCCAAGTCGAGAGAGAGTGTGGGTGCATTGGCCACACCATCTCTTTCCATTGCAGTGGCAATTCCCGCAGCCCATTCAACCAATGCGTCAGCATTGACATGTATGCCCCAATCAGGATCGACTTCGGGGGCATCTGTACCGGCCTTCAGTAAGTTTCGATACCAGAACATCGACAGGGCTTCGTCAACTTCACCACCGACTTCCGCTCCGGGAGATGGTGTGCGTGGATTTTCACGCAATTCCAGCCCACTGCCCGCTGAATCCATTCTCGCACCAGACCACCCTGAACGCCGTATGTCATAAGCGATTGGCTCAAGAGTGGGCATGCTACGGCTGGGCTTGAGGGCGTAAC
Source organism: Methanobacteriota archaeon (assembly GCA_002724815.1). GTDB lineage: Archaea > Thermoplasmatota > Poseidoniia > Poseidoniales > Thalassarchaeaceae > MGIIb-P. The sequence goes on along the minus strand of PBPV01000005.1, from coordinate 13,877 downwards.
ATGCGTGACCAGATGTCTTCCTTTGATATCGCACGCATGGCGTTGGACATTGACGCGCTCAAAGGTGCACGTTGCCGCAAGATGTACCAACCGCACTACGAACAGGTTGTTCTTCGATTGAATCCCAAAGGAAAGGCAAACTGTGACCTGGTCATCGTTCGTGGTCAGCGAGTCTATTTCAGCCAACGAGACCGGCCCATGCCGACCCAACCCCCACAATTTGCGATGTTACTGCGTAAACATCTGTCCAATGCGCGACTGCTGGGTGCTTCACAAATCGGGTTTGATCGAATTCTGCGGCTTGAATTCGATACCAAAGATGGGCGCCGCGACGTCATTGTTGAAATGTTCCGAAACGGCAATGTGATTCTACTCGATCAAGACGGTGTCATCATCCAACCCCTGACTCATGTCAAATATGAAACTCGTACAATCAAACGCGGAGAACCCTATGTCGCACCCCCCGAACCGATGGACCCCCGTACTCTATCGGAGACACAGTTTCACTCCGTTCTGAAAAAATCAGACCGAGATTTAGTGCACACATTGGCTGGAAAAATGAGTTTGGGAAGTGCTTACGCTCAGGCTTTGTGCTCGCTATCTGGACTCAATCCATCTCAACCCGCATCCGAGGTTGATTCGGCAGAACGTTTGCACCAAGGGTTCCAGCAGTGGGTCAAACAGATTGATGGAGAAGGTGCAATTGCATTGGTTGACCAATCCTTCGATGTTCCCTCGAACCCTCTTGAATTGGATGCTTTGATGCAAGCACACTGTACCGAAGTTGGACCGGTGAACATCTCCAGTGAAACTCACACTGTTGAATTTGAATCACTTTCGCATGCAATTGATGCTTGGAAGGGCAGTCATGATGCAAGTGCACTCGCGAGAAGANAAGCCGAAAAAATCGCCGAGGTGACCGCACCCGGGCAAACCGATTCGGAAGATGCAAAGTTGGCGAGGCGAGAAAACCAGCAAGTTGCGGCCATTGACAAGTTGACCAAAAAGGGAGGGAAACAACAGGACATTGGAAAGTCCATTCAGGAGCATTGGGCACATGTNGAATCATTGCTCAATCAGGTTAACGCTTCGGTTGGGAAAAGCGGTTGGGANGCCACACNGACCGCAATCAAGGACATCGATTGGATNGTCTCGGCCAACCCNTCCGAACGAACCATCCAAGCAAAGTTGCCCGATGAACAGGGAGTACCCGGCATTGAAATCACGCTTCATTTAGATCAAACGGTTCANCAGAATGCACAGTTCTATTTTGCCAAGGGGCGAAAAGACAAGCAGCGAGCTGAAGGGGCCAAGGCTGCATTGGAAGAGACTCAGAAGCGGCAGAAGANAGTTGAGAAACAGAGAGCCAAGGATGAGGCTGCGGGACGCGTCACTCTAGCCAAACGAAACAAAAAATTCTGGTTTGAAGGGTATCGCTGGACGTTGATGTCTAGTGGGCAACTATTGATTGGGGGGCGTGATGCCAAGGGCAATGATCGTATCGTCAAGAAACATCTTTCCTCAACNGACCTCTACTTTCATGCAGATCTGCATGGAGCACCTTCATGTGCCCTCAAAATGCGAGAAGGATTCGAAATCGACACAANTCCCAATCCATTACTGCCTGAAGGAGTGTCATCCCTTCGAACAACACAAGCTCTAGATTTCGAATCCCATCCTGATGATGTGTTGGCCGATGCTGCGCAAATGGCCGTATGTTGGTCTCGAGCTTGGGCCAGTGGTGGACGTGCGGCGACAGCGTTTCATGCCGCTCAAGGCCAGGTCAGCAAGACCACTGAATCTGGCGAGTCACTAGGAAGAGGTGCCTTTGTGGTCCGAGGCAATCGACATTGGTACAAGGACATCCAGATGGAGATGACATTGGGCTTGGTCGCCATCAATGGAGTCCCACTTCCTTTGGTCGGGACACACGCGGTGGTCACTCAATTCTGCGAGAGATGGATTCGAATGACACCGGGGACACAGAAGAAGGAGCAAGTGGCCACCCAAATCGCCAAGGCAACGGGGCTCAGGCAGGACGATGTGCTCTCAGCACTTCCTCCTGGAAATCTTACTCTTGGTGAAAACCGTGGAATCTTCGATTAGTTGACTGCAAAAACGACAAATGGTGTCAGATTAATTTTGACTCTGTTCATCGAGAATCGCTCTAGCAATCAATCGGATATCGGCATCATACTGAGTAAACTCAGGCATTGTCATGGGATCCACTCCATGGATGGCAGCAAGCCATAGAAGTGTACCCAAATCTTTCACAATTTGACCGGCATGTCCTTTTTGATCGGTGAATAGTGATGTTGCAGATGGACCCCGCAATTGATTGACATCAGTTAAATTCCCGGCTTCGAACATCTCACGAAGTTCGTACGCTGCGGCACCATGGTAAAACGTGAAGACATCGGCATTGTTGAAATCCGAACTCAGGCGCGAAGCCATGCTTTTCCACAATGGATAGGCTTGATCTGTGGCATTTCGATGCTCCGCTGCGTCCACATAATCTTCCGGGAAATCAGACCAAGGCATGGCAAGCCCGATTCGAGTATTCGGATTCTGCTGTAGTGCATATGATGTGAAATTCCAAACCGCTTGATCATNACTCTGACCTAAATTTGCAACCCAATCTGCAGAGCAACAAATCATAATCAAAACGTCAATCGTACCCGNNTCAAGNATGGCTTTGATGTTCTCTCTGTGCCCATCATCTGCCCACAATTGATCCGGTGCACCCGACGCCCCACCACTAAACTCAATGGTTTGATTATGGTTGATTCCGGCAAGTGATGAAAAATGCTCCATTTGATCAGCGAATGGCCGACCAAAGCTGTGTCCAATATACAGAACATTGGTTGTATCTGACCGCACGCTGATATTGGTGTAGTATACAATCCAAATATTCGCATGGATGTTTTGATTTGCACCTGATTGCTCATTCTGTGGGACGTAGTTTTGACCATTGTACAGTCCTTGGTAACGCATGCTGTTTTGGCCGTTGGTCCAATCAATCCAATCGGTGATATCTAGGACCCAAGGCTTGACGTCTTGCCCTGCACACCAGCCTGCTCTCCCAAACGGCCAGGAACCCAACTGATTGGCGTTGGCCCCATTCCCCATTTCCTTGGCACAACCCTCTGAATCAGAAGAAACCGTGCTGTTACCTGCCATCGGGTGATCTTCCTGTGTCACGAATCCGTTCATACTGTATCGGTGCTCATGGTTGCAGAATTCTGCACAATTGGCGTTGTCTTTTCCAAATCCATGACCGGTAATGACCGCGTAGATTTCGACTTTTTCTGTGCCTTCAGGAATCTGTAAATCGTGTAGTCGTTTGTACTGTGACTCATTGTTGTACTGCCCACGGAATGAACCACCATTGAATGCCAACTCTCCACCGGTTGGGCGCAAACCATCATCATCCCAATTGGACAGGTACACACTCACATTGAGCCAACCACCGTTTGCGCCACGATAGCGGAACATTCGTTCTCCACCCTCTTGAAGTTCAAACAAGCGAGGGGAGATGTCGGTTAACCAACGGCCTTCACGACCATAGGTGGTAATCCAATAGCCGAATTCAGTGGTACAGGTCGAGGTGTTGTTCACCTCATCACAAATCTGCATGTATTGGCTATAGTCCCATTCGTGACAACCCCCAAACGAACCGTCTGACTTTTGGTATCGGTCTCGATGCTCACTGCATCCATGGTGCATGTACAACTCCATAGTGTTGAATTGCTGCATCACACTGGCATTGGGAAATACACCATTCGATGTCGAGGAATGACCCCCACCCCAGCCGCCATTGTGGCGATGATTGACCATGATATCAACAACAGTAACACTCGGGTCGTGACGGCGCATTTCGATCGGGAATTCTGCGTTAAATTGCTGTGACATCTTGCCAATGTAGTCAAACCGATACTGAACCCCGTGCGTACCTGCCCAATTGGACAGTGAACCAATTTCTCGCCATTGCTGGAATCGATCGATTCCATAGTAGAATGTACTCCAATCCCCGATGACGTTGCCCAGTGAACCTCCGATACCACCAGCTTGTTGATCGATGTAGTGCACATGAGTATCTACCCAAGCTTTGTCCGCTTCGCTGAGTCCGTTTCGATATGAGTTTACTCGAGCGTTCATTGCATCGATATCGGAACGATANTCGGAATCGAATGAACCGAAAAACACGTGTCCATTTTCAGGTACTTGATTTAGCAAACGACCCACATTTTGACTCCACAATGATGACATGTAGGAACTCGAATCTTGATTGAAGATGAACAAATAGGTGCTTTCACCATCCCAATCTCTGGACATCACCCAATTCCCAGATTTGGTCTGAACGGTGAAATCTCCGACAGTGCCAAATCGTTCTGTAGAATAGGGCCCAGTGTTCCAATCAAGTGGGATTTGCAGAAGGTTGCAGCCATCGGAGTCGACTGTCCAACGTGGATGTTGATTTGAGTTCGGACACTGGTCAACGTTGGCAAAGACCCCGTCGGAATCCAAGTCGGCACAGCCGAGTGCATTGACCTCAAGTCCAGTAGGCGTTCCCGCGCATTGATCCGAATCATCCATGATGCCGTCGCCATCCTCGTCCCATTCGTATGCCGCGCAACCAAATTCATTGACTACAGAACCGATAATTGTGCGATTGCACCAATCATCCATGTCGGGAACCATGTCAGCATCGTCATCACCGTCTTCATCAAAGTCGCGGCATCCGTCCATGTCGAAATCGGTCTCGTTCGTCCGCTCCCAGCCGATCACGCCCTTCGGACAATCATCGTTGATGTCCAAGGCTCCATCGTTGTCGTCATCAGGGTCATTGGTCAAGTCATGACAACCATCACGATCGTAATCTGAGGCACCTGTTGAGAACCAACCTGCAACACTGAATGGACAGTTGTCAGTCAAGTCTGGAATCGTATCATCATCATCATCAAGATCCTCTGATGCATCTTGACACCCGTCTCCATCGTGATCAAGAGAAGTATTGTAGGAGTCCCAACCAATCAGTCCCCGACCACATCGGTCGGAAGAATCCGGCCGCCCATCGTCATCATCATCGATGTCTTCAGACGTATCGTGACAACCGTCACCGTCGATATCGTTGGTCGAATCCGAATTGAATGCAATACTGCTTTCAGGACAACGATCGAACTCATCCGGAATACCATCTCCGTCCAAATCTGGATTCTCTTCAGAGAAGATGAACACATAGACATCTGCTGTGGCCGTGGTGATTTCGTAGAGACCACAGGTAATGGTGAATGTTCCATTGAATGAATAATCAAACACATCTAACTCAACCGAACCATACTCGCCCGAGATTGTTACGATTAGTCTCCGCTCCATTTCATCTTCCCAAATGCCCGAACATGAGATCACAGAGGCATGTGTAATTTTGACGCGAGCAATCGTTGACTCACCCGATTCTGCATAGATTACAGGAGGGAATGGTGAGACAGCCACAGGATCTTCCGGTGCCGGTGAAACTGTTGCCGATGCATAGATTGTCTCGGTGGTTCCACCTTCGCTTGTCAAAGTCACTTGAATGTTGTACGTGCCCGAGGGCAACACTCCAAAGTCCACAGAAAAACGACCGGTTTCTTCAGTGGTGACTGCACCTTGGACTGCACCGTTGGCAATGGAGGCAATGATGATGCCTCCAACCTGATCACAATTGCATTGACCAAACAACACAACGCGCTGATCGTATGCATAGGGTAGGGGTTCATCCAACGCGATTTCGAGTGGTACTTCGACCGGATCTGCGACAGTCTCCTCGCCCCCATCGAGAAGACCCAAGCAACCGGATGATAGCATCAGCAATGTTAGCACAATGGCGTGCCCAATTCGCCGCATGTACTTGCGAGAACGATACAGAACATCAACTGTCCGCCAATTCACTGCGCCCAGATTGTGTTGGCATATCCCCAATAATGCAATCTCGTCCATCGTGCTTGAGTAGCAATGGTTTAACGAACAAGAGAGGACCACCGCTGACTCGCTTTATCCGAATGATGACCTCCCAATGCACCGCAATCAGAGGATGGTATTCACTACCAGGCCAATCACCATCCGGCATTGGCAAACTGACGGACCCACCGTCGAGGGGGACGTTAGAAACCTCACCTCGGGCCTGAACAGGGTGAGGCGAGAGAAACAGGCGCTTTGTATCGGGCCCTTCGAGCGGAGTGGCTTCCCCAAAGCCAGTCCCGAGTTCAGAATGAGAATATTGTCGAATTGAAAGAGGAGTCGAGATTCCCGGTGGATTCTGTTGACCCTCCTTTCGCCCCAAAGCATGCAATAGCATTGGGCGTCTTGGATTCAACAAACCCACCTGAACGTACGCACTTGCTGCAGACCAACCGTCACGCAATTCAGGGAATTCAACTTCGATTTCAAGTGAGGGAGCCGTGCAATCTAGGCTCCGAGTTGAGATTTTCGGGGCCACGGGTAACTCGGTACGAAACTTCCTCGTTCTTCGGAAATCCCAGACACTCGCCGTTAAACGGAGCATGATTGGAAAAAAGAAAATCGGCAGGAACAGCAATAGAAGAATCGGATATTCCAGCATTCCCAATCGTACACTGCCGGCAAATGATTTGTCGACGATACCCCAATTCACCAGTGCGGGTTCAAATGAATGAATTGCCAATGATGCAATGATACCCACGACGGCAAACGGAATGAGGCGCCGGGACTGGCGATGCAACTTGCTCGGTAGAAGAAACCATCCGCTTCTTTCACGATCGACACGATGGGGCAGTCGTTCTGTCAATGTCGTCCATTCACGATAATCTGAAACATCACCTTTNGCACTGCTAACGGTTCGCTTGATGTGAAATCCTGATTCTTGCCCGATGTGAACATTACATGGAATATCGTCCTTAATTCGAAATGCCTCCTTGGCAAGTGGCAATTGAGATGCCTTGACGGTGTTCGGGTCAAAGGGGGGCCAACGCAACGAAATCTCAACGATTTTGTCACCCATTGGCTCACCTAACCCGTCAACAGGGCCCAAGTCGCACGGGCTGCCATCTTTCGGAATTCGGGGACATCCTTGAGTAGGCGGATCCCCAAGGGAACTGGCTTTTCGATGTCTCCAACCTCATTGATGAGAGCTATGACATCACTACGCGCGAAAATTTGGAACGTTTGTTCCAACTCTTCATCGTTGCATGAAGAAACGAAAAGATCGCGCAAAATACGTGCCCGCTCCAATTCTTTTCGCATCTTCTCCATGGGTTTGCAAATTCGCTTCAAGTTGGATTCACTCAACTTGTTTGATTCAACGGCCTTCACCAACTTGTCAGCCAACAAGTGAACTTGGTCAAATCCTGGGCCAATGCCACCACCTGTCGTGGGTTTGCACAGGCCGGCTGCGTCCCCAAAGAGGAGAACACGATTTTTGTAGATTCGACGTAGCATCCCGCTGGCCAATGGACCACAGAATCGGGCAGTTTCATGAGTATTTTCAAAACGATGTTTCCAGAGTGGATGGTTGCGAAGTGCATCATAGAGCATTTCACAAGATCGGCCGCCCAATCGGTCAGGGTGAGCCCAAACTCCAATCCGGTGAGTTTCACCATTCGGAATGGCCCACGCAAACAAACCTGGACCGACTTCTTCACCTGAAAACATCTCTAGGCGACCCTGTGGGCCTTCAAAACCTGCAAGTTCAACCTGAAATCCAACCATGAATTCCTTCGGTCGACCAAATCGGAAGTATCTGCGGGTCCACGAATGTACACCATCCGCACCGCAGAGTAATTTACACCGTAATTTCAGATCTTTGCCTTCTCTTTGGATGGAAACGGTTACGCCTTCGTCGTCGACCTCGGCATCAGTCGGTTTGCTATCAACCCACAGAGTTGCTCCGGCTTCAATCGCTTGCCGGACACAGCCTTCATCAAACAATTTTCGACACACAACATGAGTACGCAAAATGGAGGGTTCTCCAATTTCAACTCGTGTACCCAGAGGACTGTGGATTCTGGCACCCCAAACGTCGGTTAGTACAGAATCATGCAGACCCACACGATTCATTGCCGAAGGGGTGACCAAGCCCGCACACTGGAATGGTTTCCCAATTTCCTTATGTTCTTCAAGAAGTAAAACATGGAGCCCCTTCTCTGAAAGAATGCGTCCCAAGTGACCCCCGACAGGACCGGCGCCAACGATGATGGCATCGTAGTCATGTCCTGTCATGTTNACGGGCCACAGTGCGTGACCTATCAGGATTCGCCTTTCAGAATCATGAATCAGATGATTTTGTTTTCTTCTTGCCACGTGTNCGCTTTCGGAGAATTGTGATCAGTTTACTGGCAGTACCTCCTGCGCCACCTTGCAATTGTGCGTAACCCTCGGCCTCGACCAATTGACAGGCTTCGGCCTCACTCAATTCGGCCTTCTCTACCATGCTTTTGATCCACTTCAGTTGCTTTTCGGAAGCTTCTCGAGGAGTTGAACTCGCAATAGATCGAAGAGCCTCAATCAGTTTACTCGCAGTCCCATTTCTACCACCAGTGAGGTCGGCAAAACTACCGGCATCGACTTTNGCACAAGCCTCNGCTTCGGTGAGGTTTGCACCTTCAGTGAGAGCCGCAATCCAACTGAGTTGTTTCTCACTAGCAGGTTGGGTATCGGCAGGGNGGGCCAGATTGATTTGTTCAATCANTTCACGCATCTCNGTCCCAGTCATCTCTTGAGCGGATTTNCCCCCAGTGAAGCGATTGACTTCATCCTCAGGTAGATGACTGATTAAGCGTGCAAAATAGTCCAACTGCTTGGGTGTCGGCTTCAGTTTCTTTTGTTCAAGTGCCGCAAGATGGAGACCCTGAAAGTGTTCNGCNAAAGTATGCCATACTTGGGGCGCAGCCGAGTTACCAATCTCAATCTCATCAAGATTGGATTCCATTTCTGCAGTGAAATCCGTTCCAAAGAGGTGTCCTTCGATTCCATGATCTTTTCGATCGTAGAAAGGTGCAACTTCAAGCCAGAGTGTCCGACCGCTGTCGGCAGGCACGAGTGACCCATTTTCTTCAACAACATACTTGCGTTTCAACAACTTGGTGATGGTTGCAGCATAGGTAGACGGGCGACCAATGCCTTCGCTCTTCATTTTCTGAACAATGGAGTGCTGTTTGTAGCGGGCAGGTGGTTTGGTTTCATCTTCAATCAACTCCGGATTGTTGGATTCCGAATCCGTCGAATCCAGTTCCAAGGATTCCCCCACACTTGCATTAAACGATGGCGGAGCAATCGCGGGTTCCTTACGAATGCCCTCGAAAGCCGCTTCCCAACCCTTGTGTACTCGCCATGATGCTGTGGAATTGAATGTCTTCTCAAAGCCCATTGCACTGGCAGACATTGACAACCTCTCATATTGACTGGGACTCATCTGGCTACCGGCAAATCGTGCCCAAACGAGACGGTAGAGTCGGGCTTGCTCAGCGGACAGGCCCTCGATATTCTGTGCAGCAGGGCTCGTTGGGCGAATGGCTTCGTGAGCATCCTGAACATTTGCAGTATCGCCCTTGACATCCGGTCCAACGACTCCTTTTCCAAGGTGATCTTCGCCCCAGGTTTGGGTGATGAATGATTTGACTTCATCGCGAGCGCCCGCATTGGTGCGAGTAGAATCCGTCCGGATGTAAGTGATGTGGCCCGCATTGTATAACTCGCCCGCGACCTTCATTGTACGCCCGGGTTTCCAACTCATTTCAGAACCTGCTTTCATCAACAATGTGTCTGTAGTAAATGGTGGATCGGGGTTACTCTTGTACTGGCCCGGTTCTACTTTTGTCAAAGTCAAGCCACCTTTGGCAGCTTCAACCGCAGACGCTGCCAATTTGGCATCATTTGTGCGATTGGCGTGGAATTTCCCTTTGTCATCAAACCAAGCACCCTCATCGGATTTCTCGTGAAAACGTGCATTCCATCGTAGAGAACCGGCATCTGCATGCACGGAGAAATATGGCTGAGGGACGAATGATTCACGCTCAATTTCCTTGTCAACGATGAATCCTAAAGTTGGGGTTTGCACACGCCCCATGGCTGGAAGTGACCAAGAGCGGCTGAACTTGGATGCTCTAAATCCAACCAGACGATCCATGAATCGACGAACCATGGCGGCTGATACGAGATTGTGATTGACATCTCCTTTTGCATCAATCGCGGCTTGAACNGCTGTCTTGGTAATCTCATTGAAGGTTACACGCCAAATCTGTTCAAAACCGGCTTCTTCGAAAATCAGTTTCAGTTGCCATGCAATGAATTCACCCTCACGGTCAGGATCAGTAGCGATGTAGATGTTCTCGACATTTTTTTCCTGTGCCTTGCTCAAAAGGTTGCCAATCGTACGTTCAGAATTTTCAGTCCATTCCCATTTAGGATTCGGCAATTTGTCGGCGGTAGAGGCCCACATTGCTTTCTTCCCATCCTTGGTTTTCCGGCTGGTCGGAAGGTCTCGAACGTGTCCGTTGGAAGCGGCCACAATCCATCCTTTGCCAAGGTACTTCTGAATNGTTTTTGACTTGGCTCCAGATTCGACAATTAGCAAGTCCACGATTTTCCCATCCGGAGGGCGGCCNAACATGGACCCTCCATAAACGCTACTGAAATTTGCAGCGGCAAGAAAATCACTGGGGTTACTACGTAACCCCTGCGTTCNCGCGNATGCGCGCGCGCGAAGCCAACTCGTCCCAATCGCCTTCGGAACCAGGTCCACCGCAACCGGTACAACCAGGGTAACCAGCGGCCATCAAATCACGTATTTGTGCAATCCAATATCCCCAGATTTGGTCGAGATTTTCAGAGGTCGCAGGGATCCAACAAANCTCAACTTCAGGTTCTTCACCGCCAATCCGACAAAGGTTCGTCACAATGACCTCTCCGTCCCGGCCCACTGAAACGTGTGGCTCCCGAATTAACTTTGGAATCCCATCGCTGATTTCTAGGCTCAATTCGTTGGCCTCATTTTCCAAAGACTGTGGAACGATTAGATGGGTTCCTTCCGTACGAAGTAAGCGCCTCGCCGCTTCGGCCAATGATGGGGACATCGCGTCCATTGACCCTGCGAAGAGACGGAACCCTTGAAGGATGTCGGCCAAGCCCGTTGGTCTGAATGGGGTTGTTTTGGCGTGTATTTGTCCGGCCAATGATGGCCATTTTGCCTCTCAGTTCCGAGGCGATGCATTCTGCGGTGATGGCCCTCATTCGTATTCGATGCAACTACATCCCTGGGTATCGCCGACTGCTTCGAATGGTTTTCGGTTCACCGCCGGTGTCAACTGAAATCTTTGGTTTGGAATTCGACAACCCCGTGGGCTTGGCCGCTGGAATGGATAAGAAAGGTGAAAATGTGCCCAACTGGGAACATCTCGGATTTGGATGGATGGAGATTGGGGGCATTACACTTCACGGTCAAGATGGAAATCCAAAGCCTCGTATGTTCAGAAGTACGAAACACAAAGCGCTCATCAATCGGATGGGATTCAACAATCCTGGCTCTGAAATGATGGTCNCAANACTNTCNAAGCAAAAGTCAAAGCGTTGGGCAAGCGTACCTGTTGGNGTCAACTTNGGNAANAGNAANATCACNNCAAATGAAGANGCNGANAAGGANTATGCNGGNACAATGGAGCGTTTGTGGNTTTTTGCCGACCTCTTCGTTGTCAATGTCTCAAGCCCGAATACACCGAATCTACGAGAATTGCAATCCGGCTCCGAGTTGGATCGTATCTTAACCGCCTGCAATGAAGTCAATCGACGGATGTCTGAATCAACGGGACAACAAATGAAACCCCTTCTTGTGAAAGTCTCTCCAGACCTTGAAGATGCCCAGATTTGTGCTGTTGCAGATACGGCTATTGCTCAAGGGTGTGCGGGTATTGTTGCGACCAATACCACCCTTTCACGCCCCGCCAATGGCAAAGTGATGGATCAGAAGGGAGGACTCTCTGGAATGCCTCTACGGAAACGTTCGACAGAAGTAATCCACATGTTGTATGCCCATTGTGGAAGCCAATTGCCAATTGTCGGTGTCGGTGGTATATCTGATGCTGAAAGTGCCTGGGAGAAGATTGCTGCGGGCGCATCTCTATTGCAGCTCTACAGTGCCCTTGTGTTTGAGGGGCCCGGAGTGTCTCGGGCCATTAACAAGGGTCTAAATCGGAAGTTGGCAGAACATGGATACAGCCAACTGAGTGATGCTGTTGGTCATGCCCACAGGAGTTGATTCAATGGAACGACGCGTCCGCATTGTGGTGACCCTTGGCCTGATTGCAGCACTCATGGGATTGATGCTCATCAACGTCGAACCGGAAATTGATTTGTCTGTCGATCAATTGATGGAGGCCCCCGATGATTATGAGGGGGAAACACTGCGGATCCATGGGACCATTTTGACTTTGGACACATCAAACCAAACTTTGTGGATGCAGGGTGACAATCATACTGTGGAAGTGGATTATTCAGGAACATCATTGCCTTCCATGGCCAACGAAAATAAAACCGTGTCAATCCGGGGTGAATTTCGTCAAGATTCGAATGGTTGGTTGATTCACGCCTACGAAATAAAAACCGGTTGCCCCTCAAAATATGAGGCTGAAGCCTGACCGTTGGATTGATATGGACCCCCATAGCCCTCATGTTGGGCTAGGAGGGGGGTTGGCGTCCCCTATACCACAAATCGCAACATGGTGGTCCGAACGCCCGGGGGCGGCAGAACCGAGCATTACAGGACGCATCTGTGGACGTTGATGCTTCGCCTTCATGAGATCGTGGTTTTGCAGAACTGTATTCGGAGGAAAACAGAGATACAATCATCGGGGGATCAGGTCAGGCCAGGAATGGAGCAGCCCTACCCGAAGCCAATGATGCCGTGGAGATTCGGAGTGGAGAAGACGGATGCACTTCCCTGTGATGAAACGACTGTCCACCCCGGGAATGCCCACCTATATGTCCTCTATAGTTGGATAGAGATTATTTTCGACGAATCCATTTGATCAATCGAGATCCCAAACATGAGCGGATGAGTAAACCCCTCACAATGTCCGAGAAAAAATCTCACAAACTCATTCACTCAATATTCTATGTTGACACATGAACAACACGCAACGGAGACGGCATCCTGGCGAGCGCACTTGCGCGAGAACCGGGAGTCGTCTCCAAACCTACTCTTGAGCCAGTCTTGGTGATGAATCCAAATAGCATAGTGCAGTGGTACGTACATGGCAGACCCTGTTTACAGCCCCGATGGGAAATTCATGTGGACGGGGAATGAGTGGATTCCGGCGCCTCCATCAGCTGAGGATGTGCCGAATCAACCATCGGAGCAGACAATCAACATGCAGGATTCTGTCATCGGTGGCGATGTCGTTCACAATACGGTCATCAACAATGATCCCACAGCCGTGACCTCAGCTGTCATCGCTGCCCTTCAGCAAATGGGAATGGTGGGTCAATCACCCTCAGCACCTGCTGCGCCTCCAGTTCCAGAAGTTGAACTTCCAGCTTCATTCAATGTCGGAGATCATGTCGAATACCACAGCCCAACTAATTCTCGCTGGCTTGACCGTTGCAAAGTCGTCGGAATCAATGATGATGGAACCTACAGAATCGAAGTCCCCAAGGATACAAAAATTGAGACAAAACATGCGGTCGTGATTGGGTCAGCACCTGGAACCATCCGCCCCGCTCAACCTCCATTCAAAGCCGGAGATCGAGTCTTTGTCGATTGGAAAGGTCACGGACATTACTTTCCAGGCCGCATTGCAAGCGAGCACGACAATCACACATTCTTAATCCACTTTGACGATGGAGACGTTGAAGACAATGTGGACTGGGTT
>PBPV01000027.1 GCA_002724815.1 Methanobacteriota archaeon | reverse complement strand
GACTCCCACTTATCGAATTCTGCGCGCTTGACACTGTGTCGTGGCTTGATGACACCACAGCGATTGATGGCACCGACGAGTTCGACGCGGAAAGCATCGCCTCGACCGTTTGCCACGCGCTCGTATTCTCCGACATAGCCGGATACTTGCATGATTTTCAGCATATTATCAAGCAGTTTGCTGGCTGGGGCGAGGGAGACCTCGTAATGTCCAGCTTGTTCTGCGTTATACATTCGCACAAAGGCGTCACTTAGGGGATCAAATTGCATCTCTTCACCACCTCAACTAAATTTCTTGAAGCCAATCTGGGGGGCTACATCCCGGAAGCACTGACGGCACAGACGAAGTCCGTGTCGGCGAATCATACCACGCTTGCGACCGCAACGGCGGCAGCCAACTGTTCGGCCAATATTTTCTCCATGATCTCTTGCCATCTTCACTCCTCCACTACAGTTAGGCCAAATCGGCCTTGGAACCATTCTAGACTCTCTTCTCGAGAGACTCGGTGTGCTGTACCAACGCTGGCCTTTCGGCGACGGCGACGGCTAACACGGTGACCTGGGCGCTCAAGCACGACGTTAACGTCCATGCCAAAGATGCCAATCTCAGGGTCATACTTCATCTCTGGGAAGTCAGTGTAATCTCGGATGCCAAAGGAAAGATTTCCAGAGTCATCCCAGTTGTAAGCAGGCAATGTGTTTTCACGACACCAGAAAGCATCCTTCAGGAATTTTTCGATGTGCTCTTGTTCACGGAGTGTGACTTTGCAACCGATAGGGGCCCCTTCACGAGTCCCCAAATCGCGGTTGGTCTTCTTTGAAAGAGTACGAACCGGGTCGAGTCCTGAGACCAGACCGAGAACTTTCTCTGCAAGGAGAAGGCGGTTTCCACCTTCTCCGACACCGATGTTTACGGTGACCTTGGTGATCCGAGGTGCAGTCATTGGATTGGCGGACTCACTCATGCGTTCACCTCATCCAGGGGTAGATTTGCATCACCAATCACGAACACGTGGTCGACGATGGTACCGAATTCTTCAAACAAAACCTCGTTGTCTTTGCTTGAACGCTTGACCAAATATTCGTTCATGGTCGCTGTACCACCGGTGTGACTTCCACCAATGAGGTAGCAGTTTGCGCCGGCTTCGAACTTGTGATGGCCCTCGATCTTCTGCGATTCAACGTCCAATACCAAGGTGTCCATGGTGTTGTACTTGTTCGCATCATCGACCAAGATGTTGCGCCCATCGTGGAGATTGAGCTGAGTTACGCCACCCTTGATGGTGGTCTTGCCATCGATTCGGCAGAGTTTGTGACCTGCTTCTTTGGCAGAAATGGATGCATAACGGAGTTTGCCGTTCATATCCAAAACACAGCGATAGTGATCATCACCAACACTCAGAACGTCCATGACTCCAACGCCACGGCGAATGTCGGTCGTCACACGACCATCAACGAGAATCTTACGGGTTGCGAGAGCGCGCTTGGCCTCTCGCATGGATTTTGCAACACCAATGACGTCACGTAGAATGACACCCATGGCCATGCAACGCTCAAGCGGGTGCCCACTCGGGCGTGGGCGTGAGATCCAAATGTCGGTCTTGCGGGTCAATGGCCAGCTTCGCGGCATGGCCAGTCTCTTCATGTGGCTTGAACTCATTCGTCATCGCCTCCGTTCATCGATTGGAGTTTCTTGAGACGGATGGGGTCTGAATCGTCAATCTTGACGACAACGACATTGGAAGAGTGCACAGGAATGCCCTCTTCCTTTCCATCTGCCTTGGAGTGTGTCAGACCTTCAATGAAAATGTGACCGGAACTTGAATCCACACTGGCGACTGCGGCACGAAGGCCAGCCTTGCCACGAGCATCGCCGGAGCGCTTGCCCTTCTCACCCTTGGCCGAATTGGGATGGCCAAAGTCGCCACGGCGTACTTCAACCGTGTCACCAACTCGAATGGTGACGTTGCGGACGTTTGCATAAACTGGATCGAGACAGCGTGCACGTAGACGCTTGCGCTGAACGTGCAGTGGTGCGTTCGCTGCAGCCTTTCGCTGCTTGTTTGGGGACTTACTTACCATTTTCAACACCTCATACAATTTGCTTCGCTGTAGCCGCGATTCGAGGCCAGCGTTCCGCAGCTTCGCGGCTTACAGGGCCCTTGATATCTGAACCACGGACTTCACCGCGCTCATTGACAATCACACATGCATTATCTTCAAACTGGACCCAAGTTCCATCGGGTCGACGGAATGGGCGCTTTTGTCGTACAATGACTGCGTGGAAAATCTGACGGCGAGTCTCAGGAGTACCCTTTTTCACAGTGACACGAACCAAATCGCCAACACCACCAGCAGGGTATCTTCGAGCCACACCACCGGTGTTCAGGACCGAAATCAACTGAACGACCTTGGCACCAGTGTTGTCAACACACTGGATTCGTGCTTGTGTGGGTAGACCACGGGTTACTTTTGATGAAATGCCTCTCATTCACTCGCCTCCGCTTCAATAACACAGAACGTGATGGTCTTGGACAGAGGTCGGCACTCCATGATTCGAACACTGTCGCCTACATTGACATCACCAATGCAAGATGGAAGATGGGCTGCATATCGGCGAGTTCGCTTCTCGTATCGCTCGAACTTCTGCATGTAACGGATGTGTTCTCGCTCTACAATGATCGACTTTTGCATGCCAACCTTTGCAATGGTGCCTTCAATAATCTGACCTCGCAGTCGTAGGGAACCATAGAAGGGGCAATTCTCATCGCCGTCCCATTCGCCCTGGGGCTGGTTGTTCAGTTCAATTCCAATATCTCGCATTTTCAATTCCTCCGGTAATTTCGGTGAATTCGGTCCTCGGGGCGCTGACACACCATGGCGCCCTGGATGAGATCACCCTCGTTGTCAAGGGTGAACTCGATGACGTTCTTGACAAGAGTCTTGGTCTCACCATCAACGTCGATTGCGATGGTTCGGCGTGTTTCGCCAACCACCATGCCCGACAAGCCCACCAACTGGGCATCAGGCGAGGCCTTCACCGTGAGGTTGCGGGCCAAGAAAGGCATGTGGATGCTGTCACTCATTTAGCGCACCTCCACTTGATATCCGTTCTTCTTCAGAACCTGAGATGCACGCTTCTTGTGCTCTCCTTGAAGTTCAATGGTCCGTCCCTTGACGGTACCACCACTGGCGCAGGCGCCCTTGAGAATCTTAGCGAGTTGGTTGATATCGATCGCGGTATCATCGATGCCTTCAACGATTGTCACCATTTTTCCATACCTCCTTCTCACTGTACTGATGATTGCTTTCTGTTGTTCCTTCGCGATTTCTTGACAAATACACAGTTCATCGGGTAGTCCACACAGATTGCAAATTGCGGCCATTCAGCGTTCACTCCTTCTTCTCATTCATTTTCGTCAATAGACGAGCAATCGAGCGACGCGTTGCCTTGTATGCACCCAAGTTGGAGGCAGAGCCACCCAGAGCTTGTTGTGCGCGCAATTGCAACAGTTCTTCACGAAGTTCAACCAATCGAGATTGGCGCGCTTCGTCCGACATGTTGTCGATTTCGCGGGACTTGAGGTGGGTCATTCTGTCGCCTCCTCTTCAGTAGATTGTTCTGCGACCTCTTCGGAAGGTGCTTCTTCAACGGCTGCTTCCTCGATTGCGGGTTCTTCGATGACTTCTTCCATGATTTCACCTTCTGGAACCTCTTCGACAATCGGTTCGGGCAACTCATCGCTGCCTTCCTTGATGATTGCAACGTCAGCAAGTGGAGCCAAGCCCACTTCGTGTCGATCTTTGATTCTGATTTCGTGTGGCAATTTGCTTCCGGGGCGCATGATGGCTACGGTGCAACCAATGGTCCCTAGTTTCTTGACACAAACAGCTTTGCCGACATCCATGAACTGGATTGCAGTATCACCGCAATACTTGATGTGACCCGCCTGGAACTTCTGGGTGCGGTTTCGGCTACCAGTGAGCTTTCCACTCAAGACAACCAAACAGCCCTTCGCACCGGCATCCATGATGTTCAGCAGAGACGAATGTCCTGCACGACGGAAATACCAGCCTCGCTCAAGAGCACTAGCGAGTTTACTCGCCATCACCTGAGCATTGAGTGCAGGGTTGTCAATCTCCGCGACTTCAAGTCGTGGATTTTCTAGATTGAAATCATTCTGCAGACGGCGTTGCAGTTCGTTGATGATCTTGCCCTTTCGACCAATCACCATTCCAACACGTTCTGCGGAAAGCGTCACCTTTGTTCCTTCGGGTGTACGCTGGAAGTCCAAGCCACCGAATCCTGCTTTTTCGGTCTTTGAGAGCAAGAACTCACGGACCAATAGTCGCTCGACATTGCGGTCGATAAACTTGCGAATTGTACTGTTTTGGGACATCAGAACTCATCCTCCTCTTCATCTTCTGCGGTCAAATCTTCGAGGAAAATCTCGAGGTTGACTTGGTAGTGGTTGTTGGGTGTTGCGCGTCCGCGTGCGCGGGGACGCATACCCTTCTTGACTTGGCCACGGTGAGCAGCCAGATGAGTGATGACCATGTCTTCAGCATCGATATCTTCGTGATGTTGGCGAGCATTGTCCATCGCACTCTCAATGAGTTTGATGAACGCAATCGATGCATTGCGTGGGTATCGACCAGGGCCCATCTTGCCCTTTCGATGTCCAGCCATTGTGTTTCCACCCTTACCTGCTCGACTTCGACGCTTGTAGGGGATGGCCACTTCTTGTTTGACGACCTTCTCAAGGTATTCGACGGCGTCTCCAGCATACATGCCTTTGACCGCGCGTGCGATTTGGTAGCAGTGCTTGTGGTGAATATCACGATTGACGGCACGAGCGACTGCAAGGCGACTGCCTTGGAGCAACTGCGTGTATCCGGATTGTGGTTTTGTTCGATCTCGACTCATCCATTTCACCTCACTTTAGGGCCACGTGCTTACTGGACCGTGTTGCACCCACACCCGGACCTGTGTGTGTCACACTGCGTCGGGTTGATGCGTATTCACCAAGAGCGTGCCCAATCATCTCAGGCAGAATATCGACCATCTTGAACTCGCGTCCATCGTGGACACCAATCGTGCGGCCAACCATCTCAGGTAGGATGTAGAGAGAACGGCAATGTGTCTTGATGCTCTTGCCAGGGTTCTCGCGTAGGCGATTGATAAAGTGCTCTTCTTCGATGTTGGATCCACCATTCTCGATACCAGCTGCATATCCGCGGGACATACTGCGACGTGCGCGAGCGGGCATGATGGCTTCGACAGAGAGTGCATCCGGATCATCGTCAGGTGCAAACATGGGCAGAGCCTTGAGTTCCTCAACGCTGAGTCCACGGTAGGTAAATTCCTTCTTGCGGCGCTCAGATACACCCGAGCGGCGCTTACGTGCTGCACGACGTGCTGCCTTTGGTGTGCGCATAACCTTCTTTTTTCGTCCCATTCACAATCACTCCTTTCTCTTGCCTCGTCCGCGTCCCGTGCGGCTTGGGGCGATATGGCCAACCTTCTGGCCCGGTGGCGCTGTTCGAGCAACGCTGTTCGGGCCGTGAACGGCCTGGTGGTTTCCACCGCCATGCGGGTGATCGACTGGATTCATTGCGACACCGCTGACGCTGGGGTAGAGTTTGCCTCGCGCCTTCGCGCGGTAGTGAGCCGCACCGGCCTTCATCAGAGGCTTCTCAGTACGACCGTGTCCTGCAAGTACACCGATGGTAGCGCGGCACTTGCCTGGCAAATCCTTGAGATTGCCGCTTGGCAAGCGAACACGGACCTTGTCACCCATTCGAGTTTCAAGCATGGCATTGTTGCCGCCGGAGCGTGCGAACTTGCCACCGTCTCCGGGTCGGCATTCAACGTTGGAAATGGCAGTTCCTTCAGGGATTTGGCTCAAAGTGGTCACGTTTCCGGGGCGTAGACTGACATTCTCTCCGAATGCAACCTTCTGACCGACGAACATGCCTTCTGTTGCAGCGACATGGCCAGTGGTCCCATCTTCGAACTTCAACTTGGCCAAAGGACCGGTGTGGACTGGGCTGTGGATCATATCCACAACTTCACCAACTTCGCCATCCTTACGAGGGAGTCTGTTTGCACCGGGGAACCGGTGGCTGTTTACGCGATTCTTAGGTGAAGAACCACGACGCTGTGCACGAATTCGCTTACCCATACATATCCCTCCAATCAGAATGCTCCTAGCTTGAGTGCGGTCTCTTCAGCATCATACCCCTCAGCGAGTTTGACGCTTGCATGCTTGCCTTCCTTTGTGATGCGCGTGTTGACCTTGGCCACACGGACCTCAAGAAGCTCTTCAACAGCGGCCTTGATGTCCGCTTTGGTCGCCTCACGACGAACGATGAACTCGAGTCGGTTGTTGTTCTGGAAATAGCCAATCTCTTCGGCCGCAACTCTGCGCTGCTCTAGAGATTTCTCAGTAATCCAAGGCATGAGTATAATCTTGTACGGATCCATTTCAATCACTCCAGTGCCTCAATGGCCGCTTTCGTCCAAACAGTGAGTCGGCCTGCATCACCGCCAGGCGCCAAATCTTCGGCGCAGAGGTCCTTGGCGACAACAACGTCCACTCCTGGGACGTTGCGNGCCGCCTTTGCGAGGGCATCGCGTTGTGCGACAACCANTAGGATACTTCGAGGTGTTCGGCGTCGACGGCCTCGCATCTTGCCCTTTCCGGCACGGATGTTNCTTCCATCGTTCGCNCGCGTGAGATCNTCACCGAGTCCAATGCTTTCCATCATGGCGATGAATTTCTTGGTTGCCTTCTCAAGNGGAAGACTTTCGATGTCGAAATTTTCGCCATCTTCTGAATAGCCNCCAAGGACAATCGGGAAGCGCACACTGTCACTGAATTTGTGACCTCGAGCGGCNACCTTCTCTGAATCCGCGGTCGCTGCAATCGCAGAGTCGCGCGCAGNGNTGGCTTCTTTGGAGTTCAACTTCTGGCTCCAATCCTTGAGGACCATTGGACCATGTGCACGACGACCGCCACGAGTGTGGGGNTTCTGTGCACCGGTTCGGGCACCGGACTTTCGCATGATTCGGCTGACNCCTCGTCCCTTGCCCCACCACTCTACAGAGTGCTTCATACCGGGCTGAGGAGCGCGCTTTCCGCCATGCTCGCGGTGACCGTATGATTGGCGACGGTTTGCACGAGATGCATGAACGGCTCGACGGATCAAATCCGGTCGGAATTCACTTCCAAACGCACTAGGTAGATTGACGTTNTTTCCATCAGAGGCTTCGATGCTGTAATCGATAATGATGCCTGCTTCGAGCTCTTCGACTTCGATGGTGTTCGTAAGTTCGTATGTCTTGACCTTCACACATCACACCCCCTGCTTTGACGCCGTACTGACGTAGGTAATGTCGACTGGAGGCTGCTCACGTCGAGGTCGAGCCGCATCTCGGAAGCGAATCAATCGCTTTGCGGGACCTGGCAAACTGCCTTGAATAATCATGTAATGATTCTTGACTTCACCATAATGTAGGAATCCNCCTGCAGGTGTGATTTGGCTTTCTTCTTCTCCAGCAATTCGTAGAATACGCTTGTTGTATTCTGTTCGCTGATGGTAACCAGTCTGTCCTGCTTGGCGGATGGTCTTGCGGACATATCCTGTACCGAAGTCACCCATGTTTCCAATTTGNCGTCGGCGCTTGGAGTTCTTGTGAGAAAGCAACTTGACACCGAATCGGCGGACTACACCTTGGTTTCCGTATCCTTTGGTGACACCGATCACATCGATGTCTGAACCAGATTCAAAGACGTCTTCGATACCCAATTCTTCACCAAGCTTTTCGGCAGCCCAATCGAGTTGTGCACCGAGATCTCCACCGGTTAGGCCCATCTCCATGATTTCAGGAGATTTGCTACCCACGGCAGAAACCTTGTCGGGCTGAGAAGAGACGATTAGGCGAACTTCAGCCAAATCCGACTCTCGCAACTTGTCGAGATGTGCATTTGCATCGTGCTCCTTTCGTTCTGGAATACGTCGAGGAAGGGAAGGAATCACATCGGACAACTTGTCAGCGCTGGCCCATGCTTCACCGGCGGTTTGCTTGCCGTAAGGGGTCATCTTGTAACCACGAACGGCCAAAACACGCATTGGAGGAACTTCGACGACAGTGACTGCCTTACGAACTTCAGCACCTGCACTGGGACTGCCGGGGTTGAGATCACGCATCATGACGTGGGTCATTCCGGCTTTCCAGCCTGCAAAGCCCTGAACACGNACTTCGTCTGAATCTGTCTCCGGCCAACTCTTGACACGGCCGTACGGCCGATTGGCTCTCTTCCGCGGGCCAAAGCCCATGCTGCCCTTCTTCGGGCGGTGTCTGTCTCCCATTTTGGAATCCTCCAGTTTTTGTTACGGTGTAGAGGCCGCCGCAGCGGCAGTACGCCGGCTCTTCACTTCGGGGNCGACCGTGACACCGGACCCCGATTCACAAGTGGAATCGATGGCTTTGTGGGGTACCGTAGCATTGCCCTGTGGTGTCTGGACGCCCAGTGTTGAGCGGCCCTCCGACCTACAACCTGTATATGAACGGCTCGGTTTCGGAGGACCCCCTACGGGGTCCCTCCACGATGACGTAGAGCGGTTTGACGAGGCGATTTGCCTAAGAACCTCGGCGTAAACGGAGGGTGGCAATGTCCGCTACGATTCGNCATGACTTACTCGTCGAAGGGGCGATTGAGGCTAGAGCATATCAGCTTTCAGCCCTCGATCATTGCCTCAGTGCATCGACGCTGTTGGTACTGCCCACCGGCATGGGGAAAACTCCAATCGAAGTCATGGCTTTGGCTGAGAGACTGAAACAACCGGGTGGGCGAGGCATCATGCTGGCTCCGACCAATGCACTGGTCAACCAACATCTGTCCGACATGAGGGCTTTGCTCAATTTACCTGAACAACAGGAAATTGTCGCCTTAACGGGCTCAATCCCACCCAAGAAACGAAGAGATATTTGGGAGGCTGCAACCATTGTGATCGCCACCCCACAAGTGGTGCGCAATGATGTTCAGAATGGTCTCACACATCTCAGCGATGTGGCTCTGCTAATTATCGATGAAGCCCATCGGGCAAATGGAAATCATGCGATGGCGCAGGTTGGAGACCTATTTGCCGAACAGCACCCCGATGGACTGGTCCTCGCCGCGACCGCAAGCCCCGGTCACATAGAGGCTGAAATCAATGAGGTCTGCGAACGATTGCGGATCGAGAACATTCATGTCCGACCCCCCGGAGATGCTCTATTGGCTCCCTATGCAACTGGATTGGAGGTCAACGATGTCGTCGTCGAAGTGCCGGATGAATTGCGGCTCTTGGCGAATCCCTTGCAATTGTGGCTGTCCCGCATTGTCGAACGATTGCGTCGCCTAGGGTTTTACACCCGCCAGGGGCATGTGACCGCCGGCGGTTTGCAAGAAGCACAAAGGCGAATTTCGGCATCCATATCCAAAGGTGAATCATTTGGCTATAGAGCGGCCAAGGAAAACGGTATTGCCATGCGTTTGAACCACTTGATCTCGTCGATTCTATGCCAAGGCGTAGCGGCCACCAGAGAGACGCTTTCTCGAATTGGNCAAGGNGGACAGGATGAGAAAAAATCTGCACGCGAATTCGCTGCAGACCCTCGAATTGTTCAACTCAAAGATACCCTTGCAGAGATGAATGAAATTCACAGTAAAGTCACAATGGTGCGCCGGATGGTCAGACGGCAACTGAAGGAAAGCCCAGACAGTCGAATTATCGTCTTCGCCAACTTTAGAGACACTGTAGATGAAATCTCTCGAGTACTAAGCGATGTCGAAAATGCAGTTCCACAGCGATTTGTGGGGCAAGCCAGCCGAGATGGGTCTTCAGGAATGAGTCAGAAAATGCAACTGGAAAGTCTCGATACGTTTCGCTCCGGCGAAGCCAATGTTCTGGTTGCAACCAGTGTGGGTGAAGAGGGGCTTGATGTGCCCAATGCGGATCTAGTCATTTTTTACGAACCCGTAGGGAGTGAAATTCGGACCATTCAACGTAGAGGGCGTACGGGTCGGCAGCGCGCAGGTACAGTGCATGTGCTCATCGCTAAAGATACCCGAGATGAGGGGGCACGAGCCTCGGCGAAACATCGTGAACAGCGAATGTTTCGCTCAATTCAGCAGGTCCGACGAAAGCGTGGAGGGACTGCCATGCGCTACGAGGGAGAGAATCTCGATTCATTCGGGCTTAGCGATGGTCAAGATGCGGCTTCATTCCTAAAAGCGGAGTCTGAACGCCTCGCACCCGAACTGAATGATTCCGTGGCGCCTGCAATTGTACGAGATGCAGAACCAACGCCCCAAGTGCAGGCACCTGCACCGGAAACATTGGCCAGAAAAATGCGACCTACGGGTCAAATCGGCCTAGACTCATACCCTGCTCAGACTCAATCTTCTCGATTGATTGTCGAGCCCCCATTGATGTCGATTGAGAACCTATCGATCAATTTCGACGAGATTCAGTACCCCGAATCTGATGGTGTCATCGTTTCGATTGACCACAGGGAGGGAAAGAGCGCCTTAGCAGCAAGATTGCGTCAGGAAGGTTTGACGGTCGAAGTCATCAATCTACCCGTAGGAGACATCCGTATCAGTGATCGAATATTGATTGAAAGAAAGACGAGTCGTGATTTTGTTGACAGCTTACTCGATGGTCGACTCTTGGACCAAGCGACCCGATTGGTTGGTGCGGCTCCACGAGCAATGCTCATTCTTGAGGGCAGTGATTTGTTTCAACATCGGGCAGTAAGTGGACAAGCCATCATGGGCGCTCTGGCTACACTGACTCTCGACTATGGTTTGCCTGTAGTCACTTCTTCAGATACTGCTGAAACCGCTCGATTCGTCGCTGTATCGGCTCGAAGGGAGGCTTCAATGTTGGAACACCTTTCTGCTCAAGCACAAGCTAGAATGCGGGCTAGCGAACACCCAGACTTGTTTAACGATACAGAAGAGAAAAAGGCTACAGAAGCGGCCAATGCCATCTCGGAAAATCAATTTGAAAAATCCATACCAGTGTTGGATGCAACTCAAGACGCACAGGTGGAAAGCAAACGAAAGCAGAGTCACGGAATCACACGATCGATGCTGGAGCAAGTACCCGGTGTCGGCCCCGCATTGGCCTCAAGAATCCTTGAGCGATGGCCAACGATTGCTGAACTATCGAAAGCCCGTGATGATGAGATTGTCGAAATCAAAGGACTTTCAGTTCAACTTGCACAGCAAATTGTACGAATTTTACACGGCACGGATTAGTCGCCGATGATCAGTACGCGAGTGCGCAACTGCGCGAGTCGATCTACATAATGGCCGAAGCCGAACGCTAGCAATTCAGTAAGATGAATGATGGGGATTTTGGTTGATTCTCCAGATACCTTGCCCGCTTTGCCTTGATATACATCCATCAACATGTGCGATAGATTGCAGGCGCTGACCACCAACTCTGCACCTTCTGATTTGGCATCTGAAAGAACCGCGGCGGTTTGCTTGAGGACGGTTTTTTCTTCTGAGAAAATTCCCGGGACACCAACCGAATGAGTACGAGAGGTCCAATCAACAGGTTGGCCTCCAAGGGCCGCAATCACCTGCTCAAGATAGTCNGGNTCGAAAACATCGTCTCCACCGCAGGCACCCTCTTGTTGCATATTGGGGCCATAGTATCCAGCAATCCTGAAGCCAAAGGGGTTCTTGACCGATTCAGCTAGTTTCTCNATGCCGATTTCATCAACGATGACATGCAGCAAGTGATGAACATTGACTTCACCTGTCAAGGTCAGACCNCAATTTCTCTCAAGAATATCATTCGTCTTGGCCATCAATTTGCTGTCATTGCGTAGAGAAGTCAAATCNTCATGCAAAGTGGCGGCCGTGGTTGCACAAGGCGTGATGATGTCAAGACCGAGTGCCTCGGCTTGAGCCATTGTGCGTGCGTTCAGTACCACTTGCAAGTCTGCATTGGCTTGACGGATGATGCCAGCACCACAACTTGTGGCACCGTCAAGATCGACCAATTCGATGCCCAATGATTCTGCTGCTGCAGGCATGGTGTCTGCGACCTCAATGGCGTTGCTATGTGCAACGTTTCCAGGGTGGTATGCATATCGAAGCGCCATTAGAATCGACCATCCATTTCGTTGAAGATTGAAACAACCTCGTGATGATTGGTGACGGCTGAATTGAATTGCTTCGGCATTTTCCCAATTCCTGCGGGAGGAGCAACCATCCCAAGCATCTCATTGAACATGGGTCGTCCGGTTCGAGTAAATCCACCAATCATTCGAGCGGAGACTCCAGAAAGAGCGTTACTCAACAATCCAATTGGACCCAGTACAGTTCTATAGAGCGTGGTCTCATTGACCTTTCCGCTGCTCTTGATCGACCATGTGTACCACCACACGTGTTTCCCATGGCGACCGTTGTAGCCGTCGTGTGCGAGGACNGCNGTCTTGGCTTCAAGCACTGATTTTGCCGCATTCGCACCCATAGTGCCTTGCCGGTGAATACTAGCGAGATCGGTTTCAGCTTTGACGCCGTTTGCGGCAGCCAAGGATTCGATAATGGCCGTACGTGATTTATCTGAAATACGAGGGTCGCACGAACGATTCCACAAATGTGTAATCATGGCTGGGCCAATGTAAGCCCGATTGTGTGGGGTTGCATCGCTTGCTGCATGGAGCAATTGTGGGCTGACAATNTCATTGCTCTTNTGNAGTTCTGAGGCAACAACAGCATCCATGGTNCCCATGACGACTTTTCCAACGTAACTGCCTTCTCGATGTCCACTCACGAACCAAGGCTTGCTGTTTGCTCGATGTTTGTCAAACGAGGAGTAGTCGACCACCAAGTCACGAATGACATNGTATGCTGCTACCGGCTCAATGCGCAATATAGCACCAGCGCCCTTGTCACGGACAACATCGCAAAGACGAGTCAAGCCAGGTAGGACGAGGCGACCGTTGATGCAAACTCCGGTAGTTGGATCATTTTCTGCACCGTCACGGAAGGTGAGTGAGCCGTCTTGTGTGGCTTTCAGTGAACGTAGTAAATCCATCACACTGTAATGACCCGGAACTTTGCAAGCCCAAGTGTCAAGGCCCTGTTCACCAGAATCTGCATCGTAACGGAATACGGTGACTTCGAGTTGAATTTCCGGCATGACAACCGTTGCAACGTCTCCACTGGCTCCAGATGCAGCATCACCTGCAGCGTACTGCGCCATTTGTTCAACCAATTCTTCGTTGAATGTTCCGCTGTCATCGACACAAGCGATTCGGGACAGGGCTTCAAGCATCCATGTGGCGGCGGGTGCGTCGTAGTCGACATCGCAGTCGACGCGATCGAAAATTCGGGTCCCACCCATGGTTTCGAGAACTTCATCCCATTCTTTTCCAGACTGGCAGAAGAATTCGTAACCTGTGTCGCCCAAAGCGCAGACAGAGAAATGCGTGTTGGAGAGGATTTTCCCAGCACCTGAGGCTGCTTGGAACAACGCCTCAGCATTGTCGGGTTGTTCACCTTCGCCCCATGTTGAACATGCGATTAGGACTCGCTTCATCCCTGACAAACTACCAAGGTCAAATCCATCCATGTCGTGAACGTGTCCAACCAAACCGTAATCTGCAGCCCGCTTGGCAATCAATGCACACAATCCCTCTGCATTACCGGATTGACTTCCGAACAGAATGTGCAAATCTCGATCTCCTGCCATCAAACCATCAAGTTCTCCGTCACCAGCGACGGCGACTGGGGGTGCGGCTTGTACGGCAGGTGCTTCCTCGACTTGCGGTGCTTCGGCCTCTGCGGGCTCTTCAGCTCCACCAGAGACTTCGTACATGATCACATCAACTGGGCAACCCTCAGCGGCTTCGATGATATCGTCGGCCCATTCGCTGGGGTTCACACCATCGACGATCACACAAGTATCGTCTTGGACACTGAATACTTCGGGGACGATGTTTTCACAAGCATCACAGGTGATACAACCTTCATCAATCCAAACTTTGGTGACTGTACTCATCGGATTCACCACTCAGCCCTATGGGCTGATGGTTGCGCCACCCAAACTCGACTCTTCAATCTATGCTTGTCGGCAAGGAGAAATGTCGCTCACTGCGCCATTTGAAGCAAGTGTCGGATTGATGGCCTTAGAAGCCCATGCCGCCCATGTCCATTCCGCCCATGTCTGGCATGCCACCGCCACCTGCTCGACTCGAAATGACATCATCGATTCTGAGAATCATGACGGCCGTTTCTGTCGCTGATTGAATGGCTTGCTCAACGACACGAACTGGTTCCAAAACGTTTGCAACACGCATGTCCATCACGCCGCCCTCAAACACGTTGACTCCGTAGGAAGATTTGCCTTCTGCGTGAGCCTTGCGAACTTCAATGATGGTGTTGACAGGATCTAGGCCCGCGTTTTCAGCCAATGTTCGTGGAATCACTTCAAGTGCACCAGCAAACGCCTCAATGGCCATTTGTTCACGGCCACCGATTCCTTCAGCATAGGCACGCAAATCACGAGATAGAGAGGCGAGGACTGAACCTCCGCCTGTCAAAACTGCACCATCTTCACGAGCAACGCTAACCACACCGATGGCATCGTCAAAGGCGCGTCGAATTTCATCGACAACATGCTCAGTCCCACCACGAAGCAGGACGCTGACACTCTTCGCATCAGAACATCCTGTGACGAAGACCATATCCGATTCACCAATCTTGCGCTCATCGACCTTAGCAGCATGACCTAAATCGTCTGCACCGAGGTCATCGATGTTGGTGACAATTCGACCACTGGTTGCCTTGGCCAATGCTTCCATGTCGGATTTCTTGGCACGACGTACTGCGAACAGACCCGCCTTGGACATGTAGTGCTGAGCAAGGTCATCAATGCCCTTCTGGCAAATGACAACATTGGCACCTGCGGCCTGAATCTTGTCCACTAGACCCCGCAAGTAGTTCTCTTCCTCTTCCAAGAATTGCGCCAACATTGTTGGATCTGTAATCTGAATCTTTGCATCAACCTCAGTCTTCTTGACTTCGATGGCTGAATTGATGAGAGCTATTTTCGCATCTGTGACACTTCGCGGCATGCCGCTGTGAACTCGCTCTTTGTCGAGGATGATCCCATCAACAAGCGTACTGTCCTTGATTGAACCACCTTGCTTCTTTTCGACCTTGACGTCATCAAGATCGACGATGACTTCTCCATCGTCTTCCCGAGCGACGGCTTGGACTGCATCGACGCAGATGTCTGCAAGGAAGGCTTTGACAGCACCGGCGGATTTGCCGGTCAGTGCAGTCTTTGCAACCTCATGTAACGTCGAAGTGTCTGCATCAATCGAGTGACCATCCAAGAGCTCTACAGCTTTGTCAGATGCCAAGCGGAACCCTTCACAAATGACGGTTGGATGAACGTTCTGCTCGATGAGATCTTCACTGCGCTTCAGCAGTTCGCCTGCGATGACAACCGCACTGGTGGTACCATCGAAACAATGCTGCTCCTGGGTTTTGGCCACTTCAATAATCATCTTGGCAGCTGGGTGCTCGATGTCCATTTCCTTGAGAATGGTAGCGCCGTCATTGGTGATGACAACGTCGCCCATACTGTCGACGAGCATTTTGTCCATGCCCTTGGGTCCTAGAGTTGTCCGTACCGCATCTGCAACAGCCTTTGCAGCGGCGATGTTGTTGCTTTGCGCACTCTTTCCACGGGTTCGATTCGTTCCTTCTTTGAGAATGAAGATTGGTTGTTGTCCACCATACATTGGCTATTCCACCTGTTTACGCCCCTACGGGGCGACTTGCCGACTCAGGAGTCATTGATAAAGGCGCCGTGACCGATTAAGCGCCACCCTGGCGTCGCAAATACTCCTCACCGTAATGCTGCCATTGCTCCATGGTCCAACCTTCTGGTAGGCCAGATTCAGGGACAGGGGGGCCCGCTTGAGGAGCGGGGGCAGGTGCAGGAGCCACTGCGGGCTCGGGCTGACTTGGAGGAGGGGGCGTTGCCATCACGGGTTGTGCAAACAACTCCTGAGTGCCACCATACATCGAATTGGCAGTGGTATCGGCACTAGGCAAAGTGGGTGCCTCGGGCAAGGTTGGCGCCTCTGGCAAACCGATATTGGATTCATATCCTGCTGCTCCCAATGATGAGATTTCATCTTCATGTTCTGTAGAGACTAAGATACGTACGAGAACGACGCCCAAGGCCAGGATAACGAGGATTCCTGCAACCCAAGTGGCGACGTTTGCTGCCAAGGCACCAAAGCCACCTCCATCGCTACTCGATTCTTCAGCGACATATTTGTCCGCACTGAATTGCATTGAAATTTGGGCATTGTCATCAGTAGCCTCAACCATCAGAGTTGCTGTGAAAACCATCGTATCATCTGCAAAATTCGCCAAGTTTTCTGCGGTTAGGAATACTTCGATGTTGATGATGCGGATTTGATCCGGTGGCAATTCGAATTGCTGATCATCAGAAATCACACGTACATACCGTGTGTTCCAAACTGCATCTTCATCGGTTGAAACGCTCAGGCGAATGTCTTGGATTGAAGACGGGTGCTGATTGTGTACTGTTACAGAAATCAGATGTGGACCCGGTTCAGTGATGTGAACCACAGGCCCTGCCTCAAGACGAATCCACCCTAAGGTACCCACCTGGAAATTGGCTTCACCGGAGGAAGATACGGTCTGACCATTCTCAAGGCCGTTGACACTGGTCGCCGTCATTGTCAGTTGTTTGTTGCCTTGAACCCCATCATCGAAGCTGTAACTGATGGTAACGTTCGTCGAGGTTTGAGGTGGAATGAAGACTGTTCGACCGTCTGAAACCCCTTCGTAGAACTCGGCCATCACTCCTGTATCCATGGCCAAATCAATGTTGAATGCATCCATTGCATTCCCATGATTGAATATCTCAAATTTCATGGTCCGAGACTCAGCACCGGCTGAAAATGACTGCCCCGACAGGTCTTTGTCCTCAACTTCCACAATGTAAGTTGTCGGAACTTCAAGGGTGTATTGTCCGCTAGCGGTGTAAGTTGAGTCCGTCTGAGAAGTTGCTGTGACAGTGATTGGATAATATTCCGGTGTCAATCCTTGAGGCATGTCCATGATGACCATGATTTCAACCTCTTGACCAAACGGTTCAATCGGTTCGGTCACCGCTGTGGCGAGTGTCGCCCCAATTCGCCAATCCGCAGAGACTGAGAGATCGAAAATTTCAGCGGCATTTCCATCATTTCGCACAGTGATGGACATTGTGCGTTTGTTGCCATCGGCGAGTGCGGTCATCGAAGAGGAATCAGGTGTAACGGTCGCCGATTGTATGACTGGAATCTCAATGAAAATCTTCTCGACAGATTGAGCATTGACTGGAGCCACACCCTGTACCAGTAGAGAGATTTCAACCATGCCGGGTTCGTTTTGAGCAGGAGCCGTAAATCGAGCCGTGACCACCCTTTCTTCACCTTTCGCAAGTTGCATTTGAGTGAGTGGAGTCAGATTCCCATCTTCATCCCAATCTTCAAACCAAGCCAAGTTCGATGCGCCCCACATCATACTGTCGAAGTAGGCACCCATGGTCCAATCTGCCATTTGATTTCCAGTGTTCTTGACTTTCATCAGAATGTCTCCCGTCGCCCCAGGCTCTAGAGTCAGAGCCGGATAAGACGGACTGACCTGATCTAATCGGACAGAGTATGATGAAGAAATGGACACTGGGAGCGTCATGTGTTTCATCACTTGGGAATTGACTTGATCCGAAATGGTCACAGTCCAATTCAGAGTCTCAACGTTGGCTCCCTCAGGCACGGTCAGATTGACCCAAAATGCAGTCGTGGTTTCTCCATCCAACGGGTTCAATGACACGTAATTGTCGTGATCCAACATATTGTCACTGTCGATTCTTAGAGGGAAGATGTTCATCCAAGACGTATTGGAGACTTCAGTGAAGAGATTGAGATTCACTTCTCTGTATCCATTGTTGGTGAGGTGACAATACAGAGATGGGGGGTTGGGATCGGCTGGGATGACCACATAGGCGTTGGGTAGCGGGTCATCGCAATCTAGAGACACGGTGTATTCGTCGACAACTTCAACGGCAAAGAGAATGAAATCATCAATTCGCATTCCAGTGTTGGCACCCGTGTTGTCCGCATGCTTGGTGTACGACAAGGTGTAGGCATTGTCATTGTGCACGTCAGTCATGTTCCAGACCACATGTGTCCAATCGTTCTCTACGGCAGAAACACCGGCTTGAGTCATGTTCAGTTCCTTGACCGTACTCATTCCTCGAAGTGCTTCCATGGCCATCTCATCACCTGAACCCATGGTTCCCCAAGCTTGGGTCGACCAGTGAACGGATCGATAATCTGAATCGAGTAGATTGAGCCAGCAGAACGGGACACCATACAGTGCCTCCACATCCGAGTCAATACTGCCGTATCCAAGACCATGTCCTGGGTCGGCACAGGTACCCTGGGTTGGAATCCAACCCCACTTCAGCATGTCCACTGTGTTGGAAGCATAATTGCCGCCATCTGGATCAGAAATTCGCCAATGAGAAACACCCTCGGCTGCAGATGAATTGTCGGTTTGCCAATCTGAACCTCCGCCGTAAATCCCGCTTCCGCCAGCGGTTCGATCCGTGTACGAAATGGGCACCCAAATCGGTGTGTTTGCAGCGTAAGTGCCTTCCATGGTATCATGCCAAAGTGCAATCGGTACAGATTCATCGTAGACGTTGTTGTCTAAGCTGCCATCTTCAAGGCCTGTGATGGTTGAGGTAATGGTTCCACGGAAAATAACTCCACCGTGCAGATGACCATCGTCATCGAGGATACTGTGAGCCGCTTCCGGGGTCCATTCAACAATCATTTGTCGCTGTTGTCCGCCCTGCATGCTGCCTTGCTGTCCGGTGAGATTGAAGGTCCAACTTTCCATGACAAAACCGATTGGATGAACAGCGTCGAGCGTGCCGATGGAGTCGCGGGCAAACGAACCGGTTCCGGCGTTCTTGAATGTGATTTTGACCTCGTAGCGAACGCCTCGAAGCATGTAATCCAACGATGTACCGTCCGGTTGATCCCAGGTTTCAGCGGGTGTCGTCGTATTGCCCACTGAGACATCAATGACTGTGAAATCCACAGCAGCGCGACCTGAGGTATCTTGCTCATTGGTTGCTGAACTCAGCGCCTCTTGGGGAGCCATCATGGGCGCCAAGGAAGCTAGGCAGAGGACGAGTAGCATCAAGGTGGTTTGGCCATTCTTCATCGCAATCAACAATTCCGCCAATCGTGTGCCGGTCTTAAGGTTGGTTGAACCCTGTCTACGACAGGGTAACCACTACGGCGGAAATTTTTCTCGTAAAGAATCGTGTTGAGAACCCCTTGTTTGGCCGACACACTCTTGACATCAAAGTACCCGAACCCCCCTGTTGTCCCTAAATCGAAGTACGTTGATTGAACGGATGTGGCTAACGATTATCGTCGGCGTCCAGGTCTTCGTTGCACCGATTCTGGCCTTTACGGCAACATACATTTTGGACATGGATTGGGACACTTGGACGTTCTCATTTCAGATTGAATTATTTCCATGGATTATCAGCGCCGCCGTCATGTACGGCATCATTTCACTCGTCTTAGGCTTGGCTGTGGGAGGATACATGCCAACACGTGTTGCAGATGCCGGTGGATGGTTGGCATTCTTGCGAATGACACGCAGATTGCGTGATGCCGATTTGGTCGATCGTTCAAGATTTGTGTTGACACAATCCCCGTATGGAAAGGTGACCCGAATTGTGTACCAAGAAGTTCGATTAAACAACCGGCCTCTATTGGAGGTTCATGGAGGCCTGCAGCTGCTTGCGGCTCCACTGCAAATCGTTCTGATCATGCTCCCATTGCTTGTACTGCGCTTTGTCCCCAGCGAATGGCTGCAGGAACGAAGGCTTCTGGAATTGGCGCTGCTCGTCTACCTGATCGGATTGGTCATCGGATTGCGAGTCTATCCAAAAATTGCTTCAAAGGTCGTCGGAGTCGCTGCCGTCGCAAGACGGATACTTGTGGATCGGACCAAACTGGGGTGGCTGTTTCCGGTCCTCCTTCTTTGGATTGTAGAACGAACAATTGTTTCTCTCGCATTCCAAGGTCTCGGACTCGATTACAGGTGGCAAGATGTTGAAATTGAGAGAGGCATTCTCGAAGCTGTACTTCCAGTTGACAATGTGGTCATTCCCGAATCCAGTTTCCTTGATTTGCTCGTGGCCCTTTCTCTATTGCCGATGGCGATTTTTACCACCATGGCTGTGTTGGGTGGTGGTGAACAAGATCCCCCCAAGTGGTTTATCGGCAATGAGAAAGATTGGGTAAAAATGGATGATGACGAGGATGAGGATGATTTCGAGGCATTGCCAGCGCCCGGAGAAACTTCTCAAGGCACAGGTACCGATGTGCACGAAATCGACGAAGAAGAAATCACTGAGGGGAACGAGGAAAATGACGAATCATTCCTCTTCAGCGACCTGGCTGAGCAACTCGGCACTCTCGGAGAGGACTGAGGTAACTCCAGTCGGGAAAACAGAGCGCCCATCCGTTAACAGAACACGGAGAGACCCCTTCAATCGACCATCAGAACGCATCCTTCCCAAATCGGGACGAGGCAAATCCATGGCGACATGGCGGCATTGTTTGCATCGAACGGCGCGCACCTCCCAGTATAACTCTGGATTCCCACAACAATCCGCTTCGGGTTCGCGCAAATTGTTCACCGATTTGATCATGGAAAGAGGGAGAATACCCAGGCCTTGTTCAATGTCCTCGGGCACCACTCGCGTAATGGCGAACCAAGAAACGCCTGCCACCATACCAAGCGCGAATGGTTCGGGTGAGTTTTGCAAGATCCACAGCCCCAACCCGAGAGGAAGGAGGGCGGTAATCCAACACATCAGGTGAACCCGTCTCATGAGCAGTAGACGCTGAATCAGTGGGACTGAGATTGGCACCGAATCGGGATGAGGAGGGAGTTCGCGCTCCATGCTCAGAAAGCGAGTGAAAAACAGAAGAGGGAGACGTGGCAATACCATGCCAACCAGCATACCGACAACCAAACGGATGACATCCGCAGTTAGAGACATGTCAACACCTAAGCTGGACCTTGGAGTCTCTTGAGGACTGATTCGACTTTGTCCATTCCGCGTGCAATATCTTCTCTTGAAATGGTGTAGGCAAATCGTAGGTGCCCTTCGCCGGATGGACCAAATGCCGAACCGGGAGAACACAAAACGCCACCCTTTAGCAATTCAATCGCGATTTCTTCACTACTCATCCCCGGAACATCGACCTTGGGGAAAACGTAGAATGCACCTTCGGGAACATGGCATTGAACACCTTGCATGGCATTCAACCGAGAGCAAATCAGATCCCTGCGTGCTTGGAACTCTGCGCACATTTCATCGGGGTAATCATCGGCTTGATCAATGGCTGCTAAAACGGCGTATTGCATGGCATCATTCGAGCAGGCCGTGATGTAGTATTGGATTTTGATCATTTGACCGATGGCTTCACGATTGGCTGACAAAATATATCCAATTCTCCAACCAGTCATTGCATAGGTTTTCGAGAATGAATTGATCAGAATGACTCTCTCATCGTCGCAGCCCACGAAGGAAACATGTTCTCCATTGAAGACAATGCGATCGTAAACTTCGTCTGTAATCAGCCAGAGATCGTGTCGTTGTGCGAAGGCAAGCAACTCATCTCTTTGTTCTGCAGTGATGGTTGCCCCGGTTGGATTTGAAGGGAAATTGTACAAAATGGCAGATGTATTCTCATCGACGAGGGTTTCAAGATGCTCGATGGTTGGGACAAACTCGTTTTCAAACGAGCACTCATAGAATCGAGTCTCGCCACCCCAAAGTTCGACATCCGGACCGTAGAGTGGGAAATACGGTTCAGGAAGCAATACGTTTTGCCCAGGATTGACCAATGTGGCAAAAATGTTCAGCAAGGCGTTAGTACCACTCATGGTCATGCAAACGTTGGATTCATCCAAACCGGGACAGCGAGAAGTCCAGATTTCGGCGATTCTTTTGCGCAATGCGGGCAATCCTGCTGTTGTAGTGTACTTGTTGTGTCCGTTCAACATGGCATTGTGGAATGCATTGATAGCAACAAGAGGGGGTTGGAAATCAGGCTCACCAAGGCCAAAGGAAATGACATCATCCCCAGCCATATCGAACATTTTCCGCACACCTGTAGGCTGAATCGCCAATGCGCGGTCCGAAAAGCCGGCCATATTCGGCCGGAACAGCCTCTTGCCCTTAAGCGGTTTGAGAGGTCAATCGAG
>PBPV01000026.1 GCA_002724815.1 Methanobacteriota archaeon | reverse complement strand
ACTCAAGTATCCGGCTCGGTTGCCGAGAAAGCAGAGATTGTGTTTGACGGTACATCTCTTTCCACTTATGCAATAGACAGCAGTGCAAGTTCTTGGGATTCAGATATCGATGTGAGTGGAGACATTCTCTTTGCGTCCACAAATGGCAATGATGTTGACTATGGGGTTTATTCTGGCTCAAGTTATTCGGATGTCAATGTCGATTCAGTGACCTCTGGACACAGTGCAATCGCTGTGGGGTTGAATGGTTCAATCCACATGTTGTACTACACAACTTCGGGCTTGACCTATGCGGTCTGTCATGCCTCATGTTTGACCGCCTCAAACTGGGCCGATCAAGTGGTGAGCAGTTCGACAACCGATGCGTTCGACCTGACTGTCGATGCAGACATGGTTCCCATCGTGGCTGCCAGCCACGGTTCCACCACCATGGTCTATCGTCTGATTGATGGAACCTGGGACTCAGACCAGATCTTCAATTTCGGTTCATCTCATCTTTCAGTTGCCGTACACGAATCGGGCCGCCTCTGGGTGTCTTCACATCTCGAGATCAATGGTGCACCGGATGACCTGTATGTCTTCAACAAGATTGGATATGCAGGTACTGGCATCAACATTGACGGAGATGGCGATGGTTGGACGGGCATGGATGAAATCCGATGTCAAACCGATCGATTCGATGCAAGCAGTGTTCCAGCCGACTTTGATCGTGACGGAATTTGTGACCGCTTCGATTCAAAGAACGATCTCCCAAGGGTTGGAGAGTCGAGTGTCATCACTGTGGGTGAAGATCACGCTTGTGCCATCCTTGCGGATTCCTCCGTATCTTGCTGGGGCAAGAACGACTTGGACCAGTTGGGTGATTCCAGTACAACTGCAGCCAAGTCCGCTTGGGCGGTCTCTGTGGACCTCCCCGCTGACTTTGAGGCGATTGATATCGATGCGGGACAAGACCACACATGTGCGGTTGGTCACGATGGAGATGTCTACTGTTGGGGTTCAAACTCGGATGGCCAATTGGGGATTGGGACCACAGTAAGTAGTTCCTTACCTTCTATGGCTCAGTTGCCAGCAGGCGTCCGTGCCCTTTCGGTCTCAGCAGGTTCCAGCCATACTTGCATCACCACACAGAGTGGAGATGTGTACTGCTGGGGCAATGGTGCTGACTCCCAAACGGGAGAAAGTTTGGTTGCCGTTACCAATGCAGGGTTTACGGAGAGTTGGGAATCGACACCGAGCAGTGAATGGGTGAGTAGCGGGACCCCGAGTTGGTCGGCGGATTCATCGACTTCCACGGATGGTTCTGCATCGTACAAGAGCAACAACCATGCTCACGGTTCCGATACGAAAATCTCGATCACTTTGTTGACCAACGGTGGAAATATTAGTTTTGATTATCGGACCATCACTGAATCCAATTACGACTATCTCTACTTCTGCATCGACAATCCAACTTGCACACGAAGTTCATCCTACGATGCTCGCTGGTCCGGTGTCAATGCTTGGCAGAATTACAACACATCGTACTCTGCAGGTGCCCACACCTTCACTTGGGGGTATGGAAAAGATGGAAGTACCAGTAATGCTGAAGATACGGTTTGGGTCGACAACATCAGCATTGATACAGGTGTGACCCTTCAATCTGGAGGCCAGTCCTCGACCCCATTGCTGCTTGAAATGCCAAGTTCAGTTGGATTCATCGAAGAACTCGCAACGGGTTCTCGACACACCTGTGCAAGAAATACTGCCAATGCAGTCTACTGCTGGGGTTACAATGGTGGAACCTCAAGCATGACACTTGGCAGTAGCACAACCACCGCGACCAACAGCAGTTCGCCCGTTTTGGTGGACCTCGCCGGAGTTGGAAGCCATTATGCAACCACTTCGAATTTGGAATTCGGTGGAATCAGTGCAGGAGAATATACCACCTGTGGATTCAATCCAGAACTCACAGAATCGATTTGCTGGGGTGGCAACCAGCTCGGCAATTCCAGTTCATCTGTGAACGGAACTCGCGTGACGATGGGCTCCTCTGGTGATGCTCACACGTCGATCAGTGTGGGCAGTGGACACGCTTGTGGAATCGTAGCTCAAGAAGCGTACTGTTGGGGTGACAATGCCCACGGACAATTGGGACTGGGCACGAGTACCCCCGCATCCTCGGTTATACCCCTGGGTGTTGAGGATCCCAATGGTTGGACCGCCATTGAGATCGAAACCAGCGAGGGTGGCGAAAGCACCTGTGCTTTGTTTGAGAATTCAGGCACCACTCGCGTCTATTGTTGGGGTGACGGTTCACAAGGTGCATTAGGAAACGATGCNTCCTATGGGGACGATTATGGTCCCTTGGCTGCGGTNNCCACCGGCTCCGGTTCAGGAACTGAAATTACTCCTCAAGCTTCCTCCAATGACTTGGAAATCGCCTTCTTCCGACCGGCTCAAATTGCGGCAGGTACGAATCACTACTGTGCACTTTCAGTTCAGGGTTTGGTCAAGTGTTGGGGTTACAATAACTATGGGCAATTGGGTCAAGAGAATAACTCTCAACAAGGACACCAATCCAATGACATGGGTGAATCTTTGGCATTTACCAACCTCGGTACCAATCTCACTGCAACTCAAATCGTTGCAGGTTCCGAACACACCTGCGCTCTGATTTCTGATGGCAGTGTCAAGTGCTGGGGTCGCAATGACTACGGCCAATTGGGTCAAGGGAATTCCTCTCAGCAAGGACACCAATCCAATGACATGGGAGATTATCTGGCGTTCACAGACTTGGATGGTGTGGCCATCAAACTTGCCGCAGGTTCCCATCACACCTGCGCGCTGATGGATACGGGCGAGGTCAAGTGCTGGGGATTGAATTACAATTCTGGGCGTTTGGGCGCAGGTACCAGTTCGTACTATATCGGTACATCCAGCAATCACATGGGTGCCAACCTTGTGGCTGTTAATTTTGGAGATGATTTGCGGGCGACCGATATTTCCGCTGGTTACGTGCACACTTGCGCAGTTCTTGAGAACGGTCTCTCCAAATGCTGGGGTTATCAGTATTCGAACTATGGGACCTTACTCACAGGTTCGTATTCTACGATGATTTGGGGTGATTCATCTACTGATATGGGTACGAATTTGGCCTATCTTGACTTGGGGTCAGACCGAGCCCCCATACAAATTTCAGCATCAACACAATATTCGTGTGCCATCTTGGATGATGGCAACGTCAAGTGTTGGGGTTATGGTGGATATGGGCAATTGGGCTATGGTTCAACTTCCAATCAAGGTGATTCCTCTTCAGAAGTTGGTGATGGATTGCCTTACGCTTTGCTCGGAGGATTAACCGTCAATCAGATTTACACCAATCAACCAAGCGGTCATCACTATTCGTCTACCACTTCGACTGACTACTCATTCTCATGCGGTTTGATGGAGGATGGTCATCTACGCTGTTGGGGTTACAATGGCTATGGGCAGTTGGGAATTGGCAATACAAATCAAATTGATTCAACTCATGAGATGGGTTCCAACTTGCAAGTCACTGATATCGGTGATTTTGTTGAATCTGCAGCATTGGGGAGCCAATCGATGTGTGCGATTCGAGAAGATGGCCAAGTTCGATGTTGGGGTCAGAACAACTACGGACAATTGGGCCATGGTGATACCACTCAAAGAGGAGACAACCCCAATGAAATGGGTGACAATTTGCCTGATACCAATCTTTGGTTGAGAGATGATGATACTGATGCAGATGGCACCATCAATCTGTGGGATACGGATGATGACAACGATGGTTACCTGGATGGTGACGATGATTTCCCCGTCGATCAGTGTGCTCATTTGGACAGCGATGGCGATGGGATGCCCAACTCGGTTCTCTCCAATTGTTTGACCTCACTGGTTGAGGACATTGACGATGACAACGACAACTGGTGGGATGTCAACGAGACCGCGTGTCAAACCAATCCACTCTCGTCTTCTTCCGTTCCCGTCGATACCGATGGCGATTGGGTGTGCAACTTGGTCGATACCGATGATGACAACGATGGTTGGAGTGATGTGGATGAAACCATGTGCGAACCCCGCAATGCTTGGTCTTCATTTGCCACTGGAACATCATCAAGTTACTGGTCGCTGCCTCGATACAATATACCCGTCGATTTGGTGATTGATGAATATGGACTGCGGATGCTCGGTTCTCCACAACAATACAGCTCTGGTTATCCAACCCTGTGGTCTTACACCGACCCAGCAAATCTCGGCAATAACAATGTCTACAGTCATGTTGTTTCCAGCACTAGCAATTATTGGAACCCATCAGCTGAGTTGGAAATTTACGATGGTTACGCCTATTCATCCTTGCAATATGGTGTCTACAGACAGTCCGTGACATCAACATCATTTGGTANGCCCTCTCAATTCATCAGCACTACAACAGGGAGCTCGTATGCATCTGATATGACCATTTCATCCGATGGTATAGTTTACGCATTCGATTACGATCACATCGATTGGAAAGATCAGGATGGAAACACGGGTACATTTTCAGACCCATCCTCTGCAAGCCCGACCTATGCCCAAATTGAAATTGATGGCAGTGGAGACCTCCATTTCATTGCCTATTCCAGCAATTTAGGTGGGCTCTATCACTGGACTCACGACGGTACATCATGGAGCACCACTCCAAACTANATTTGGAGTGGCCATAGCTATATGATGGATCCAAAGTTTTCAGAAATGAAAATCGATTCCTCAGGCACCATTCATGTTGTTTTTGTGCACAATTCAGAACTGATTTACAGATACAGCAGCAACGGTGGCACTTCCTGGTCTACAGGTTTCACCGACAGTCGTCCAAACCAGAACACCAACGCAGCAGTCGAGATGGTTCTAAACAGTTCAGGGGTGCCGCATTTTGCTTGGTTGGACTATACCAACAAGACATTGTTCCACACCCATCAGGTTGGTGGAAATTGGGTTCATGAGGTCGTGCGAACGGGCACCCAGCATCTTCGCTATGAATCGGTCGCTCTCACTTTAGATGCCAACGATGATCCATTCATCCATTCGTACGAAGGCACCAGCAGTACATTCGGTAACTCAATGATTCACTATCTTGGAGGATTCATGCAAGACTTGGATGCCAATCAAGTACCCGGTGATGCGGACAATGACGGCATTTGCGATGTGTTGGACCAAGCCACCTTGGATTATGGCGATGGTCTGATCCAATTTGAGATCGGTTCGACCTCAAGTGTGGTACCGGATATGACGGGCCTTGTACCCAATTCGGTCTCGATTACTCCTGCCTTGCCCTCGGGCCTCACCCTCAACACATTGACGGGTGAGATTTCGGGAACACCCCAAGAATCGGATATCACAGGGGCGACATACACCATCTCTACCACTTCAAGCAATGATCCCTGGTCTGTAACCATCACCATTCAGATTCTGGCTGAATCTCCATTGTTCAGTGGATACGAACTGTTGCCATACCATCGGGATCAGATTGGATATGACAACCAATTGGCATTTGATGCCTCAGGTAACATGTACTATGCCAACCGATACTCAACCTCGGTCTCGGCCCAATCGAATACACAATTCAAGACGGGTTCAAACACCCATTGGGTGAACGGATATGCTGTAGATTCTGACGATGTTTTCGTTGCCAAGCGCGGCTTGGNTGGAACTTGGGATTGGGTNGTTTCTGCACAACTTTGCAACGGTCAAGTTCGAGAAATGATGAGTGATTCTCAGGGCAATGCATACGTTCTGGTGAATTTCTATGGCCTTGCATACAGTTCAAACTGTGACGTTGAAATCAAGGCCATGAACGTGGAAGAATACGTCAGCACAGTGAATTATTATGATTCCATGGTCATGAAATTGGATTCAAGTGGGAATTTGCTTTGGGTGACTACTTCATCTGGAACCCGCACTACCAACAGCCCAGTGGTTATCTCGACCGACATGGTCGTAGATTCCAACGGCAACGTTACGATTTCGGGTAGAGCATATACACAAAGCTATGGAAACAATATCACCTTCGCCGGCATGGATTTAGATTTGGGTACGAGCTGTCTCAGCTACCATCGTCCATTTGTTGTTCGGTTGGATGGCAATGGAAATGGCGCTTGGGCTCAGGGTGCGCACTCTTACAGTAGCTGTGGCGCAGAGAATAGCAACGTCAAGGTCGTATCGCACCCTGACGGTTCAGCCACAATCGCCGGTTCGACAACTTATGGATTGGATTTCGATGGGAATCAAATCTCACACAATTCGAACACTTATCGGTATCTTGCCCATGTGGATGCTTCAGGAAATTGGCAATGGGCGAAGAATATCACTCAATCGTCCTATTCGATGGGTGCAAACACCGACAATGCAATCTTGGAAACCTTGAGTGATGGAAGCATGCTGTTTGCGACAGCCCAGTTTAACAGTTACTGCGGCAGTGGTTGTACACTGAACATGGATGGTACCAGTCTAGACATCGAGAATCAGTATTACGTCGCAGCCATGCGATTGGGTACGGATGGTTCTCAACATTGGGCTCAAATGTTGGGCGATTCTTGGGGCTCACAAACAACGAGCGGAAGCATGTATTCTACAGTGGATGGCGATGGAATGGTCAATATCCTCATCGATACTGAAAACTCCCCGTCTCTTTGGAGGATGTTTGGTCTTTCAGACGATGGTGATTTGGCATACTACACTGGATCATACGGGGGGTCATCGTATGGTTCCGTCTCTGATATGGGGGCCGATCACTTTGGCCAACCGTATTTCATTGCAAATCTGAGGGGCACTCAATGGGGCAAGAACACCCTATTGAATACTTACAGTAGCAATGGTCAATCCACACCGTCTTCGACGTATTTGTTACGAATGTTCGGTTCTGCGGACCATGCTGCGAATCACACCCTGATTGGAAATAATTCGAATGTCTACTTGCCTGCCATGGGTGCGGCTTGCAGTGGTTATGCCACGATGTCATGTGGAAGCTACGCCAGTTGGACCTTGTATCCAAGCCCACCATCTGGATTGAGTTTAGATTCAAACACAGGACGTCTCGTCGGAACGCCCAATCAAATGGTTGCGAATGCAACCTACATGCTGAATGCGACCATCACTTCACCGGTGACTCGAACCCTTTCGGTCAACATCACCTTTGGAATTGCACCCGAGGCTCCAACTGTCACTTGGGATGACAACATGACTCAGACGATCACTCGTGGAGATGCGATTGTCACAGTGACTCCGACGATTGCCACACCGCAATATGTGGCATCGTTTGTAGCTGAACCTGCACTACCTGCAGGTGTGACCTTGGACCCTGTCACGGGTGTTCTTTCGGGTACGCCAACAGGGAACATGACGACTGCAGTCTTTACTCTGAAGTCTTGCAACAGTTGGGGGCTTTGCAACGAAGGCTCAGAATTCACGCTGACTGTAGTGGAACCACTTCCTGTAATTTCGTATTCGGATACAGAATATGAATTCCCCAAGGAGGCTCCGATCACTCCATTGGTGCCAACCAACTTGGGTGGCATGGTCGAGACTTGGGAGGTCTCACCTGATTTGCCCTATGGTTTGACCTTGGATGAGGAGGGAATCATCTCAGGAATTCCCGTTGGGAATACGCCTGCGGCCAACTATACCATTTGGGCTAACAACTCGGGCGGCAGCGCCAATGTAACCATCTCTATAGCCGTCAACGGGACTGGAATGTACGTATTCTATCCCTACGATGAGCAGCGTTTGGCCATTGATCATCCAATCTTGACCGTCTACCCGTCCTCACTTGGGGCCGTGCCGATTACCTGGTCGATTACTCCTGATTTGCCAGACGGTCTAGAGTTCGGAACGGCAAACGGAACCATTTGGGGAACGCCCACGACATTGACGGACATGGAGACTTACACGGTCTTCGCTCAAGGATTTGATTTGGATGCCAATTCATCAACCACCCTGACCATTGTCATCCTGCCCGATTTGGATGGCGACGGGATTCCCGATGAATCAGATCCTGATTCAGATGGTGACGGTTGGTACGATGATTACGAAGTGCAATGTGAAACCGATGCCAGTGATCCAAACAGCAGACCTTTCGATTCAGACAACGATGGCATTTGTGACAGCATGGATGACGATAATGGTTCAATGATTCTGATGGTCTATCCATCCGCCGTGCTTGAGCTGTCACTCAATGTCACCATGCTTGACTTCGTCCCTTACGCTGCAGGTGGAGACATCGACACATGGGAGATTAGCCCTGCATTGCCATTGGGATTGAACTTCGATGGTGTCAGCCCTGCGCGTTCAACAACGCATACGGGTGTCATCTCAGGAACGCCCACTGAACTCCTAGA
This sequence comes from Methanobacteriota archaeon, assembly GCA_002724815.1. Lineage (GTDB taxonomy): Archaea > Thermoplasmatota > Poseidoniia > Poseidoniales > Thalassarchaeaceae > MGIIb-P. The sequence goes on along the minus strand of PBPV01000026.1, from coordinate 10,767 downwards.
CCCCACCCTGTACACGGTTTGGGCCAACAATTCAGAAAACAGTGCAACCTATACCATCATGGTGTCAGTACTGACTGACAATGACCTGGATGGTTTGCCAGACATCTATGATGAAGACGATGACAACGATGGTTGGTCTGACGAAATGGAAGACCTATGTTCGAATGATGGAATGGATGAATCCAGTACACCACAGGACACAGATAGCGATGAGTTGTGCAACTCGATTGATGAAGACGATGATGATGATGGCTTCACCGATGAAGAGGAAGCCACCTGTATGTCTGACCCTGAGGATGCCAATGACACTCCATCAGACTTGGATGGCAACGGCGTCTGTGATGCTCTTGAATCTGATACCGATGGTGATGGCTGGGCTGATGGCCTAGAGAATGCCTGTGGTACAGACCCGATGGATTCGACTAGCGTGCCTGATGACAACGATGCAGACCAATCGTGTGATATCTTGGATGATGACGATGACAACGATGGCTCACCTGATGTAGATGACGCATATCCATTCGACTCTGGTGCTCACACCGATACAGATGGCGATGGGGATCCGGATAACATCCTGTATTCTCCATACTTTGGAACCCTTGTTGAAGACATGGATGACGACGATGATGGATGGAATGACACCGTTGAGATTGACTGTGGAACTGAACCACTGAATGCTTCAAGCACACCGGTCGATGCCAATGATAACGGCATCTGCGATGTCAATGATGATTCAGAAACGGAAGGCGACACGGATGATTCACCCGATGATTCCAACTCAGCTACGAGTCAATACCTCAGTTGGACCGCATGCTGTATCCTCCTGCTCCTGCTTCTGTTACTCCTCCTCGTATTGCTACGAGGGAGTGACAAATCGGTCATGACACTGATTCGCAATTTCCGAGATGCAGAGCCAGAGCATACGACTTCCAAGCCGGTGTTCGTCTTCGGTGTCGGTACGCGTGAGGATCCATTCATGCTCGAACCCGTTGAGGGCATTGCCATTGGATCATTGGCCGAGAGCAAGGAACTGATTACCATCGACAATCTCGATGCAGGCAGCATCATCCGGTTCAATGACATGAACAACCGTCAAAATGAAGGTCGATTCCGAATGGATTCCATCGAGGTTCACGATGATGATGGTGAAGGCAATGGGTCCATCCAATTCCGATTGATGTTCGATGACAGTCTAGCCTACGGCTCCGAAATTGGCAATGAATACGAGGGACTCATCAAGTGCGGTGTATCCTCTGTTTACTTCCAGTGGAATGTCCAAACCAAGGAATCAGATTCTGATCGAAAGGCTCGTGAAAAGGCCGAAGCAGAAACTCGCAAGGCCGAAGAGGCCCGAATTCGAGAAGAAGCCAAGGCAGAGGCCAAGGCAGAGGCTGCAAAAGAAGCCGAGAAAGAGAAGAAGATGCGAGCCGAAGTTGAAGAAAAACTCCGTGTGGAGGCAGAGACCAAAGCCCGAATTGAAGCTGAAGCCAAAGCCAAGGCAGAAGCCGAGTTGAAGGCCAAGGAGGAAGTCGCCAAGGAACGAGAGGCCGCAGAGCGACAGGCCAGCAAAGAAGCCGCAGCCCTGGCTCAAAGAGATGCGGANCAACGCTTGGCTGAGATGGAAGAAAAGATGGCCGCCAAGATGGCTGAAATGGAGCAAAAGATGGAAGGGCTTTCCAAGAAGGAAGCCGAACTTGCTCGCGTTGCAGCCAAGGCAGAATTCATCGATTTCCAGACCCTAGGTGTCGCGATTACAAGAGTCATATCCAAGCCGGTAGAAAAGGGTGCAAAGGAAATTTCCATTGGCGACACTTCTGAATTCGATGAAACGGGTTCAGCATGGGTTCAGGACGACGAAGGTGGCATGAACATCTCGTGGACCGGAAAGACTGCAACCGCATTGACGGGTGTCAAGGGCTTGAAGAGAGGCTTCGCGGCCGCTGCAACTGTAACTGCCAGCGATGATCTACAGAGAATCAAGGGTGTTGGACCTTTCATTGAAGACAAGTTGAACGCTTTGGGAATTTACACATTCCTTCAGATTTCCAAGATGACTCCGGAAATTGAAGAACAAGTGAACGTAGCGATCGAGTTCTTCCGTGGCCGTGTTCGAAGAGACAAGTGGGCTCAACAAGCAAAGAAATTACACGAAAATAAGGAGTGATTTGAGTGGTGAATATTGCGGATTCAATTCAGTTGGGAATTGACACCTTGAATGGGTTGGATTGGTATTTCCAACTCCTGATTTGCATTGGTCTCAGTTTTCTTGCAGTCTATGCTTTGAGACGGTTTGTCCTTCGAAAAATTGCTGAGTTGGTGAACGATACCGATGTGGGTTGGGACAACGATCTGTACATTGCCTTGGAGTCCAAAATCAACATTTTCTTCATTGCAATTTGTGTGAATGTCTCATTGCTGTGGGTCAATCCAGATCTTCTGACATCGATCTTCCCACTCCTGAATTCCCTCTACATTTTGCTGTTGACCATGATGTTGACGACAACCGTCAAGATTGCCACACCCCCACTGATGGCGCTCATGAACAGCAACAAGAAAGGCGGTGTTTCGGTTACCGGAGGAAATCACTTCGTCAGNATCATTGTTCGAATTGTNATTTGGCTGATTGGTATCAACGCCATTCTTGCAGAATTGAGCATTGAAATTACNGGAATCNTGGCATCCTTCGCTTTGTTNTCATTGATNATCGGTTTGTCTCTACAGCACACGATTGGAAATATTCTGAACTCATTCATGCTCGCCATGGACAGTCCCTTTGATGTTGGTGATCGGATTGAGGTTGAGGGGATTGAAGGTCGAGTTGTCTCGACAGGTATCTTGTCAACCAAGTTGTTGACCTACGCTGAAGAGTTGATCATCATTCCAAACAACACCCTGGTGTCGGCGAAAATNCGCAACATGGCTCGTGGTGGAGGCGACGGTCAACCTCGTCGAATCAACCTCCTGATCGATGTCGGTGCTGCTTACGGTGAGGAACCACCGCATGTAAAGCAGGTGCTCATTGACATTGCCAGAGATTGTCCGTACACTGTTGATGAACCCGCACCGCGAGTTCTGTTTGTCAACCTAGGGGAGTACTCAATTGATTTCAGAATCTATGCTTGGATTGACAATTACTCCGATGAGTGGCCCGCCAAAGACTGGATTCATCAGCGGGTGTTTGAGCGATTTGCTCAGGAAGGCATTGAGATTCCATTCCCGACATCAATCGAGCTGCCCGAAGTCCCTACAGGCTCAACGGATGCAGCAAAGAAGCGGAAGAAAGCACGTCAGAAGGCGGCTCGCATTCAGATGTCCAAGGACGAGAAGTTCTANCGAGAGGAGCGAGATGCCCTCAAATCACTTCTCGAGGANTTGGAAGAACAGCTCAAGGATGCTACACTCGGTTCAAGACAGAAAGANGAAATTCGCAAGGAGATCTCTTCACTGAGTGCGACTCTACAGCGATTCGATTCTGAGGATTGATCAGAACAGGCTACCCAAGATTGCACTGCCTGCAATCCAAGCGCCGGCAGTTGAACCTAGATTGGCGAGAGCGGTCACAAGTAAGACACGACCGACTTTGTTCTTCCAAAACAAGGAGAGTTGGTCCAAGCGCAAGAAATTCTGCAGGTCTTTTGTTGAAGGAGCCGCCACTTTAAGTTGCACCAATCCAGCAAACCAACCGGCTGCAAGCGTCGGATTCAGCGAGGTGATGGGGCTGGCTATCGCAGCGGTCAAAATCGCCAAAGGATGACCTCGAGCAATGAGGGCCCCTAACGCTGCCAGCGCAGCATTCAGGGCCAACCAAGTCGCGGCAGCATCCTTCAATGCAGCCATATCGCCTTGGGAAGCAAACCAAGCGAATAGCCCCAGCATGAGTGCAGGAATGCCCCACTTGGCAACCTTCCAGGCAGGATTCGGAGGGGCGATAAAATTCAGTTCACGCATTCGTTCCTTGTCGGGTTCTTGGTTTCCACGCAGATGATTCGCCACACCTTCCAAGTGTCCNGCCCCAATCACGGCCAATACTTTCCCTCTTGAACGAAGTCTTTGGATGCTGGCGGCGAGAAATTCATCTCGCTCATCGATCAGTACCTCTCCCGCTGCNGGTGCAACCTCTCGCAATTCATCCATCAACTGTGTAATCAAATCGGTATTCTCTAGCAGTTCATCGACGCTAACTTCGTCACCTGTGGCCTCTTCCTCAAACAGAACTGCCATCAGTACCTTTCGCTTTTCACTGAAGCGCATCTTCCGCCAGGCCCGACGCAATGTAGTCTGAATGTCACGGTCAACGAGGGCCACTTCCTTGTCTGCTTCAGCAGCGGCTTGAATCGCTGCCAGGAGATCTGTTCCGGGCACTTCACCTTCTTCTAAGCCCATTTTTCGCTGCTCGATGGCGAGCATTGATTGGAACAATACCAGAGGAGCTTTTCCTTCTCTTAGCACCTTTCCAAGCGTCTCATTGTCAAATTTATCAGGTTGAGTCAATGCATCCAATCGACCTTTACACAATTCGACAGCCACGATATCTGGATCAAATTCTGCAACCGCTGTTCGAGCGGCTTCAGCACTGGTTTTCGAAATGTGAGCGGTTCCGAGCAAACGGAGATTCTCATCGATATCAATGGTCGTCAAGCGTCGACCTCCGGTCGCAATGTCGCCAAGGTGGTGAGCAAATCAGCGTGAGCTTGCACATCATGCACACGTAAGATGTCAACGCCTTCCAGCATGGCGTGGGCTGCCACAGCGAGCGTCCCCGACAATCGTTCCGAAGTGTCGGTTCTACCCAAGAGTTGACCAAACATCGATTTTCGACTAACNCCCCACAATATGCTATAGTTTGAATCACTGCGAGAATGTAAGAGTTCTAGATTATGCGTCAATGACTTGCCAAAACCAATGCCTGGATCCAAGCAAATGAGTCCCGGTTCATGCCCACCTTCAACCAATGCTGCAGCGGTTTCGTTGAGCGAATCATAGACCTCTTTGTGAACATCATCGTATTCTGGATTTTGTTGCATATTGCCGGGTTCCCCTTGCATGTGCATGACACAAACGGCACAACCCTGTTCCAGGATGACATCTGCCATTTCTGGGTCTCGCAAACCGCTGACGTCGTTGACCATGTTTGCGCCGGCCTCAAGGGCGGCACGGGCGACTTCGAATCTGCGGGTGTCAATCGAAATCAATCCAGAGGGGTTGGCCTTACGAATGGCTTTGATGACCGGAATCACTCGTTGCATCTCTTCTTGGGGATCGACGGGTTCGGCTCCGGGTCGAGTGGATTCTCCACCGATATCGACCCAGTCTGCGCCATGTGACCACATTTCCATGGCCCTCTCTACCGCAGAATCAAGATCGACTCTGGAGTCGGCATGAAAGGAGTCAGGGGTGACATTCAGGATGCCCATCAAGCGGCAACGCCCATCCGGACGGCGGCGGAGAAAGGGTCGCAAGTCGCCCATGTAGGCCTCCGTTGGAACGGCATGGTTTATGATGTGTGGAGAGGGCGTTGGTCCCCGTGGTGACCGAAGGTGATTCCGAAAGCATGGCACTCGTGCCAGTCGAGGATGCCGACGGTTCCGTTCATGGTTCGGCCTCCGGTGAACCTAGCATTCCCAGTCGTGAGGCTTTGGAACTGGCAGATTCCATTCTCGAGGAGCGATTCGATACGAGCGATTTCGACCGGCCCGACGCCATCCTACACGTTCGGCGCGAAGTGGGCAAGATGGTCTTTGAAAAAGCGGTGGCCTCAGGAATATTGCTGATGTTGGTCGCATTGTGTTGGTGGCTCACCATCTCCGTATTCGGGTCTCAGTTGGGTTCAGAAGATGCCACACTGTCTCTAATTTTCAGTATGAACTACAAATGGGTGGCTGCGGTTGTGCCGATGTTGGTCTTTGGTGCAACTGCACTGATGAAGCTCTCACGTGAGCGACGCCAACCTTGGCCCGGATTTGCGGCAGGTGCCATGTTGATTCTCGCCCTGTTCATGGCCATTGAACCGATTGGTCACTTGGCCTTTGGTAGTGCACCTGCAATCATGCTCGTCCATTCTGCTCGGCTCATCGTTCTCGGTGTAATGGTATACTACAGTGCGGCCATGTTCATTGATTCCCTCTTGCTTCGTTGGGTTCATGATTTGTTGGAGATCGGCATGATTGATGTCTCGCTCTTGGGTGAGTCCGGCACCGAGGGACAGGCTGAAGAAGCCGACCTCTTGGCTTGATTCCGTGCGACCCGAAATTACGGTGGTCCGTCTTGGCCATCGACAGCAACGTGACAAGCGAATCACAAGTCACCTCGGTTTGACTGCAAGAGCGATGGGTGCCAGTCACTTTGTCCTTTGTGGAGACGATGACGAGAAGGTGCTCGAGACATTGGCAGATGTGACTGAAACCTTCGGGGGTCAATTCACTGCGGAGCATCATGGCAAACCTCTGGGCTACCTGCGACATTTTGCAAAGCAAGGCGGGCAAATCGTTCATTTGACAATGTATGGAGAAGATTTTGAGTCAACCACTCCCAAGATTCCAACCGATGCACCGATTGCAGTTGTCGTCGGTGGGGCAAAGGTTCCCGGTGAGATTTACAAATTGGCCAACTACAACATTGCTGTAGGTCATCAACCCCATTCAGAGGTTGCTGCACTGGCCCTATTCCTGTCTGAATTGATGGGTGGTGTGGCAGGCTCTGAGCAATTTCCCGGGGCCCGTTTAGAGGTCAAACCACACCCCTCTGGAAAGGTTGTCATCGACCATGAGGAAGATTCTGACACGAGTCAATGATTATAACCGGATTTCAGGGACAGCATTAGGGTGCGAAGGTGACGGTGACAGGGGGCTTCTCTCCCGGTTCCGGCCAATCTGGTGTTTCGAAAGCCTTCATCGCGCGTGATGCGGCTGACTTTCTCTTGCCGGGTGCACCTGCCCAAAACCACCCTGAGGCTTCGGGGCGTGGCGTTTTACTCCTCGCAGACGGTTCACGACATGAGGGTGATTTGTTTGGTGCAGCGACGATTGCTGAGGGCGAGTTGGTGTTCACTACGAACATGACGGGTTACCAGGAATCTCTCACGGACCCTTCCTTCGCTGGACAAGTACTCACATTCACTTGGCCCCTACTCGGCAACTATGGGATTGCACCTGGGATTTCAGAATCGGCTGGAGTTTGGCCCCGTGGAGTGGTCTGCCGTGAGTTGATGATGGAACCTGATCACCGCCATTGTATCGGCACGGTTCACGACCTTCTGCTCGCTCATGGTGTCCCCGGAATTTCAGGAATCGACACCCGTTCTGTGACTCGCCGCGTCCGTGAATACGGTGTGATTTTGAGCATCTTTGGTCCCATTGAGAAAGAAGCAGAAATGGCTGAGATTCTGAAGAACATGAAATCTCCTGATTTGGACGATCTCGCAGACGAGGTCAGTCGCGATGACGCGGTATTCCTCAATGAAGGTGCGACCGATGAAGATGGCAATCCACTACCCCGAGTCGCAGCCTTGGATTGTGGAATCAAATACAATATTCTCAGAGAACTCTGTTCTCGCTTCGAAGTCTTGTGGTGTCCTCCTGACATCGATTGGGATGAATTGTGCGAGAAATACAACATTGATGCTCTGTTCTGCAGTAATGGTCCGGGCGACCCTGCACATCCAGGCAAAGCAACCGATGCTCGACATACTTTGGCCAAGGCGACCAAGTCTGGCATGCCAGTCATGGGCATTTGCTTGGGACACCAACTCATGGGTTTGGCCAGTGGCCTTCGCACCTACAAACTACGATACGGTCATCGAGGAGGGAATCAACCTGTACTCGATTTGCAAACACGCAAGGTGAGCATCACCAGTCAAAATCATGGTTTCGCAGTGGAGGATCCTGTCAAAGGCATGCTTGCGCCACACCCCTCTGGTGCCAATTCCGGTGAAGTTGAAAGTTTGACTGGATGTGATGTAGAAGTTCGCTTCATCAATGCCAACGATCGAACTGTAGAAGGATTGGATGTCAAGGGCCGCCCCGCATTCACGATTCAATACCACCCAGAGGCCTGCCCTGGTCCACACGATGCAAATCCCTTGTTTGATCGATTCGCGAAGTTGGTCGAAGAACACATGGAGGTGAAGGCCGATGCCAAGACGCGATGATATTCACAAAGTCATGATTCTCGGCAGCGGTCCGATTCGCATCGGTCAAGCGGCCGAGTTCGATTTCTCAGGTTCTCAAGCCTGCCGGGCCTTGCGTGCCGATGGATACGAAGTCGTACTGGTCAATTCCAATCCAGCAACCATTCAAAATGATCCAGAGATGGCCGATCGTATCTACATTGAACCTTTGCTACCTGATGTCGTAAAGCGAATTTTGGAAATCGAAAAGCCCGATGCACTCTTGGCAGGGATGGGTGGTCAAACCGCTCTCAATATTGCGAGCAACTTGGCCCACAGTGGAGCATTGGCTGAACTCGGTGTTGAATTGATTGGCTGCAATCTGCAATCCATCGACGAAGCTGAAGATCGTGACTTGTTCAATCAAGTCTGTGAGGAGATTGACCTTCCAATTTCACAAGCCATGGCTTGCAACTCAATTGATGAGGTCCTTGCTGCGGCTGAAGAATTGGGGAAATTCCCGATTTTGATTCGTCCTGCATTTACTCTCGGTGGGCTGGGTGGAGGTACGGCTTGGAATACCGGCGAGTTGGTGGAAATCGCCAGTCAAGGAATCCTGCATTCGCAAATCGGACAGGTTTTGATTGAAGAGAGCATCTTGGGATGGCAGGAATTTGAATACGAAGTCATGCGAGATGCCAACGACAATTGCACCATTGTTTGCACCATGGAAAACATCGACCCGATGGGTGTTCACACTGGGGAGTCCGTCGTTGTCGCACCTGCTCAGACTCTTTCTGATCGTGATCATCAAGGTCTCCGAGATGCTGCACTTCGACTCATACGCCGCCTCGACATTAAGGGAGGTTGCAATGTTCAGTTTACGGTGAATCAAGACACCGGTGAATATCGTGTCATTGAGGTCAACCCTCGCGTATCTCGTTCTTCGGCTCTAGCTTCCAAGGCAACCGGATACCCAATTGCTCGAATGGCGGCATTGATTGCAGTCGGATACACTCTGGATGAGTTGCCCAACCCCATCACTGGTGAGGGGACCACTGCTGCCTTTGAGCCAACTCTCGATTATGCAGTTGTCAAGATCCCTCGCTGGCCATTCGACAAGTTCCGAACCGCGGACAGAACCCTTGGTACCAGTATGAAATCAACAGGGGAAGTGATGGCGATTGGTCGCAACTTCGAGGAGGCCTTCCTCAAAGCAGTGGCTTCTCTGGAATACGGTCAACCTCACCCTCGGCCCCTGACTGAAGCAGATGCCAGCGACGGGGAATCGATGGATGAGCGCGCCCATGAGCCGCTATCCGAAGAAGTTCTGGCCACCTGGCTCAAAGTTCCAACCGATCGAAGAATGGGTGCTTTGGTGGAAGCCTTCCGCCGTGGGATGGGAATCGAGGAAGTTCGTGAGGGTACAGGCAACATTACTCGGTGGTTCCTGCATCGATTCAAGAAAATCGCAGATGTGGAAGCTGAAATTGTCGCTGCCAATTGCGATGCGAGCGAGATATCAGAAGAGCAAATGCGTCACTGGAAGGGCCTTGGATTCACCGATGCCCACATCGCGGATGCCCTCTCTGGTTTCCCTGCATCAGGTTGGTCTCGTCTACCCGAAGGTCGAACTGAAATTGATGTCATGAAGCGTCGTCACGAATTGGCCATCCATCCAAGGTTCCGAATGGTGGATTCTTGCGCCGCTGAGTTCGCGGCAGTCACGCCCTACTACTACGCGACCTACGAAGGTGGATGTGCGCCGAACGGTGTTGATCATGTCCCCTCTGAAAAGAAGGCCGATCGTCGCCGATTGGTCGTCATCGGTTCAGGCCCGATTCGAATCGGACAAGGCATTGAGTTCGATTATGGTGCGGTCCATGCAGTACAAGCGATTCGTGAGGCAGGTCATGAAGCGATTCTGGTCAACAACAATCCCGAAACTGTCAGCACGGATTTCGATACATCGGATCGTCTGTACTTCGATCCTCTCACCACTGAATGCGTCTCTGAAATTCTCCTACGCGAAGGTGCAGATGGTATTCTACTGCAGTTTGGTGGTCAAACCGCCATCAATTTGGCCTTGCCACTTGATTCTCGAATGGAGCATCTGAGTGAACAGGGTCTCACTTGTTCGATGCTGGGAACTTCGCCCGATGCAGTGGATGAGGCCAGTGATCGAGAACGCTTCGAGGCATTCGGCAAACGCAGTATCATTCGTTTGCCAGAAGGTCGTACCGGCAAAACCCCGGATTCGATTCGAGCCGCGGTCGCGGAAATTGGATATCCTGTCCTGGTTCGTCCATCGTATGTTCTTGGGGGTCGGGGCATGGAGATTCTAACCGATGATGCTCAGCTTGAGACTTACATGTCGGATGCATACATCGCCCCTGACAAACCCCTGCTGGTGGATGAGTATCTGGGTGGAGCCATTGAGTTGGACGTCGATGCGGTTTGTGATGGCGAGGATGTTTTGGTCGGTGCGGTCATGGAACACTTGGAAGAAGCTGGGATTCACAGTGGTGATTCAACATGCTTTATCCCGACTCAAAACGTAAGTGATGAAATACTTACAAAGGTGCATGAGTGGACAAAAGAAATTGGATTGGGGCTCAACATCCGCGGTTGCTTTAACATCCAATTTTGCATTTGTCGAGATG
>PBPV01000004.1 GCA_002724815.1 Methanobacteriota archaeon | reverse complement strand
CAGAGACTCGCATTCCAGATTTCATGAGCCGAGGGAATGTCATCCCCTTATTAGACAAGTTGGTTCAGTGATTGACATTGGTGTCGGACAAGGTTTGATGGTTATGGCCGTGCTCCGCGCTAATGCGCGGACGTGGTGAGTAAGTGACAAAAAGCGAGGATTTTGATGACCTTCACATTGAGGAAGCATCGGATTCAGTCGTTGAAGAAGCCCTCGTCAAAGCTGCGGATACCGTGTGCAAAGAGTGTATGCAACTTCAGCGGAAAGAAAACGTTCTAGTCGTGACCGACCCACATACATCGACCATCGGCCAAGCATTGTACGAAGCGGCGGCCCGAATTTCCGATCGAGTACTGTTGGTGATGATGCCCAGTACTCATCGCCACGGTGACGAACCTCCGGCACCTGTGGCTGACCTTATGCGAAAACAAGATGTGGTTTTGGCACCAACACGGTATTCACTTACGCACACCCGTGCGCGCATGCAAGCCTGTCGAGAAGGGACGCGAATCGCGACCATGCCGGGAATTACCATGAAGATGTTCACGGAGGGCGGAATGACGACGGATTTCAACGCCATGCAGTCTGCTATCGCACAGTTGGGAAAATCACTGAAACGCCAACGGAAAGTCGAAGTCTCAACCGAAAATGGAACCTCGGTCAAATTTGAAATCAACAAACGATGGGAACTGGGTGACAATGGTATTTGCAATCGCCCGGGTCAAGTCACCAACCTGCCTGCTGGCAAAATCTTCGCCATGCCAAAGGAAGGGACGATGGATGGAAAAATCGTCATCGATGGTGCATGGGATGCAGCTGTAGTTGATGAACCACTGACGTTCAAAATCGAGGCTGGAATGGTCACCAAAATCACCGGCGAAGGCAGTGATGATGTCAAGGCAATGTTTGTCGAAGCCAGTCGAAAACTCAAACCAAACCAACAAGCAAATGTCTGGACTGTGGCAGAGTTTGGATTTGGCATGAATCCTCGGGCCCGTCTCGTAGGCAATGTACTCGAAGATGAAAAGGTCCAGGGAACTTGCTACTTTGCTTTTGGAGACAACACAACTCTCGGTGGAAACTCAATCTGTGGAATCCATGTGACTGGAGTAATCAAGAATCCAACCGTTCGGATTGGAGACGTCGAATTGTTGGATGATGGCGACATCCGAATCTAATCAAAGTCGAGAGCCACAAATGGGGCAATGTCTCCAATGATGTTCGACTGCAATGTTGCAACTTCCACAATAAATTCCCGTTTGCAATACATGGTGAACACCCGGTACACCAGATCGGTGGCGACCGCTGCTTGCAGGTTGCGCGGTTTGAGCCGGTTGCGGGACTGGACTAGGCATTGGGGCAGGAGCCGGAACCGGGGCGACCGGAGACGACTGAGGTTGCTGGATCGGACTTCGAACCGGTTGAACCACTGGGGCTCGTTTGGGAGCGAGGAACGGTGCGCTCGGTTTATGTTCAGCTGCAGCACTGAATTCTTCGTACTGTAAGACCTCATCTTTGTTCGTATCAATCCGCTCAAACATCTCTTTTTGCACGGGTTCAGGTAATTTTGCAACCATAGGAGAGGATCGGAACTCATCTTCGGAAATCACGCCATCGCTGTTGGCATCCATCTCATCAAAGGCCTCTCGAACTTCTTGCTGAGAAAGGGGTGCATCAAAAGCAGAAGCCAGGCTGATTTCCGGCTCAGGCACCGGCTCGGGCTCGGGTTCAGGCTCCGGTTCAGGCTCGGGCTCGGGCTCGGGTTCAGGCAGCGGTTCGGGCTCCGGTTCGGGCTCAGGCTCGGGCTCGGGTTCAGGCACCGGATCGGGNTCNGGCTCGGGTTCAGGCTCCGGTTCGGGTTTGGCTTGGACTGATGCCATCCCCGTGGGGGTTTCAACCGCGGCCTTGGTCACCGGACCTCCAGTCAGTGAAGACAAACTGGATACATCCCCGCCTGAATTCGACTCTCGTAGGACACTGCTGATTTGTTGATGCAGAGCCAAGAAACGAACTTTGTTTGCAGGTACATCTTGCATCCAAGCCTCAAAATTCGCCAAGTATTGATCCAATTCTTGCAATCCACCACAAGTGTGTCCGATGGCTAGCATTTTCAGCAAACGAAAGGGGTCGTTGAATGCATTGAGTGCATCTTTTTCGGTTGTGGCCAATCCTGGGTCTGGGCCTCCGGGGTTGCCCATTGAGTCCTCCATGCCCATGAAATTTCGAATCGGGTCAGTCCAAGATAGGAGTCCGAAAGGACCCGAAAGCAGCCAATAAATTTCGCCGGCTTCTACTTGCAAGCGAGAGGCGGCGGTATCAAAATCGAAATTGGCCTGTTTGAGCAACAAATCGCTGGTAATGGATAGGAACTCGCCCAGGCCGTTCAAACGATCTGTTTCTGCCAATCGGTTGATCAGTTCGCTTGAATCAGTGATTCCGAAGTAAGCCGAGGTTTCGTCAACCTCAATTCCTTGGGGGAGAATGGCGCCTTCGAGTTCCTCATCAGCCATGCCGTCCGCCTNTACCTCGCGGAACGCGGACCGTTGAATAGGTTGACGCCGTCTACGACGGCGTATGCAAGTTCAAGGTTCAGGGCTTGGATTGACCGAGTATGAACTTTGATTGCTTGACATTCCAACCTTCGGATTGCAAACGTGCAAGAACACTCTGTTCTGAATCACCCACGATGAGGCGCTCCTTGGCAGCAGCAACCGCAGCATCAAAATCGGATTTTTCATCAGCACCGAACAGATCATCAAACGATGTACTGGAGCGGCGTCTACGCGATTGTTTCGGTTCAGTTGCGGTACGGCGAGCCTTGCGAGTACGAGGGGCAGTATCTGAGGTGGAACCTGTACTGGTTTTGCGAGTCTTTCGCACACCCGGTTGAGGCGATGTTTCAGCACTTGCTGTACGACGTGTCTTTCGAACGGGCTTCTCTGGTTCTGTCACGGCTGGTTTTGCGGGACCACTCGGACGCATTCCTNCACCAGGCCGACGGGTCGTTCTGGAGGGGCCGCTGGGGCGTGAGGAGGTTGGAGGCGCTGAGGAGGCTTGCGAACGCTTCGGTGGCCCACGACTCTGTGTGGTCGGACCTCGGCTATTGGCTGCCATGGGAGCGCGGGAAGGAGGACCGCGCGGAGTCTGTGACGGGGCGGCGCTGCTTTGAGGCGTAGAGAATGAACGAGTAGGCGCTGGAGATGCGGATGTTGAGACCCCACTGAATGGACTCCAATTATCATCTTCATCATCATCGTCGTAGAAATCATCGTCATCGTCGTCCCAATCGATTTGACCTCCTCGAATCCGACGGATGACCAATATGATGAGTAGAAGGCCGAAGATGACACCCAATCCAATTCCGACATATTGCATCAAACCACTCACTGATGACTCCTCATCATCTTCAAGCTGGGCAGGCGTACATCCCGTATCTCGGTCGACAATGTTCCAATCATCAGCGGGAGTCCCTGGACATTGATCGACATCGTCAGAGACCCCATCATCATCGGTATCCAGTTGGTAGGCAGCACAACCTTCGGCATTCACGGTAGAGTTTGTAATCGTGCCTTGGCATTGATCCAAGTTATTGAACACCCCATCATTGTCCTCATCGGGTGCTGGACACCCATTTTCGTGAGGACCATCCTCGTCTACATCTGCTATTCCGGGTTGACCAATGCACTGATCTCCCATTGTACCCGAACGGTTGTCACCGAATCCATCGTCATCAGCGTCTATCCATTGCGTGGGTTCATCTTGGTCCCAATCAATTGAATTGGCCCAACCATCTCCATCGGAGTCCGCACAACCCAGGATTACTTCGGTGCCGGTCCCCGCCCATGCAGAGTTGTCAGATGTACCTGATTCTTCAGGGCAGGAATCTGGATTTGACGCATTGGCGAACCATTGGCCGACTGTACCTTCACGGGTTGCATTCCACGAGCCATCGGCCCAATTGTCTCCAAATCCATCCCCATCAGAATCTTGCCACTGTGTCGGTTCAGAGGGGAAGTCATCCATGGCATCTTCGAACCCATCATTATCGGTATCAGCACCAACGACAATACAACCATCCGAGGTGACAGTTGCACCCGGTGTCGTATCAGGACATAGATCCAAATCATCGGTGACACCATCTCCATCAGTGTCTCGCTGAGAAGGAGCACATCCGTTTTCATCGACATCGTCGTAATCCTCTGGAACTGTATTTGCACACAAGTCAAGCGGGTCGGCATTTTCATCGACATCGTTGACTCCATCACCATCGGAATCGATGTCGGTTTGCGACATTGAACAACCGACTTCATTGACCAGTTCACCGAGTGGTGTATTCGGACAAATATCGATATCATCAGTCACTGTGTCTTGATCGGTATCCAATTGGGATGGTGCGCAGCCATCTGAATTGACGCTCTCCCCTTCTGGTGAATCTGGGCAAAGGTCGTCCTCATCAGCAACATTGTCCCCATCCTCATCGCCAACAGGCATTGGGCACCCCGGACCGGGGACGCCAAGCAAAGCACCTGCAACCTCTGGACAGCGGTCCCAATCACCGAATGGATTCTCACCGAAGCCATCTCCGTCTTGATCTCTCCACTGCTGTGGGTCATCCGGAAGCGCGTCTCCTTGCTCATTTTCTCGAAGTCCCGTCTCAGAACTGATATCGTAAGTGTACAGATTGGAATGACCGTCACCATCAGAATCTGTACATCCCTTCTTGTCTACAGTTGAATTGCCCCAAATATTTGGACAATCGTCCGCATTGTTGCCATCTGGATTGTCTCCATATCCATCTTCATCACTGTCCTCATATTGTGTGGGGTCAAGTGGGAAGGCATCGCGGTTCCAAGCTCCCTGTGAATTGTTGTCACCATATCCATCACCATCACGGTCACCCCATTGCTCATCACAACGGTCACCACAGATGTTTTCCGAGGAGGTGTCATCTTCTGCCCACGGATACAAATCCGCACAGTGTTCTCCTGCTGCACGAGTATTGCCCTCATCATCAACCCATGAATTGTAACATCGGGTGGCGTTGTAAGTCCACCCGTATGGTCTAGATGATGTGGGTGGTTCTGGATCGGACCAGCCGTCACCATCACTGTCGAGGCATCCGCCTCGATCGTAAATTGAGTGGCCTTCAAATCCTGGACACTTGTCTCCAGTGGGTGCACTCGAATTGTCACCCCAACCATCACCATCTGCATCGACCCACTGTTGTGGGTCTAATGGGAATTCATCTGATTCCGCGTTCTGACCACAGCAATCTGGACCGTGATTGTCGTATCGGCCATCNCCATCGGTATCGATCGCTTGCATCCAATTNGTCGGATGNCGATCTCCATCCCAGCCGGGTTCTCCCGACGGGTCGGACCAACCGTCACCATCCGTATCTGGGCATCCGATGGAGTCACGCCAAGATTTCCCGCTATTGGCGCAATCATCAATGGAGTTGGCAAAACCATCACCATCGATATCNCCACAGCCATGATGTCCATACTCACTGTAACCCTCGATAGAAGGACACTTGTCAGCGCTCGGTCCGTTTGGATTGTCTCCAAAACCATCGCCATCTCCGTCATCCCATTGGCCCCCTAGGTTAGGCAACTCATCGAGGTGATTGGGAATGAAATCTCGATCGGTGTCGATGAGACGACGCTGAATGAACAAGTCGCCACTGTTCGAAGCGGGGACGGAAAACAGTAGATGCCAAGTCCCATTGTCTTCAACAACAACGTCCATTGGGAATTGAGTGGTTGGATAATTTCCAGAAGTTGATGTACCCATCAACTGAATTGGATTTCTAGAAATGGAGTGGTGACCCGGTTCAAGATAATCTGTGACGATTCCATTGCTGGTTGAACAGATGTATCGCTCTGAAGTTGTTGAATCGGTCGTTCTGTCAAATGTTGAATGAGAATCTGCGACAATCACAACCAGATCGGGGTTTGAACATGAGATTCGGACCTCTCGAATTGAGTTCGACTGGCCTGAATCATCTACCAACAGGTAGTATCCGTCCCACTCCCCGACTTCCTCTTCAATTGGAATTAAAATTCCATTAGAAGTAAAATGAGCTCTACCGCTTTGGTCGCTTGATTCTTGGAGATTAAACCCAGTTGAAACAGCCCCATCGTCATTCAACCTGTGTTGCCAAATGGATTGATTGTCTTCAAACAAAATCTCTAAGTTTCCATCTGTATTTAGTCTGAAGACAGCCCGGCCCGTTTCTTCTGTGGCGTTTGAGATGACGGTCATTGATGAAGAAGACCAATCCTCTCCGGTACCATTGTGCCATTCTGTGACCAAGCCGGATGTGTTGTGTCTGTACATTAACACAATGCTACCATTTTGCGACATGATTGCACCGAATTGACTCCCATTCGCTTCGGTTGCCAATGTCGACTGATCCCATGTTGAACCATTTTGAATGGCAAGATGAATTTGATCGAGGTTTGAGTCCCGCCAAACGATGTGTGGGGTTGAAGTTGAATCAAACAACAACTCGATACCTTGCTCAATGTGTGCGCCTGAAGCGACAATATCAGACTCAAAACCAGACGCATATGTATTGCCTGCTTGGAGTCCAGTTTGATTGGTATACACCACGTGTTGTGTTCCACTCGAGACAGTTGAAGAATGTGCAATCGCTGAGTGACCCGGCGAAGGAAGCGCGATGCTGCCATAGTGATCACCCACAGGGAATAGGGAATCACTTTCGACAAAAGTCCCACCTCCTGGGCGAATGAAATTGACAATGGTGGCGGTTTGAGCCTGGTTTATTCCATCGGCCGCAAAGATGGGTTGACCTGCAGGATTCACCGCCATNGCTGCGTCACGATAGCTACCAGCAAGATGAGTCACACCCCAAGGGTCCGCAGAGGTTTGCAATTCATTTGGACGCTCAAGGTGATAGAAGGTATTCCCATATTCGTCTAATAGTAAATGCGTCCGACCCTGCGCATCAACAGACAAATCGATGCCTTCGATATGCCAACCGGCAGTGATTATCTCCGGTGTAATCCCAAGCATTTGTGTGATTGGAATGTCAGTCAGTTCCCAATCTCGAGTTTCCATAACGATCACTGAACCACCGATTCCTCCTGTACCCGAACCGGATTCGGTACTGGCGTAGATGAACTCGTGAACTCCATCTCGATCTGAATCTCCTCCTGCCGACAAAATTTTGCCGAATCCGGAATTGGCATTTGACACTTGCAAAAATAGGTGGTCGGCACTTCGATCAACAAAATCACCGGTGTGCTGACCCTGCAAAATTTCAGTCCGTCCTTGACCGTCTCCAATCAGGAAATCAATGATACCATCATCATTGATATCCCCTGCAGGTTGGATGTTCAATCCCCAGCTATTTTGTGATGTCATCGAATAATCGGCCTGACCGGAGAATCCTGACGCGCCGCCATGATAAATCCAAATCACGGCACCTTGGAATCGCCCAAACTCCGAGACCGCAATGTCTGCGTAACCGTCGTCGTTTACATCGCCCAAAGCACTGATTGAATGGCCAAAGAGCGTCCACTGATCGATTCGAGACCAAGTGGTATTGGCAATCTCCGAAATTCCATTTGCACTACCAAGGTGAATCTGAGCTTGGCCACGTCCAGAGACCGCAGTCGCATCATCTGAGCTGCCAATGGCAATGTCATCAAATCCGTCTCCATTGGCATCGCCGATACCTGAAATGGCATATCCTAAGATGACGTTCGGAGTATCACCCGTGATCGTCGTTGAAATTCCCTGAATGGTACTGCCGCCCTCAATGACATGCACTCGACCCTTGTCGTTGTCTGAATTGGACCATCCAAGCTCTGTAACAAGCATGTCTGAATATCCATCCCCATTGATGTCGCCTGCATGGTCAACCCGTGAACCGAAATGAGAGTCGAGGGTATCACTGGTACCAACCCAAGTTGGATTTGAAATCAAACCGAGAGCAGAACCCGAATAGAGGTACACGGCACCTGTTGAATTTCCTGAAGCGTTGTTTGCCAGTGGAGCGCCGACCAACAAGTTGTCGTACCCTGTACCCGTTGAATTGCCAACGACCGCCAAGGAGGCTCCGAATCGTGCGCCTTCGTGTGGACCGAGGAGAGTTACATTCGAAGATGAAGAGTAACCTGATATTGAACCATAGTGAATGTGGACTGCACCCGTATCGTTTGCAAAACCAGGTTCACCATAAGTCAAGTCGCTGAATCCATCTTGATTGTAATCTGCATCTGCGTTTGCGTCCGTTCCAAAGTCAGTGGATTGACTGGTTTGTAGATTTAACACAGGATCAGGTGAAATTCGACCACTATCTCGTCCCGTCAAGTCTCGAACAATGCGCAACCCGGTGCCATTGTCAATCCCAAACACCAATTGAGCGCGAGACGATGAATCCAGGTGATGGCCCAAGGGTTGACCGATTCCGACACCTTCGTCGACCACAGAGTACGATCTTTGTTCACCATCCAATGAAATGACTCCAAGACGATGGGTCGCCCAATCATAGAACGAGAGATGAAGCACATCATCCGCGTCGATGTTCAGGACGAAATCGGTGCCCGAATCAGCAGTTCCAGCAAGAACACGATGATGCCACCATGAACCAAAGAATTGGACCAAATGGATGTCGCCGTACGCCTCTTTGTAAGCGATGGCAATCGAACCATTGCTGTAGATTGCAATCTGTGGTTGATCGAGGATTGAGACATCATTGACCAGAGTTCGCTTCAACCAATCATCACCGGCAAGTGGCGTGAAATCATTCTCTCTAGCAATATGAAGAGAATTCACTGGAGGCCCCGACAAGTAAGCAATCCGGGCCAGTCCACGATAGTCAATGATGATTGAACATTGTTGACCGTATAGGCCTTGATTTCCAGGGAAGGGCCCGTCAATGGTCTCACGAGTGGACTCACCATCGGGTGAAAGTGTGAAGAATTCCAATGAGCCATTGGCCGAATTGTGTCCACAGGCTTTGGCCGTTCCATCGGGTCCGATGGCAACATCAAAATGATCAATGGTGTCATTGCTGACAAAATATTCCATCCAATCATCGACACCACGTGTCGACGTGATTTCCCAATCGGCCCCACCATCGGTAAACTCTGAACCCGCAGCCGATTCACCCCAACCTGAAGTCGGTCCAGAAAAACTGTCACTATATTGTCCAGACTCAATCTCTTCTTGCAAAAATGAAGGTGATGTTGCTGCCAGAGGCAAGAGAATCATCAGCAGAGAAAGTAGGATACTAGTGAATTGTTTACTGCTGCGCATGAACTCGACCCTAAAGGGTCGAAGAAGTCAAGGTTCTTCAGACAACCGATTAGAAGCCCCTTTCAACTTCTGGCTTTAGCCAAGGTTATGGCAGGGTCACGATGGTTACTGTGTGCAGATGGTGAATGGCCACCTGCGAGCGTATGGGAACCCCTTTCTCAAGCCTGTGAAACCATTGTGGGTGTCGATGGAGGAACCGATGCTGCACTTTCTCGAAACATTCCTGTCACCCTCGCCACAGGGGACTTCGATTCAATCACTGATTCTCAAATCGAACGTGTATCTTTGCCCAATCAAAATGCTTCAGACCTAGACAAGACCCTGAATTATGCTGCGGAAAACGGTGCAGAGGTTGTGGATATTGTCGGCGTTGAAGGTGGAGAAATCGATCATCAACTCGGGGTATTTGCCGCTTTGATTGAGGCTTCCCCTGAACTGGAAATTTGCATGCACATGACAGAGCATGTGGTCATGCGATGTTTGGACGAATTGGAACTGGTTTTGGATGAAGGTACACAACTGAGTCTGTTCGCCTTTACACCCTGTGCCAATGTCAGCATTTCCGGAGTTGAATTCCCCTTGGAGGATGAACCGCTCGCGTTCTCAACACGCGGCCTCCACAATGTGGCACTCGGGGGTCCAATTCAAATCGAAAGCGATGGAGCCCTCGTGGTCGTCATTTCCTCACATTGATTGAGTAATCGTGTGTACCAGGATCACCCAACCCAAACGCCTTGGCCTTCTCACTAATCGCCGCAGAAGCAACGGTTTCTTTGAACGAGCCTCGCTTTGTGAGAATGCCTCGCTTCCAAGCGGTCCAGGGTGAATACCCTGGCAGGTAAGCCCTCCAGGTGAACGGGACTCGACCTGGAGTGACCCGATTGACAATCTGAGTAATCGAAGTGGTGCAAGTGGCGGTAATGGTGTTGTACCACTCGGGGGTTTCTGCCAACTGATTGGTTCGATGCATCATCGCCTCCAACAGTGCAGTTTGCTTTTCAGGAATCACATCACATGGATACAGATAGACATCGTTGCCTCTCGCATTGGTTCGAACACCCAACAAATCACGTTCAGTGGCCCAAATCAGAATCAATTCAAACTCGTTCCACATTCCAGTCCATGGGTGGAATTTCTCGCCTTTCTCTCTGCGGACCTCGAATGAGGCCATCAGAAAACGATTGTCTGTGAACTCAAAGCCAATCATCGTATGGGCCATTCCACGAATTTTGTGGAAATAGTCGACGACATACCAGATGTCTTTCAGATCCTTAGGGTCAAATGTCCAATTGTCCCANTTCTCATCATAATCTCGAGTCGAGCGCCAAGTGAAGTCCCGACGATTGTGCAACGTAACGGAATCATCTGAGATCTGGAAATTTGCCATTCGGGCGTTATCTGCGGCCCAATCACGATCCAATCGGGCCTTTTTGCGACCCGCGGTTAACCACCAGAAATTGATGAACAACAGGCAAACAGCAATCGCAATTCCTGCTGGGATTTTCCAATCCATGTTTACTCCTCTTCAGCCCGAGGAGCCCGCTCTGAAAGGAGGATCGCAATCGGACGTGTTTCTGGGATATTGCTGAGAATGATTTTCACGATGACCGCCATGGGTACGGCCAGAATCATGCCCATGATTCCCCAAAGCCAGAACCAGAATGCAGTGACCAAGAGCAATACAATTGGAGAGATATCGAGACTGGAACCAAACAATTTGTTCTCAATAAACTGGCCCCAAATCTGTTCTTTGACAATCAGAAGCACGACCAAAAGAATGGCGGATGTCGGTTCCAAGAGCAGGAACCCAAGCAATGCAGGAGGGATGAGAGCAACCAAACTGCCGATGTACGGGACATAACTTAGCAAGAACGTCAGCATGCTCCATAACAACCAACCCGGAATGCCCATGGCAATCAGGATGATTGCGGTGACCACACCGGCACCAAAACTGACGGCGGTTTTCAGAATCACGTACCGATAGACACCTTCTCCAATGTCGGTTAGAATCTCTTTGAGGTTCTCTTCAATGTCTGAGGGGTAAGCCGCTGCAAGGCGCTTGGGAAGAGTTTCAGCTTCAAGGATGATGAANACAAGGAAGACGAATACGGTCAACATTAGACTCACAAAACTACTGATCTCTCCAAACAAGGAGAGAACCGTACTCTCCAGTTGTGAACTGGAGATGCTCAATCCCTCAAATGAAATGGTGAACCCTAGAATGGTCTCGCCCTCCCATTTTGCCATCAAATCATTGAGCTTGTCTGAATANTCGGGAATGCCTTCGAGGAAGGTCGACATNTCTTGNTACAGCCACATTCCAACCAAGAGAAACAGGCCACCCAAACCGGTCACAACCAGGGCATANGCTGGGAATAACGGCATGCCACGATCATTGAGCCAATGGGCCCCTGGAGCGAGAAGGAAATAGATGAACACGGCGATGATGAAAGGTTCAACGACAGGGCGAAGATGAATCAATGCGAGAATCAGAATGGTGAGGAAAATCGCACCATGTGATAGCGTTCGAAGTCGGTCACGAAACTGATTGGAAAACATTCCCATAGACCGCGAAAATCCAAGCCGTCTTTCAATTCGCCCCCTGCATTTACAGGCTCTGAATGGATTTGATTACTCTTGGAATCGTTCCCAGCGTCGCTCTGCGGCATCCCACCAATCGACACTACCATCCGGCTGTTGTCTCCAATGGACACCTGATTCATCCACGAATGAAGGCAAACCTTCGCTATCCGGTGTATGCTCAACGGTATCCCAAATATCACGTTCGACTTCGGGCTCTTGACCCATTCGCTTGCCGACAAATAGACCCAACAGTAGAGCCAGCACAAACCCTCCAGCACCGACCAATGCAATGGTCGCTGGTAGGTTCATGAAGAGCGGTGTAGGCTCGTATTCATCTCCTTGAGAGATGCTCGGCCACAACTGTGAATCTCCACTCGCATTGAGAACATCCAAACTGGCGTTCGGAGCCGGAGGCAAACGAACCAAGTTGAGTGCCTGAGTGGTTTCGCGTCCCTGAGGACTGGTAAGTGTCGCCCGAATCTTGTGTACACCTGGACTCCACATGGTACAATCCAAGATTTCCAAATCTTCGTACATGGTCACGTCTTGACTCGGCTCAACAACGTCCCAATGAATGGTGACCTCTTCCAGAGAGGTGTCCTCTGTCGGAATAATCTCCATGTCACAAGGTGTACCTGCCTCAGTCGACCTGCCCGTTTGATTGACCATGAACGAGGGGGGTGGATGTACATCAATACTGAAAGAGAGCGTTTCGGTTGCCGTCATCCCCAAACCATTGCGATAGTGTTCGGTGATGGTGTAGTCGCCCGCAGGCCAGCGACTGCAGTCCAACGGTGTTTCATACTCTCCGACCAACCAAGGAACGCCCTGAATGGATACGGTGCCCATGACATCATAATGGGCGCCAACTAAATCGGTTGAAACCCGATGAATCAAACATGTATCTCCTGTGAAAATCGGCTCCTCTGCTTCAAGTTCCATCGAGAGATACGGTGGGGATAGACTGGCCATTAATTCGTGAATGCCGAGGTCCTCGTCGTGTGTGAGTAAGCCCGATTCGGTGTCCCACACTCGCAATGTAATCTGGTATTCACCATCCGCCCATGCCTTGATTGTGGTGTTGATAATCAATGACTCTCCAGATTCAAGGGTGGTATTGTTCCAGAATGAGATGGCCATGTCACCATTGTCAGCGATGACCTCTACCGCCACCATTGCGGTCGGTGCGTTTGTACCGATTGAGGCGATCACTCGAACCAAATCAAGGTCACCATCATAATTCTCATCGATGGCAAAGGCCCCGGAGCCAGCAACCGAAATGTGGCTCTCATCTTGAGCACTGACAACCGTGGAGAGCATCGGCAGCATCATGGCTACGATGAGGAAAGTGAACATGCGCTTCTGCATCAGAATTCACCTCCTTCACCAACGAGTTTGTCTTCGACCACATTCGAAGCTGTCCCCTCCTTGCTAGAGAGGCGGACCGTAAACAATGTCAGAAGGAAAACCAGTAGCGGCCAAGCGAATGTCAACAAGCTCGAAGTGGGGTTGGAACCCATCAATGCCAGTTGACTCCTTACTGCACCGTAATCGTCGGAATAACCGTCACCATTGCCGTCGGGACATCCTTGAACATCGATGGTTGATGTTCCTGTATTGATGGGACAGTCATCACGGATGGCTCCAATCGGGTTGTCACCGAATCCATCGCCATCGGAATCGGCCCACTGAACACGATTCTTCGGGAAAGCATCGGCCTCTCCATTCGGAGATGCCAACCATTCGTCGTCGGCGTCAGAGTAGCCGTCACCATCGGTGTCAGGGCAGCCCAATCGATCGATGATTGAGACACCTGCATTCACAAGATCATTCGGACATTCATCGGCCTGATGGCCCTCTGGATTGTCACCAAATCCGTCGCCATCCGCGTCTCTCCATTGGGAGGCGTCTTGTGGGAATCTGTCTCCTTGGTCTGACCAACCATCACCGTCTGTGTCAGTGCAACCGAATCGGTCACCGTTACTGGTACCGGGTGTTTCTCGGCATCGGTCGCCTTCAAAGCCAGCTTGTTCATCACCGTAGCCGTCCCCATCGGAGTCTTCCCACTGTGTGGGCTCATTGGGGAAAGCATCGGCAAGGCCGGCAGGGTGTGGTAGCCAACCCAACTCGATGTTGGGGTCGCTGGAACCGTCGCGATCCGTATCAGGGCATCCCCAACGGTCACGCGTACTGCTACCTGAGGTTGTCACACACGAATCAGGGCGCCAGACTCCATCACCTTGGTTGTCACCATAGCCATCCCCATCGACATCGTGCCACTGTGTAGCACACAAACTACCGCATTCAGCATTCAAACCTCCAGGGAATGCATCGGCAAAGCCTTGAGGATGAGCGGGCCAATCTAAATCTGGATTTGAGTAACCGTCTCCATCTGTGTCTGGGCAACCGAATCGATCGTACATCGATGAACCAGGTCGCTCTACGCAGGAATCCGGTTGGTTTCCGCTGCTGTTGTCGCCGTATCCATCTCGATCGTAATCGGCCCATTGAGTGGAATCTTCGGTGAAGTTGTCTGCCTGCCAGTCACCCTCACCATTGTTGTCTCCGTAGCCGTCACCATCGGTGTCCCACCATTGGGTTGGGTTGTCTGGGAAACTGTCGGGGTNGGCACCGCTTGCATTGTCACCGAAACCGTCACGGTCTCGATCTGCATGTTGAGTGGGGTCATCATCGAAGGCATCGGCACCATCGTATTCCCAAGTCCAGTTGCCACTTGGTGCGGACCAGCCGTCACCATCGTAATCGGGACAACCCATTCGGTCTTGGTAAGAATATCCAGTATCAAGAGGACAGAAATCAGGTGTTGTCGCGTTTTCTACAAATTGACCGACGCCCATTTCTTCATGAGAATCATTCCATTCTGGATCGGCCCAGTTGTCGCCATATCCGTCGACGTCGTAGTCGGACCATTGAGTAGCGTCCTCCCAAAATGCATCGGCACCGTCCGCAGTGGTCCATACCGGACCCCATTCGCCCCAGTTGTCGGGATCCGACCAACCGTCATTGTCTCGATCAGGGCATCCATATCGATCTTCGAATGAATCGCCCCAAGCGATAGCACATTGATCGCCGTTTACGCCATTTGGATTGTCTCCGAATCCATCTTGGTCTTGGTCAGACCATTGGCTACCTTCATCGGGGAAGGCATCTCCCCAATCTGACCAGCCGTCTCCATCTCCGTCAACACAACCGTAACGGTCCTGTGTGGATGTACCCGGAGTTTCGGGGCAATCATCATCGTCATCGGGGAAGGTATCCTCGTCCCGATCACGGTCATCAGTGTCGATGTTTGCGGTGATGGTGTAATCGTAATCATCCTCGCAATCGGTACCGGATGAACGAATTTGGATGTACCATGAAGTGTTACCATTTGGAGTTCCAGTCCCTCCCCAAGACGATGAGGCGGGATCAATGTCTACCGAGACGGAGGTGGGGCCACCATCGCTCTTGATGGTGCGCTCAAGCAACTCATCTCCCGCAGAATTACGGAATTTGACCTTGCCTTCCCAGTGGTCGGTATCTCCAAAAATCCACCAGCCACAATCATCGCCAGTACCTGCACCCCAAGTAGCATCGACACTAATCGATACACGGTCTCCATTGATAAGATCAATACGCCAATAATCATCTTGATCGCCATCGGCATTTACGGTTCCAGTTCCACTGCTTCCGTCAGATAAAATACTGGCTGAAGCCATGTCATCATCTGCTGAGGCTGTCGGTGCGCAAGCGAGTAAGAGACTCAGAATTACACAGGTCGCGGCGGCGCGCTTCAAAAGGGAGCCGAAAGGTTGCATCGGGTGCCGGAGGCACCCGCGCACGTAAGGCTATTCCCCTACAACATTTCCTAAATCCGCTAAAAACACTCAAACTTGGGTGTTTTCATCGGGACCCCAGTCAGAGCGGGTTCGGTTGATTCCCAATCGCTTGGCAAACAAGAAGCGGAAGTTGAGCCAGCCGTCTCCCCAAGTGTTGATTTCAGCATCACCAACACGCACTCGATAAGGAACGCTGACCTCGATGGCTTTCTTGCGCCCATAGCAGCGTCGTGCATTGATTTTCATCTCTTCTGAAAGCGGCATTCCATCGTGGGTAGGACGCATCTTTTTATTCTCCATGATGTCTTTCCAGAAGACCCACATTCCACTCTGTGAATCATGAATCCCGTACCAGAACAACATCCGAGCTGTGACCGAAAGTCCCCAGTTGCCAAATCCGTGCAATCCGGACATCGCTCCTTCTTCAGCGCGGCGTAGACGATCACAAGTGATGAATTTCAAATCCTCTTCAACCAATTTTCGCACCAAACCTGGAACTTCTTCACCTGGATAAGTGCAATCTGCATCGAGAGTGACGATGATTTCACCGGGTGCCAAAGCAAAGCCGGTTCTGTAGGCTCGNCCGTATCCTTTTCTTGGCTCAAGTACAACCCATGCACCTTCTTGCTCAGCCAATTCNCGTGTGCGATCCGTTGAGTTGCCATCTACGACAAGAAAATCCAGTTTTTTGCACCAACCGTCGTTTGGAATCGAACGAATCGTGTCGACGATTGCGGCCTCTTCGTTGCGAGTTGGAATCACAACCGTTACGTGTACGGGCAATTGGTCTGCCATGACATCCCCAAGCCTCGGAGTAATCGACCCGTTTTGAATGCAACCGTTCGTCGCATAAACCGAATTCATTGAAAACTAGGGGCCTTACAGGCCCCATTGAGGGCGAGTTGTGCACATTGCAATGCTGTCGGGAGAATACCCCCCACGATGGGGTGGAATGGGCTCGACTGTTTTCCATTTGGCAGGTGCGCTTGTCAAGCTCGGACATCGAGTCACTGTCATCACGCGTCGTGACAAAAGCGTTGAGCGAAATCCGAAGAAAATCCCTCAGCAAAAGGGTGTATCAGTTCTCTCTGTCAAATGGGCACCTTTGCCGATGGCATTTACGGTCTCGTATGGAAAGTGGGCTATGCGTGAATTGATGAGAATTCACAAGAAAGATCCCTTTGATGCTGTTCACGTTCATGCACCCATGATATCATGGAAGGAGAAGCAATATCAGATGGTTCGAGAGCAAATTGGACCAGTCATTACCAGCCTGCATGGTTCTTGGTTGGGAGAGCGAGATGGAATGACAAGGGCCGCCAAACACGGTGAAGCCGCTGTTTGGAAAAATCCGAATGACTTGGCNATTCTGTTAACTGCAAAACATTACGCAAAATACGAACGTGCAGCAGTTCGTGCTTCGACTGTTTGTGTGGCCAATTCGGAGGCGACCAAGGCCGATTTCATTGCTCGATATGACCCTCCTGATCAATGGCGATGCGAAGTCGTTCGCTGGGGTGTTGACACCAATATGTTCGTCCCACTCGATCGAGATCATGAAGACACCATGCTCGCACATGAAGCCATCCGAAACCGATATGGAGAGCCCGATGAGAATGCCCTCGCAGGATTGCCAGATACGGAAACTCCGCTGCTTTTGGCCGTGGGTAGATTGGTCGCTCGCAAGGGATATCGAACGCTACTCAAAGCCATGCCTGATGTTCTCAAATCCTTCCCAAGGGCACATTTGGTTATCGTGGGCCGAGGACACATGAAGCGGACCTTAGAACGCCAAGCGAAACGCCTCGGAGTATCCGAATCGGTGACCATTGAACCCGGTTTGCCATTTGATGAGCTGGCCCAATTGTTCCGAAGCGCGGACTTGGTGGCCTATCCATCATACTACGAGGGGCAGGGATTGATTCCTCTCGAAGCGATGGCCAGTGGGACACCTGTGGTGACCGTAGATGATGGGCCACTACCCGAAATGGTCGACGATAGTGTGGGTGGACTGTTTGGCATTGACCAAACGGGGACATTGGCTAAGGCGATTGAATCCTTACTGAAAGATCACAACGGTAGACAAACAATGGCAAAGAATGGGCGAAAACGTGTTCTCGATGAATACACATACGCGCTGAATGCCGAGCGATATGCTGAATTCTACGCTTCCACTGATTAGGGTTCACCGAAATCACTCATCGCCGGTGGAGCTTCAGCCTCCATGTCCGGGAGTTTGGGGGCGGTTTCATCATCGCCCAAATCGAACATTTGTTCAGCACCCATGCCGCCGCCCCAAGACTCAATCAACTCAAGATCCGCAGCCAAACGTCGTTTTCCTCTGAGAACGTACAAACCACCAACCAAGGCCAAGATGAGAACCAACGCAACGAGAGCAGTGATACCTGTCGAGCCTAACAAACCGAATATTCCGGAAATTCCNGATGCATGATGAACTGACAACTGTTCTTTGACCACGTTGGATGAAAGGTCTCCATCCAAAGCCCAAACTTCGACACTGGCCCAATTCTCTGCTCCAGGATTTGTAGNAATTGTACCAGTGTAGGTCCCATCGCCCGCTGTTTCATCGCCGCCTGTACCATCATCAACCATGGTGAATTCATTGTTTGTTGAGCCAAACGAAACTCGCCCTTGGACACTGCCTTCCATCTGGGTGGTTCCATCAGCATCCTGCAAGAATACCGTGACGATTAGATCGTTCTTGATATCGCCTTCCAACTCGTCCATGTTTACAGTCAATTGAGACAATACCGGATTGGACTTGCCGACTGTGATGTTCACCCAAGCTGTATCCGTAACTCCTCGAGAATCACGTACAGTGAGTGTGAACGTATGTTGTCCTGGAGGGAACCAATCGGTGAAGTTCTCATCGTTCGCCAACTCAATTGTCCCTGAAGATGCAACTTCTCTCCAGATGTACTGAATGATGTCTTCATCGGCATCCCAAGATTGAGACCCATCCAAGGTAATCACTTCACCGGGAGCAATGTATGTGCCCTCATTCAAAGAAGAAATGACAGCCTGNGGGCCGGTCGGATTCACGTGCAGGATNTGATTTTCAATCCGNGATTTCCCTGTCTCATCGGTCAAGGTGANTGTCAAATTGTGNACNCCCGAGGGCAACATGTCGTTGTACCAATAATCGGTTGTTCCGTTTTCGACAATCAATTCTTCAATCAAATCACTGGAAATATTCACTGTGAAAGCATCACCATCTGCATCGAATGAGTCTCTGAAATCGAACAGAACAGGTGCATCACTGTCCACTTCAATGCCCGGAACTGGGCTGGTCAATACCAACACAGGAGCACTGTCTGAGACATCCACCACAATACTGGATACGGAAGGTGGGTGTAGACCATCATCAACGGTAAACGAGATGGTTTGCTGACCAGCGGGTAGACGTGTTGACAATGCCCAATCTGTCCCGAGTGCCCCATTCACAAGGCTAGAATCCCATCGGACGGCTACATTGTCAGGGTTGACGACCATCCCGTCCTCACAGATGTGANTCGAAGCCCAGAGTTCTGTGTACTCTGAGCAGGGCAAGTCCCAATCTCCACTNCCCTCCGACTCAAATTCGTGAACCACACTGGAATCCGTGGAGAAATCAGAATGACTGGAAATCATTGCTGTAGATGGCGTATTTTCAACCAACAGTGTTTCTGTATGGCTGGCCCAAACATCGAGATGTTCAACACGATCATCACTGACTTCCAGAGTGATTTCATGGGTACCTGCGGGCAACCGTCCGACCCAGATACCATCGCCGTCATCAAGCAACAATCCAAGCAGATTGCTCGACCAACGATAGATGATTGNATCTCCTTCAGGATCGTAGGAACCGAATGAGTCGAGTTGAACCATGAAGGCTGAGGTGTTACCCATCCTNGTCACNGAGAATTCAGGATGGGGCAACTCGTTGATGAGTTCAATCTGATAGATCAAATCGATCGGAGGGTTCACACCGTCGGTGACTGAAATCGTGTAGGTGAAAGAGGATTGGCTATCACTTGCATCCAAGAATGTAGCATTCCATTCCATTGCACAGGGTTCGATGGTGCCTTGATTTGAGCGATAAGAAACATCGATTCCGCATAGAATCGAATCNCCTTCAGGGTCGGTAGTCCCGGTCATGTTGATGTGAAGGGATGCGGTTCGATAGAGCCGAATAGCACCGTCTAAATCAACACCTGGATCGGTGATAATATCGATCACTGGTGGAAGGTTTCTCAACTCAATATCACGACTTTCATTGGCGCAGTTACCTTGATTGTCACATGCTTCCAATGTGATGATATGTTGACCATCTGAAAGTGTCAACCCGTTGCCATCATTGACAGNGAATTGGCTGCTTGAACTGAATTGTCCATCAATGCTACTTGACCAAGTGAACACGATTGGATCATCGTCTAAATCCCACGTTTCNGATGCATTGAACTCGACAATGGCACCGCTGCCAAACACATCCTCATCGAGTGGACTTTCCCAAATGATGAGTGGGGCTTGGTTGGTCAGAGTAATTTCACAGATGACGAGTGGCGATGAGAAATTTGGTACTCGATTCGTGGGGATNGGTTCGGACTGTCCNGAATCNGTTCGCTCCCCTTCATATTCGCACCCTACCCAATANTCCGTCCATGCACTGGNGCCCATCCAATCCGTCTGTTGTGCCGAGAATGGCCCGANGATGGTGTGACCACTGTAGGGCAAAGTGTGAGTTTGATCTGCCTCAAACTGATTGAATGAGAGATTGACAACCGCATTCGGGAGACCGTGGTTGTGCTGATTCGTGGCCCAAACATGCAAACTCCACATCTCATCAACCAGACTGCCCACACCGACATTTAGGGTTCCTAAATCTCCAGAATCAATCCAACGCAGAGTGCTCGGTTGTCCCGTCATGTCAAAGGCGACTGAAGTGCCCTGAATCGAATTTGACATGTTGACGGTTGAATCGCGGAAATTGATTTGCCCGGTGCAAGCAGAGACGTCAATATCGACGGCCTCGACCAAATGCAAATCAGTAAATTCTAGGCAATTTGAACCGGATAAGACAACATCAGATAGTGAACTGGTCAACGAAACCTCTCGACCATCCCAAACCATTCCATTGTGGGCACCATTGAGGCGAACACCTGAGATTCTCGCCTCAGTATCAACCAACTGGAATACTGGCCCCGTGCGGTTGGCTTGGACATCCAGACCGTGGATGTCAACCCATCCATTGAAATTCAAATTTGCATTGTCGACTTCAACAGCCAATGCCCCATTTCCTGGATCTGTCACAGAGAGCCCGTGGAATTGAATATCCACGCTGTCTTTGACATACACACCGCCCCAAGCATCGTTTGTTGAGGAACAATTGATGCACGAGACATTCTTAGTAGACGACATCAAATCATTGGCCTTCTCAAAGAAAAGACCGATGCCGTCAGTGGGCAAGACCGCTTGGCCACCATTGTTGATTGATTCGACATCATACAACTCAACGTTGCTGGCATCAAAGACACGAAGCCCATTCAGGCCATTGTTTGCTAGGTNAATGNTAGCNACGTCNGGGTGGGNCTCGTCNACATACANTCCNTGCCCATTGTTGTTTGTCGAAATCCAATTGTATCCTTGGAAGCTGGCTTTCGAGAGGAAAATCCCATCCATTGCACTGGAATTGACGGACAAGTTGCGAATCTGAGGCGCCCAGTTCACACTGCGCAAAAACATCCCTGCACGATCGTTACGATTGATCGATGCACTCTCTCCATTGCCCTCCAGTGTCAAATTATCGATGATGGTCGCGGAATCAATCATGTATCCTTTGAAGCCATTGCAGTTGTTGTCAATCGCACGTGAATTTCTCAAATCAATTCCACTGGTATTTACT
>PBPV01000025.1 GCA_002724815.1 Methanobacteriota archaeon | reverse complement strand
TTCTGAGCGGCTTCCCAATTGGTGGTCCCTGCATACGATTTACCCATGAGTCCGACATTGCCGTTGGACCATTCCTGCTGACCCAACCACTCTACTGCCGCTTGTATTCCAACTTGTTCTCCAAGTCCCTTCACATCTTGACAATGGGTGGATTGACCACTTCCGAAGGTTGAGACCTGAGCAAGGGCGTAACCATGAGGAACAAATTGATCCAAAACCCATGCACCTACGCCTCCATCGGGAATGGTGTTGGGGTTTGAATCTCCATCTGCAACCTCAGTTCCAAAATCGTAGTACGGATGGATGGTTGCAATGACTGGTACTTTGGTCCCGGGTTCAACCTCTGGAAGCCACAATGCAACGTGCATCAGAGCTGGCCCAGGGTAGCCCACGTCTTGTTCACTTGGGGGCAAATCCACTTCAATGAAAAATTCCGAGGGCCCCGTCCAATTGTATGTACCGTTGACGGGCAATTGACTTCGCAGTCCAGTGAAATCAAGTTCCATTTTGTGGCGCTCTTGCAGAGGGACTTCCCACCAACTATACTCCTTTTCACTTGATTTTTGAATCGCACCCGAACCCCAAACCGATGCAAGGATGAAGAACAAAATGACGATGCCGATGGTTGCGCCCATGACGAGATTAAATCTCATCAATTCGCGTCGACCTTCAGCGTCCGCCATGCACCGCCCCATAGGGCGGTGTGTCAAGAGGATGACGATTGGCCGGTGGCCTCATGTGGGACCGTTCACACCGCGATTTGATGGCGCGACCTGTGGCTGCAGTGATTTTCACGCTGCTCCTACTACTTTCATCGAACGGGATTTCTGTACAGGCTCAAAGTTCAGATTGGGAGGACAATGAAATCGATCCTGCAACTTGGACCGACGGTCCCGAATTGGAGGGGAGTCCAATGGATACTCCTCGCCCTGGAGATCCGGTATTGGTGATTGAAGTCTCATACCGACCCGGTCACTTTCAATCGGTTGTCTCGGGTGAGATCTACATCGAATTGTTCCCTGAATGGGCCCCGATTACGGTTTCAAACATGATTCAGCATGTCGAAATTGGATTGTATGATGGTATTTTCTTCCATCGAGTGATTGATGATTTTGTGACTCAAGCGGGTGACCCAACCTGCCAAGCCGTGGGTGCCTATCCTGCCACAAGCCCCCAATGCGGTAGCGGCGGCACAGGTGAAACGATTCCGATTGAATTCAATGACAATCTGTCACATGTTGATGGCGCCATTGGGATGGCTCGNGGTCAAGAACTGGATTCAGCAGACTCCCAATGGTACATTGCCGAAACGGAAGCTCACGGCCTTGACAAAGAAAACTCGTCTAGTGGGGGGTATGCAACCTTTGGCGTGGTTCGACAGGGGATGAGTCATGTTCGAGCCATCGCTTTGGTACCAACCTCGGATGACCCGTCGGGCTCAGAGCCCGTGACCAATCCCGCATCATCTGCGGGGCGACCGATTTACGAGGTGCACATTTCCAAGATTGAGATGGTCGGCGTCGTGGCCTCTTCTGCGGATTCGTCAGACGGGGCAGACAGTGGTTTCATGACAACAGTTTCCGAAACATCTGGATTCGTGTTTACGGTCTTCTTCTGGTTGTGGTCAATCGCTCTATTGATGGGATCAGCATGGACCATTCGAAACCGTGGTTTCTTCTCCAAAGATTCGGATATCGAAGCGGTCGTCGATGCTTGGCTAGAGTCAGACTCCTAGCATCAACATCATCCAGTAAATTGCAGGCGCGACCAAAATGAATGAATCCACTCGATCAAGAATGCCTCCATGTCCAGGCAGCATTTGTGACCAATCCTTGAGTTCCAGGTCTCGCTTTAGTGCGGATAACATGAGGTCCCCCATCGTTCCAATGATGGCCAAAACCACGGCGATACCTGCGGTTTCAATCGAAGTAAACTGAGGCAACAACGGTTGAGCCAAATAGCCCACCAAAGTCGCTGATAAGAGACCTCCAAATACGCCTTCCCAGGTCTTTTTTGGAGACAGAACTGGACGGAATTTGTTCTTGCCAAAGATGCGCCCAAACACCAGGGCCATGGAATCGTTGATGGCGACATTGAGTACCGCAAAAATGGCCGCGCCGACNGCAACTTCTTCACCCAAATGCATCAGATATACACCATGGATGAAGAACCAAATCAGGACAAATCCAATCAATGCCCGTCCCACTTCACTGGTCACATTTTCAGAGCGATCTTGAATGATGGGAATCGCCCATGTCGCAAAAGCCCCGAGGAATAAGCTGAGTCCAAGCAATCCCGCTGCATTCGGTCCAGCCCAAGCAAAAACGCTCATTTCGGTTACTTCGGGGTCCATGCCCAGAATGACGGTGGCCACAATCACGACCATTCCAACCGCTCGCATTCCTTTGTCCTCCAGTTGGATGGCCGTACAATATTCTCGATGGGCACCAACTGCGAAGATTCCGACNAGTAGGCCCCATGCAAACGCACCAAAATGCATGGCTGCGAAAATCACGATGAGTAGTGGTGTGGCGACCAATGTCCGTTTCCATAAGTTGCGGATGGTCTCTTGGGATTGCTTCCACTTGATGATTGTGAAAATCCCCAACAGGGCATACATCGTGCCGATGAANCCCAGCACGTATGGGATGGCGAAGGCCAGTGCTTCATTCTCAATCCCGAGGTCCATACCAATGCCGTAACGAATCAGGTTCTTCAATTCATACTGGCAAGACACGAACGTCCACCACAATGTGACGCTGACGGGGAGCATACCACTTGACCTTCTCAACATGCTCAATTTGGCAATTGAAGGGCCCCATTCCCTCGAGGCGTTCCACCAATGATTCCGCCCATCGTTGCTCTTCACCAGCATTAGCCAATCCGTGGACATGCAACATTCCTCCTTCAGGATTCAGAGCTTGAATCGCGATTGACAACCCGTCTTCAGAGGAGGGCAACAAACCCAGATTGACCCGATCAAATTCAGGTTCGAAATGGTGCATTCGATTGTCGCCTTCCAGTACAGTACAGCGTTCAGCAACTCCATTTTTTTCAAGCGACCATTTGAGAGCACGGATGGCATTTGGATTCCATTCACAGGCCACNACGTGTGCGGCNCCTCGNCCCATTCCACGTTCACCATTGGNCCCTCTTGCACCTTCACTCAAGTAGGGAAGCGTGTAGTAACCAATTCCTGCATACAGATCCAGAATTCGCTCACCTTCGTGGTTTGAATTGGCAATTCGTCCACGTTCTGTAACATTGCCNGCACTCCACATGCATTGAGTAAAATTGTAACCAAAGTTGATNCCATGTTCTCNTCGAACGACCCAATCGTCNTCGCCGAACAACAATTCTACACCACTTTGTCGGAATTTTCCNTGAACCTCACCCATTCTACCCACTCGTTTGACCTTGAGTGCATCAGCGACAATGGCCCACATTTCATCTTCGCATTCCCATCCGTCCCGGAATGAATTTTCTGGAAAAATAACGACATCTGCAAATTTTTCCCATTTGGTTGGGATGACTCCATTCAACACTCCTCCAGACCACTCAGTCAGCGCTTTTTCCAAACGCGCATGCGGACTTGTATTCGGTGCCACACCTACACGTCGGGCCACTACCCAATTAAACCACCAGAACAACATACAGGTCCATGGGGAGGGAAAATGTCCGCACCGCATGCGTGATTCTCTCCGTTTTGTTGTTGTCGATAGTACCAACCACAGCCTCCGCAGACCCAGGCAATCCTGAAGTGGTCAACACGATTTGTGAAACTTGGAACAGTACGGCAGGAATTTGTGATGATTACAATTTTGCCGATGATGAAACCGATTCGATGGAATGGATNGAGGGNCGATACAATGTGAACATGGTGAACTCCACCGTAATGACGGTCACTTTGGAGTGGGCCATTCACGAAATCCGACGCGATGACATTATGTTGGAAGATTTGCCTTTGGGCAACGGTTCCAATGCGTCTATGGACGGTATTCCTGCGGATTACATTCGCAATTACCTAGACTATGTTACACTCTCGGGTTCCACCGTTCGAGACATGCTGCTCAACTCAGTGACCTCTACTGTCACAGGACTCATCAACAACGGATTTGGTACCGCTNCNGGAGTCCAGACATCCTATGTGAATCAAATCACTTACGAGGACCAAAGCATCCAATGCACAGATGATCGTGATCAGGATAGTGCAGATGAGGTCGCGGGGTTGCCCAATGATGCCTACAACCCTCCTCTTTGTTTGCGCACCACAATGGCCCTGAGCGTAGACCCTGCCGATTTGGGGATGACTCAGGTCGGCATGGAAGTTGAACGTGCATATCAAGGGCTACTGACGATGGGTGGAACTGTTCGTACGGACATGAATTTGACCGCTCTTCCTGGACATGCAGCATCCTACGAATTCATCCCACCATCCTATGGGACGGTAGTGGATGCGGGAAGCCAAGGAGATTTGATCCCAGCAAGCACTGGCGGATATGGTTACACTTACGCACGCTGGTTGGTCGATCACAAAGATGCTGGCGATGATGAATGGTTGAATCAATCTGCATCGATAACCATGGCGCGCCGCGAAACCAATACGAAAGCGGTTGAACTCGATTTAGAAAATGATCGAGGGCTTCAGGTTGAAGTTTTGGTTGATGCATCCGATGAACGTGCCACTACAATCGAAGTCCAACTTGGCATCCATCACGTGGGTGCGGACACACTGAACAATTGGGATTGGTCCTATGTTGACGACCGAGTCACGGTTCCATGGGTCACAGCCGATGGTCTACGCTTAGCACATCATACCGATCTCGCGAACTTGTCAGATTTTGCCGACAAAGTTCCGGTAGAGGACATGAACGGAATCATCGCAGACTTGAGTCCAATTGACATTGAATTTGAGCCGTTCACATTTTCTTCTTCAGATCAATTTGGTGGCCTTGATTTTGTTCACAGTCCGGGTACCACCTGTGCCGAACCTGCACCTAGCACCTGGTGTATTCTTGGAGAAACCGCAATGAATGGAACTTACCCCGTTTACTTGACAACTCGTACCAACTCATTTGACATGGACTTTGGGAATGCAATCAACGCTTTCGCTGAACAATTTGAGATTGATTTACTCGGTTTTGATCCCAGTATGATTACTCAAGAGGATCGTGCAGCCATTCTCAATGGTGTTGTTCTCAGTGGCGAGTTCAACTCATCGTCACTCATTGATTGGATGGAAGATCAACTGCCTAGAGCCGATGTGACACTGGAGATTATCCTCCCAGACTACATTCGTTCGACTGAAGGGAACCCAGAGACCATTCGATTCACACACACCATTGGCAGCCCTCAGGATCAATCGATTTCCATTACCGGTGCGCAACCTTACGATTGGCGTCATGCCATTTGCCGAGGTTCAGATTGTGGACTAAACAGTCTGGATCTGGTTTGTGGTCCGAATCAGCGTACTTGTGTTGGGCTGAATGTCGATGTGGAATTATCCAATTTGGATATCAATGAGTGGAGTCAATCGATTGATATTACAGCCGGTGGACAAATGGAATTCTTACTCTATCGCGTAGGTGTGCCTCAGAGTGTTTTAGATGAAAACCCCAACATCGATATTGAAGCCATTCCTTCAGATCTAATTCGCCGTTTTGTTCACTTTGGCGATCAAATGGAGGGTGGACTTCTTGCCCCCCTAAATGACAGCATCACNGTTCCCGTTGGAGACGAAGACGTCCCATTNGAACTCAGNGCACAAGGNCTGAACGACTTTGCCAATCGGNTCGCCGTAATCGTTGAAGAAGAGGTCAATGATGGCATGCAGGAGACCATTCGAGAGATTAACCAGCAGGGAGAAATCTACCTGAAAGACCCCGGCTATGTTTCGATTTCAGCCCGTGTCGATGGTTTGGAATTGTTGCCGACTTCAGCATTGTCTGATTTACGCCCCATTCGTGTCCTCGTCGAGGTTTCTGATGTTCAACTGAACGTCGAGTATGTTGGGGGTTCGGGTACCAATCCTGACTTGGTACAGCAAAGTATGCACCTCTTGACGGGTTCACTTCTTGCAGCCAATGATGGTGGGTCGGGCATTGAAATCCCTCCAGGAGAGGACATTGAGATGGATGTTCAGACTCCATTTGCTGACATTGAGGGTGAGATTTTTTCACCATCAGTTCGGATCCAATTNACACTGCCTTGGGGGATTGATTTCTCCAATTTCAANAGTGAAATGGGGCGAGGAGAACTCTCCGACAATGATGGGTCGCAGATGCTNACCTACTATGTCCCAATTTGCAACTCAAATGACGCCCAAACCTGTGAAAATCAGATCGATACGGTCAGCTTCCGATTGGTGATTGGTGTTGATTANATTCTNGCGCAATTGGCTGTTTACATTGGCATTTTACTGGCGATGATNATTCTTCTNTTCATGTTGGTTCGAAAGCGTCGACGCAAAAAGAAGGCNAAAAAGAAGGCCAAACAGGAATCTGAATCCGTCGGTCAGAGGTTGTCGGATTTGCGTATTCTTGAACAGGAATTCACCGGGTCTGAAGGATTNCCCGACATGGGTGAATTTTCAGGTTTAGATGCCAAAGGAAACATCCCGAAGGAAACTTGGGAAGACGACTTTGATTTCTAGTGAATTTCTCTCCAAATCCGTTCAGCAAGTGCGGGNCCAATGCCCTCCACGGCCGCCANATCCTCAGGACTGGCATGNTCAATCCCACGNCGNCCNCCAAAATGTCGCAGNAGGGCTTGCAAACGCTTCGCACCCAATCCTTCGATAGCCTCAAGCGGGTCTTCCAAATCTTTGCGCGTGCGTCGCTTTCGATGGAAATTGTTGACGAACCGATGC
Source organism: Methanobacteriota archaeon (assembly GCA_002724815.1). GTDB lineage: Archaea > Thermoplasmatota > Poseidoniia > Poseidoniales > Thalassarchaeaceae > MGIIb-P. The sequence goes on along the minus strand of PBPV01000025.1, from coordinate 4,859 downwards.
GCTTCATCTCTGGCAAACACCAATGCCCGGCCATTCCGATCTAGAACTAGGTCTTCGTGTTCAATCCGATGGATGGTTTCTTCGCGCTTAGACAAAGCCGCCAATGGGACTTGATCGACAAGGTTGTGTTGCAAAAGCAACGAATGAATTTCATTCAAATGAGCCACACCACCGTCGATCAACAGCAGGTCAGGCCACACTTCTTGGCGTTTCAACCACCGCTCAACCACATGCCTCATCATGTGGACATCATCCATCGCCGTATCTTTCACGGTGTAGGTTCTGTAGGCCTTTTTGTCAGGTCGACCGTTGCGTAGACAAACACTTGCACCGACCCGTTCCTTGCCTTGCAGTTGAGCCATATCAAAACACACAATGTGATTCAATCGACTTACCCCGAGGGCCTTTGCTGCCTCGTCCGCAGCACGCTGCTCCAAACTACCGCTTTCCTTGAGTTGATTTCGCATCAATTGGGCTTCGGCATTGGCGTCGGCCATGCGGCGCAATTTGGTCAATTCACCACGCTGAGGGTTGCGAACTTCGACCTTCGAACCACGTCTCTCNGTCAACCAAGACTCCATCCATTCNCCCACCGGTGAAGGGACAAGAATGGTCTTCGGCGGTTTTCGTTGTGCATAGTGTTCCGCGAGTACTCGAGAAACCGATTCAGAAATATCGCCTCGATGCATCAATGGATACTGGACTTGTCCAACCACACTACCATTTTCGGTTGAGAGTAGAACCACCGTTCCGAAGTCGCCTTGATTGGCAAATCCAATGGCATCACACTCTTGATAGAATCGCGAATGAATGATCTGCTGCGCCAAGGTTTGTTGGACAGCCGCAATCATGTCTCGACTTCGTGCTGCAGCCTCGTAACGAAACTTCTCGCTGTGTCGGTCCATCTCCTNCTGNAGNTTNTTGATGAGNAGATTTGCATCTCCATCNAGNATGCTTACAACGGCCTTCACGCGCTTCGAATACTCCTCGGATTCAACGTACCCAAACGGGAGCTTGTCACGATCATCTCGAATCCCGAAATATCGTCGAAGNAACTTGATGACCATCTTGGCAGCCTTCGCATCTGGAAAAGGCCCCCAACGCTTGGCGTCCTTGGGTGGATGCCTCGTATACAGGATTCGAGGGAATTCATGTGTACTNATGGCGATGAANGGGTATGATTTGTCATCCTTCAACAACGAATTGTATTGGGGTTTGTGCTCACGAATCAGTTGNCGCTCCAAGATGAGNGCCTCCCCTGGAGTACTGGTGACAATGCAGTCGACCAGATCGGCTTTTGCGACCAGTGTCGGAATCATTTCACGGTCGGGATTCTTGGCAAAGTAGGAGCGAACGCGATCTTTCAGATGTGTGGCCTTGCCAACGTACAATACGCGACCGTTGTCGGTTTTGAAGAGATACACACCCGGTTGAGTCGGCAGGTGCAGCGTCTTCGGGTCGACTCCCATTCTCACACCTCGTGTTGCGCAGACGCTATCCTGAATCAATCCTTGCTCAATACAGGTGAAGTGTCATTTGTGACCATGACTGCCGGGAAGGTATGCTGCCCGAGTCTCAGGCGCGCCTCTTGCGTCTTCTCGCGCGGTATCCCGATGAATTGGTCGAGGCTTGGGACGTGCCTCGTGAATTATCGCTACCCGGTCTTTCAGAATCTCTGGGATTGGTTCGCAGTGCCCTGCATGAGCCGCTCAAATCTTTGGAAGAGCAGGGGCTTATCCAAACGAGAAATGCGCATGTCATCGGTGGCGGAAATCGCAAGCGTAGCGTGGTNCATCTCACATCCAAAGGTCGGCAACAAGCCTCCACCCTAGTCACAACGGCCGGACACTCAATGGATGTCGAAACCACCGATGGTTTGCATGGGCGTGAATTCGAAACCGCTCAATTGCAATCTGCACTATCTGAAGGCGCAGCGGTTCTGACTGGAATGCCAGGCATCGGTAAGACCGCGTTGATCAAATCGCTCTGTCCACCGAAGCGCTACGTGTCAATGGATGCCTCAATGGATGCCCAAAGCCTTGTTGCAAAGTGGCTTGAAATCGATGATCCTCCTATGGATTTACAGGCTCAACTCGAAATGCTATCCGAATCATACACGATTGCCGTAGATGAACTGCAAGAAGTACACCCTCGACATCAAGCAGGGGTACATGCCCTGCTTCAGGGTTTGATTGATTCTAACGTGAGCGTGATGATTGGTGTTCGCGCCCCCAGCCCCTTTGAGCACCATCCCCGCTGGAATGGAGCCATCACGTTGTCTGGACTGGATGCAGAGGCCAGCCACAAGTTGCTTGGTGACCATGTCGATTTCGATACGGCACAAGAGGTATGCGAGGCACTCGACGGCCATCCCCTAGCCTTGCATTTGTGGTCCCCATCCGATGCCTTGCCTGAAGCCAGCGATGCCATACAAGCCTTCGTTGAAGAGACGGTTTTGTCACGATTGGTCGAATCAGCGAGGAAAGATCTCGATGCACTGAGTGCAGAACCATTGCCTGTCAAAGCTGATTACGTCGATGAATTGGATCTCAATCCCCTTGATGAAGCCGCATTGTTGCGATGGCCCGCNGGCCTAGTCGAAGTCCAGCACTTGATTCGAAACGTGCGTCGTGTTGCATGGAATGAACCGGTTGAAATCCATCTCAAGGCCGTTGNACGCTGGTCNAAAATTGAGGATGTTGAGGCNCGCTGGTTTGAGGCCTATCATCGCCTCATGAGTGGTCAAAACCCNATCCAATTCATTGTCGAACACNAATCGGCAATCCTAGCACAAAGTGCGNCCGCTGCCACTCTCTTNGACGATGCACTNCACTTGCTCCCTGATGCTCAGNAATTNCGAACCATGGCTGCTAAATTGGCNTTGGACCGTGCAGAATTTTCGATTGCAGANTCCTATCTACAAGACCTAGACGAACCCAACGATCGACTGCTGGCTAGACTTCATCGNAGCCAAGGCAATGTTTCAGCTGCAGAAGAGGCAGAGCAAAGGGCNCGAGCATCGGTCNGTCAGGCCGAAGCGGCACAGATGCACCTGTCTCGNATGGCCGCATTGTTGGATGATCGATTGCCCGATGAATTGGGCGCATTGGACGAAGTCGAGAAGGGGCTTTCCAAAGCAAAAATCGGTGATATGGAAGATCAACAAAAACGCTCTGCGATTGTACTCGTGGCCATTCTCAAGCATCGGATTGCAATCCTTCGACNGCAACCAGAAACCGCCGCAGAAATACGTCAAGATTTACTTGAACTCGCGGGCGGTGAAGACCCGCTCACCGAGAGACTTGAACACATTGAATCAATCATGCTCACCGATTATGATTCCTCCAAGCGGATGGAAGCAGAGTCGTCGATGCGCCGTTTGGTCGGTCGTACGGCTGAAATNTTGCAACGAGTTTCCTTGGGTTTGACTTTGATTCAATCACAGGCTCGGACCAACATACCAGGTGCATTGACCACCTTGGAAAATCTGCAATCACTTCCTTTGCCAATGGATCTTCCAGCGGGTCGAAGANTGGATGCNCTTTTGTGGTACTGGAGNGGGGAATTNGAGCCTGAGAAGCGCAATGCATACTGGCGGGAAGCNGCTCAACGTTTCCGTCGTGCAGAGTGTCCACGAGCCGCCCGTTCACTCACAGAAAGGTTGCATAAATCGTTGTAAATATTCGGTTCAGCCCTCCATAGGAGGGCGAACCGGGGGCCGAAAGCATTCAATGGGATGTGTGTCCCCAGGATGTCATGGTGTCCCGCGGGAAGACGGTCATTCTGTTGATTTCCGTACTGCTGTTCACCAGCCTTTCCCCCCTTGCGCCCCTTTCGCTAGAATCTACTGACAAGACAGATACCTCAGCGCGTGCAACCACCACTTGGGCAGGGACCATGACTCTGACCAGCGATTACACCGTCGCCGCCGGAGATACGCTGGTGATTGATGCGGGTGCCACGATTTCATTTGCAGACAATGTACGTCTTTACGTCGAAGGAGAGTTGGATGTGGATGGAACTTCGACCAGTCCAGCCACCATCACTCGCTCATCGAATGCCATTGCACACGAAGGCATTCAGTTCAACGCCACCAGCCGTGGTCGAGGTAGCGTCATCAACCACCTCAACATCCAACATGCAGAATGGGGCATTACCATCTACAACAGCAATCCTACACTGAACGATGTCCGTATCGAAAATCCCGATTACGTTGGCATTGACATGTTTGACAATGCAAACCCGACCATCCAGCGTCTATCTGTTCAGGATGGTGGACAGGATGTAGCCTCATCTTCAACCAACAATCGCTACGGAATTGGATTATCCATTGGTGCGAGTAGCAACCCCTTGGTATTGGGTGCCAGCTTCGATAATCTGACCACGCGCGCCGTGAACATGTGGGGTGATTCGTCTGGTTTCCTGCGAGACTTGGAGATCAGCAACATCTCTGCCATCGGCAACAGCGGTTGGTTGTCTGCAGGCATTTGGGTGGAAGACAGCGTGGCACTGTTTGACAACGTCACCATCGATCGTTCTGACAATGGAATCTGGGTTCAACACATCAGTGAAACGGTGAGTACCCGCCCTACTTTTTGGGACACAACTGTGACCAACAGCATGTACCGAGGCGTATACGTTGAGCAATTCAACCGCTCAAATTTCAATGCACCCTTAAACGCTATTTTTGACAATCTTGAGGTCAGGGATTCAGGTCAAATCGGAGCCAAAACACCGGGCCTGTGTTACCAAGCCATTGGAGTAAATACCAGTGGAATTGATTTGAGAAATTCACGTGCGATTGACAACAACTGCAATGGCTTCAAAGGATACATGATTGATTCCGCGACCATCATCGA
>PBPV01000024.1 GCA_002724815.1 Methanobacteriota archaeon | reverse complement strand
ACACCCGAAATGGATGATTGGGCCGAGTTCGACGGCTAATCCATCCGCCCAAGGGGTAATCAATTGAATCTGGTTCGAACCGATTCATGAGCATCGAGAAGATTGCCGTACTTGGCGCTGGACAGATGGGCAATGGGATTACTCAAGTGGCCGCTTGCGCAGGGTATGAAGTGACCATGATAGACATCAAACAAGAATTCGTTGACAAGGGCATTGCGACAATAGAGAAATCTCTGTCGAAATTGGTATCGAAAGAGCGAATGAGTCAGGAGGATGCTGATGCTGCCCGTTCTAGAATTTCAGGTGCCACCGATCGCACTGCAGCTGCTGATGCGGATTTGGTCGTTGAGGCCATTCCTGAAATTCCAGATCTCAAATTCTCAACCTTCGCTGAACTCGATCAGATTTGCAAAGAAGGCGCCATTCTCGCCAGTAACACAAGTAGCATCAGTATCAATGAAATTGCTGCGTCCACAAATCGTCCCAATCGAGTGATTGGTATGCATTTCATGAACCCGGTCCCTATCATGAAATTGATTGAAGTGATTAATGGTTCAGACACGGATTCGGAAGTGACAGAAGCTGTAATCGAAGCCAGTGAGAAAATGGGCAAGATTCCATTGTGTTGTAACGACTCACCTGGCTTTGTTTCCAATCGAATTCTGTGCCCAATGATCAATGAAGCAATACTCACATTGCAAGATGGTGTCGCTGAACCCGAGGCCATCGATGGAATCATGAAATTGGGAATGAACCATCCTATAGGACCGCTGGCCCTATCCGATTTGATTGGCAATGATACGGTTCTTCACATCATGAATGTCTTGCATGCAGGACTTGCCGATGACAAGTATGCACCGGCTCCCCTCCTAGTTCAGATGGTTGAAGAGGGTAAACTTGGGCGAAAAACAGGTCAAGGGTTCTATTCGTATTGATTGGTCTGAGATTGCCCAATCCTGACCGCATACGCCCGAACCCTGATAAGTCGGGACCATCGGAAGCAACATGATAGCATGCCAGGTACTACCCGTGTCGAAGTTCGAACTCTGAAAGTAGGTCGATATGTTGCCCTTGAAGAAAACGCGTACAAGATTCTTGGCATGAGCAAATCAAAGCCCGGTAAGCACGGTGGTGCGAAGGCACGAATTGAACTTGTGGATCTTTTCACTGGTCAAAAGCGAAGTCACGTTGCACCCGTCACTGATTCGATCAATGTCCCTATGATCGAGAAAGGATCTGCGATTATTACTCACATTGATGGTAATGAAGTCCATGCCATGGATAACAAGACCTATGAGGCCATGATTTTGCCCGTTGAAGAAGGTATGGACCTGGCTGCTGGTGGCGAAATCCTGTGGATGGAAGCCATGGGTCGATACAAGATTAGCCGTGATCACTGAGTTAGGTGATTATCTGGTCACCACGGCAAACCCATTGTCGATTTCAGTGGCTGGTTTTTCCGACTTTTCAGCCATTGAGCCCGCCTGGTGGCGCCTGTTGAACGACCAGCAAACACTCGACTTCCGAGGCGGAGTCAATGAACTCAGAGGCCAAATGAATGCCGAAAGAGTGACTCGATTTTTGGAATCTAGAATCCGTCAAGGACGACTCATCATTGCCAGAATCGAGGGAGAGTTGGTCGGCATCTGTACCATTTCTCCGGATGGATTTCTCTTGGATTCTCCAGTGATGGTCTGGGAAATTGCCGACGTGTGGGTCGAGCCACATGCAAGGCGCAAAGGAGTGGCTACTGCAATGATCAAACAATGTGAGCACGAATGCCAAATGCGAGGTGCAAATGAGGTTAGACTGTCCGTTTACGCAATGAATGAGGCAGGTCTCGGATTGTACCGAAGTTTAGGGTATGACATTAATTCGTACAGTTTGAAGAAGAATCTCAACCCTACGGGTTGAACAATGAATCCCCCACAAACCTAAGACCCCTGCACGGTACGTCGACCTGTAGCCGGAGGTGTTCATTGTGTCGGGTGTTCGTAAGTCCGCTTACCGTCAACCTTTGACCGCCAAAGGTTTGTCAGCCATCGAATCGGGTTCATTGACTTGGCTTGATGATGACATGTACAACAACTTGAACACAGGTTTGTTGGAGCAATACTTCGAAGAGAAGAACCTCAAAGAATCGTTTGAGGTCAGCCACTGGTCACTGAAAAAAATCATGATCGGGATTCTGATTGGTTCAGTTTTCAGTGGTGTCACAGCATACATTGGATTGAAAATCGGATTAGCTGTCTCGGCAGCTTGGTACGTGGCCTATCTTCTCGGTATGGCGCTAAAGTGGTCTCCATCTGAAGTGAATATCTCCACCAGTGCAACCACGGGTGCAACACACGCTTCGACAGGATTCATTTTCACTTTCCCTGCGATTTTCCTTCTNTCTTCNCAATTCAANACCGAATACCACGTGAANGGCGCCCCACTCTTATCGGGNATNGATGTATTCCAGTTGGCCTTNATTGGCATTGTTGCAAGCATGTTCGCAGGTTTCTTGGGTGTGATGTATTTCATCATCTTCCGNCGAGTTTGGCTCGTAGAAGATCCCCTNCCCATGCCAGGGTTTGAGGCNACACTGAAGATGCTTGATATCGCTGCTGACGTCAATACTGGTGCCGCAGAGGCTGCCAAAGAGAGTCTCCAAACCGTGGGGTTGTGGACGGTCCTGACAATGGGTTTCATGTTCATCATTGACTATCCATTGTTCTGGAAAGAGCACCTGACCATCGCCGACAAAATTGCAGTGAGTGCATCGGGTGATTCTTGGGGACTGGCCTCCGTCTATTCGGAGCGTTGGATTCACCAACCCAGTGAGTTGCAAGATGGACAATCTGTGGCGAACGGCATCACCTACTTCGACCCCTCGAATCCATTTTCGTACACTTTCCTCGGCGTCGAATTGAGCCCGACTCTGTTTGCTGTCGGTTGGTTTATGCGCATGCGCGTTGCTTTCCTTGTGAATCTCGGTTCGTTCGTCGCTTGGTTCTTCCTCATTCCGTTGGCCGTTTACTTCAGCGTACCCACGTTCACTGGAATCGATCCCGTCACCGGCAGTTCGCAATATACACCACTACAGGAAATGGGTGGTCCAGTACAATGGATTGCATACAAGACACTCATCCGTACGATTGCGATTGGCGCCATCCTCGGTGGAGGTTTGTTGGGTCTGCTCAAGATGGCCCCCACGTTCGTGTCGATTTTCGGCGACATCGCCAAAGCATTTGGTGGCGAAAAAGGGCAAGAGTACATTGAGGGCAAGGGTTGGTATGAATGGCCTTTGCATCACATTCCATTGTTCATGGCCTTCTCATTTATCGCAATGATCATCATTTTCTGGATGGGTGGGTTCCCGATTGCTGCAGCCATGGTCTTCGCCACTGTGTTGATTTTGACGACATTCTTACTCGGAGCGATTGCGGTACGTGTCATGGGTGAAACCGGTATTGAACCCGTGTCGGGTACATCATTCATCGTTCTATTGATGCTCTTAGGTTTGTTCTTGAATTACGGAGATTTCTTTGGCCTATCAAAGGAAGAAGCCATTCTAATCGCGTTGGTCGGGACGACTGTATTTGGAAGTGCAATCTCAATGTCAGGTACGGTTGTTGCAGATTACAAAAACAGCCTGTATATTGGAAACCGTCCTTACCACATTTCGAAAGGCAACATCATGGGAGTCGTTCCTGGTGCAATCCTCGGTGCGGGTATGGCGATTTTCTTGTCGGATTTGCTTGCAGACGGCACCATCGATTTGCTGGCTCCACAAGCGAATGCATTCGCTGGCTTCACCGTGATGTTGGCTGAAGGACAGGGCAATCTCTCTGCTCTATTGATTGGATTTTTGCTTGGAGCCTTTATTGAGTGGGTCACTGGAATGGGGACCTCATTTGGCTTGGGCATGTACTTGCCAACACCTTACACATTCCCGATGATGATTGGCGGTGCGGGTCGTGACTGGTGGCAAGCCAAGCGCTTGGATCCTGCCGTCGACAAGATTCGTGAACAGGAGGGCAACTCGGCTGCGGAGAAGAAACGGGCTCTCATCCTATTGACAACGTTCATGATTGCAGCAGGCGCCCTCACTGGAGAGGCATTCTTCGGTGTTGAGGCTGCAGTGCTTGCAGTGGTGGATGAGTTGCCCGCAGTCGTCGATATCTTTGGCAGCGCATACTGGATTGTCCGTTTGGTTGGATTCACAATCATCAACCTGATCATCTTCGGTGGGTTGTACACACTTTTCCGGAAAGCCGGAATTTTCGGGCAACAATCAGCAGATGCCTGAGGTGAAGAAATGGGCGATTCCCGGGCTACCCCGGTTCATGCTTGGGTCATCCTCAGTATCGCTGTTTTGGCAGTTTCAAGCGCAGGTGCGATTTTCAAAATGATGGGGGACATCACTCCCATATTGCGCGCATCATGGCGGTTGCAAGCCACATCGATTGTTCTATTTCCCTTGTTCATTTGGCAATTGAGAACAACTGAGTTTACTTGGCAGAAATCTACAATTTGGATTATTCTCGGATCTGGGACTTGCCTTTGGATCCATTTTGCCAGTTGGGTNTGGTCTCTTGACNACACCTCACTGACACACAGTCTNCTTTTCGTTACCGCGCACCCACTGATTATTGTCACCGGCATGTTCGCATTAAGGATGAATCCTCACGGTTGGGAGGTCTGGGGGGCGATATTGGGCGTTTTNGGCGCAATTATCGCTGTCCAAGATGCAGGTTCTGGCGAGGTCACATTGCTTGGGGATGCAGCAGCTTTCGTGGGTGCAATCGCAATTGTAGGCTATCTCGCTGCCGGGCGTGTATTACGGGGGAATCAAGGTATGCCATTGTTTCTCTATGCATTCCCCGTGACTGCAATTGCCGGTATACAACTGAGTTTACACGCCATGGTGTCTGAGGGAGCAACACTCGATATGGCGGTTGTCGANTCGTCCCTGTTAGGTTGGTCCGATGGGGCATGGATTTTGTTGGTTGGCTACCTAGCAATCGGACCCGGTTTGGCGGGGCACACGGGAATCAATGCGAGTCTACGCTGGCTGCCTCCTCTGGTCATCTCGGTAAGTGTCGTGTTTGAACCACTATTGGGAGGTTTCCTTGGTTGGTTCTTGGGTGTCGAATCAATTCCAAATCTATGGACTTGGATTGGAGGACCATTCATGATTGCAGGAATGTCTTTGGCGATTGTTGGGACAAACCATAGATTAACTCAAATGCAGGATTCAAACGCGAACGTTGAGGCATAGTCATGTCGTGGAGAGAACCAATTTTTTTGACCAACGACGACGGTATTGATGCTCCNGGTTTGCAGTATCTAATTCAGATTCTNCACCGNCGAGGNCACCCCTTGGCCGTCTTGGCNCCTTCNCANGAGCAATCCGCTTCTGCAATGCGACTTACATTGCAAAATCCACTTGAGTTTACAAACCGGGAAGACCTGATTTCAACCCTTGATTTGGACCCCGATGGTCCACCGATTTACCTCTATAGTTTGGGTGGTTCTCCTTGCGATTGTACCATTGTTGCCATCACTCATGGTTTTGAAAATTGGGCGCCTATGGTACGTCCTCAACTATGCGTCTCGGGTATCAACCGGGGACCAAATATTTCCATTGATGTGATTCATTCAGGAACAGTATCGGCAGCCAGGGAAGCTGCATTGTATGGCCTTCCGGCCATTGCACTGAGCCTTGGGACCTATGCACACCAAGAGTATTCTATCGGTTCATCGGTCATACTTGAGTTGATTGATCGAGCTCTCAAAGTCGCGCATGACGAGCCTCCAAATTTGTTGCGTACACGNGGTAGCAAGCAAATTGACTGGAACCAACCCGAAATGGACATTGCTGAACGAATCAAATGCGCTTTCCGAAATGGTGATTTGATCCTAAATCTCAATTCTCCNGCAGAATGGGAAGGAGGTATTGAGACGGTNCCGCTGGGTGCACGATGGTATCATGGGGCGACNCAATTGTCAGACGATGGACGTCATTTCACCGTCGGCGCTGCCTCGATTGAGGATGAGCCCCTTCCTCGCACCGATTGCTCGAGTTTGATGGCCGGAAAAGTGGTGATTACACCGATGGCAACTTGGCCACAATCGCATCCACTAAACGTTCCAGATTCAATTTTACAAGCCGCTTTGGTCGAAGATACTGAGGGTTATCCTGCATGGCTCAGCTCTGATCTAAAACATGGTGGATAATCGAAATACAGGCATGGCCTTGCAACCACTGTTTTCCGAGGGATAAACGGAGTTCGTCATTGACAATATGCAAATCCGTTTCGGAAAATGGCTGGTCGTCGGATAGGATAAATCCCAAAGGTCGTTTAGCATTTTTTAACTCAGAAACGTCCTGACCTTCAGCATCTAGCACAAAAATCGCAACTTCCTCCTTGCGCCATTCTGCGAGGGTCTGCTCAATGGTGCCGCCAGAGTGCCAAAACCCTGAGTGTAATTCAGATTTCTGACCAATTGCAGGCACTGGCTCCTTTAGCGCTCGTCCAATTTGACCCGCAATTGCCCTTTCGTCTGGGTGCAAACCACGGACACTCTTCCCGTCAAAGAAAATTCTTCTTGCGGGTCCTGGTCCTCCGAGTAAGTGTAAGATGACTTGTGAATCATCTCGAATTCCATGAGATAAAAATAAGGCTGTGTTGACTGCACGTGCGAGGACATCGAGTCGCCCGGATGAACCTGCTAAATCATTCAGATTGATTTTACCAGAGGACGGAGCTCTATGGCCAATNATCGCGAATCTGCGCAACATGCTCTCACATCGGCATATCCATGTCGTCCATGTCACTCATCATGCCCTTCATTTGGCGGCGTAGTTTTCGATTGCCTTTGATTCCCTTCATCATCTTTCGAGATCGGTTCCACTGAGCAAGCAATTCTCGCACATTCTTTTCCTTTACACCTGAACCTCGAGCGATTCTGCGGATTCGCTCGGCTTTGAGGATATTGGGCTCATTTTTTTCATCTTCAGTCATCGAATCCATAATCACTCGGAATCGCTCCAAATTCCCTTGCATTTCCTCTTTCTGTTTGCGATCCATGGCTCCGAGTCCACCGAAAAATGAGGAGGGTAAGTGCGAGACAATTTTGTCAATGGTTCCTATTTTTGACATCATTTCCATTTGTTTGTACATGTCATTCAATGTAAATCGGCCGGACATCATCCGCTCTGTCAATCGCATCGCTTCTTCTTGATCAAGTGATTCAGGAGCAATATCAATCAATCCACGGATGTCTCCCATCCCGAGTAATCTAGAGATAAATCGGTCCGACTCAAATTTCTCAAGGTCAGCGACTTTCTCACCTTCTCCGATAAAGACAATCGGAGCCCCAGTGGTTGCAACAGCAGAAAGTGCTCCACCACCTCGGGCAGTACCATCTAGTTTGGATACGATGACACCAGACACACCCACCAAGTCATGGAAACCAGCCGCGACAGGTCCCGCGGCTTGACCGACTTGGGCATCGATAACGAGGAAGCGCTCAGTCGCATTGGCCACCTTGTGAATTCTTTCCAATTCAGCCTGCAACTCATCGTCCAACCGATCTCGCCCTGCAGTGTCGACAATGACGACATCTGCATTCCCAACTTTGGCCAAACCGTTGCGAACGATTTCTTCGGCATTTTTGTTGTCAGGTTCCCCGTAGACTTCAACCGACGAATCGGCGAGCAATTGCTTGAGCTGCTCATAAGCCCCAGGTCGCTGGACGTCAGCCTCAATCACTGCGACCTTGACACCATGTCGTCGGCGCCACCATTCCGCTAACTTCGCAGTCGTAGTGGTTTTTCCCTGACCGTAAAGTCCGACCATTAGAATCGTTTGATTATGGGGTCGAATTTCCCGAGGTGGCCCCAATAATCTGACCAGTTCGGTGTAGATGATATTCATCGCATGGGTTTGAAGATTAATCCCTGGAAGGGGTTCTTCCTCAATCATTCGTTCTTCCAGCCGGGCAGTGATTTCCTTCGACTGTCGGACGTTGAAATCAGCTTCCAAGAGCGCGCGTCGAATACTCTTCGATAACTCCTTCATTTCGGCTTCATCGAGTTTGCGCTTTCCCTTCAGACGACCGATGGCACCGAAGATACCCGCCTTCAAGCCCTCAAGCGCCATCAGGTGGCCCTCTCGCTTTACTCGTAAGAACCCCACGGAGCGGCCCGAAGGGCCGGACAAGCCTAAGAAGGGGTTTGGGAGGAGAGTGGCGTGGTAGAGTTAGGCATCCCACTCTGGCAACTTCAAGTTGTAACCTCAATCGGCATCCTTGGTGTTTGGATTGGTTGGCGTGGTGGGATGTCGAATATGATCGGTTTCTATGACTTGCCCACTGCTACACGTTTGCTTTTGTACGGATTCTTTGCAGGAGCTTTGTATCAGTTTTTGGCAGCATCAATGGTTCTGGACCCAATATGGATGGGCACAGGCCTCCCCATTGTTGAAGGGTTTTTGCTCAGTCTCTCATTTTCTCTACTCACAATGTTCTTACTCACTCGACAAGGTGTTCGCTTGCTAAATGGTCAGCCTACTGCGGGTTGGACTTTTGGCTTGGGCGTCGGATCGATGCTCGTCGTCCTATTGATTTACCGTTTAGTGACAACTTCAGGTGCTGGATTCTTGGTTTCAGGTTTTGGAATTTCAACCTTAATTTTCGGACTTATTTTAGCCGCAATTGTTCCTTGGTCAATGGCCATCATCGCTGCGTGGCAGGGATGGAACGCTTTGGAAGGCCGTCGATTCAAGCCAGCATTCAAGGCCATGTTTCTGCATACAACTCTATTGTTTACCCTGGCAATCGGACTGAATTATCCATGGTTTTTACCGATTTTACCAGCGATGATTTTCATCGGTCAAAAACGTGCAGATGAGGTATGGCTGATTTCAGGTCTTTCGCCTCGAATGAAGCAGGAGTGGAACCGATTGCAACGCACAGGTGTAGCCACAGGTGTTCGCTCTGTGGCCCCCGAAGAAGAGTCCGAATGATGCTGCGTCCCTATGGGACGCGCCAAGAACATTCAAGGTGCGCTTGATGCCAGTCGGTACGATGGCTCGCTGCCCATACTGCCTGTGTTCGAATCCGAACTCATCCAGTATTTGCTACAGTTGTGGTCGTGTTATCTTGGGAGCGGGTGGCATGGCCATGCGTCTTGAACCCAATATTCCTGGGGGTTACAGAGTTCAAGGGGCTCGACGCGGCCCTCCTCCTGGGTTGAATGTTCGTCGAGGTGGAAAACGTCGAGCAAAGAAAAAAAAGAGCAATTTACGCAGCATGATTTTAGTCATTGCAATCGCCTTTCTTTTCTTGTTCACTCCTGCCCAGGAACGGATTTCTACCCAATTGGAAAAGTGGCTTGATGATCTACTTGACGAATTTGGCCCCGCCAGGGAATATCCTGTGCATGCGGCCTATACTGTCGAGCGAAATATCCACTTGGTAAACCCTCACTCGCAAGCTATATCGTTCAGTTATGAATTGCCCATTCCTGAGATACGAACAGATTTTGGGAATTCCGAGTTTGGATTTGAATCTGCAGACGGGACCTTCGTCTATCCAGTCGTCACGCTTCAGGAAATTGCAGGCATGATGGCCAAGGTCGATGGCGGCAGCAACCATGTCATGATCCCGCTGACGGAGGAGTACCTTGGTGCAAATGATGCCATATCGCTCAGTACAGGTACCGAAATTTTTTGGCCACCTGTGGGTCAAAATAATGATCGATGCAGTGTAGATCGTTGCGCAATTTGGCAAGGGGATATTCAATCAGGTCAAATGGTGACATTGGAAGTGACTTACGATGTCATTTCCACTTCGTTTTCTTGGTGGGGTGGGTCTAGAGCCCCATCAGAGGCACCTCGAGCTGCCGACGAGCTCTCCATTCATGCCGGTAATGATGGTACTTATGCGGACTATGATCGCCCTGGAAGATTGGATTCCATGTATGATCAATTCGGTTCCGAAAGACAGTGGTATGATCGCGACCCCGGCCCCAGTCAAAATTGGGCTGTAGACGGTGATAGTAATGTGGTCATTGCGCTCGCTGATGAAATCGAGAGCAGCTTAAACCCTGAGGATGTCAACAGCCCCTATGCATTCGCACACGCCGCATTCATCAAAATACGTGATTCCATTGTGTACAGTCAGGGACTTTCTCCAGCACGTGGTGGACCTGCCTGCATTGTAGATGAGAGGGGTGACTGTGACGAACAATCGAATGCTTGGATGAGTTTACTCCGTACAAGAAATATTCCTGCGTGGTATGAATTTGGGCCCATGACGGATAGTCAATTCTCGGCCTGGGAACCTCATGCGTGGTCGAATGCAATTTTCCCATTGGATGAGCAATGGTGCATTGAGAAAGGAATTGATTTGTCAACGTGTTTCGTTGAAGGTGAAGTCGATGTGGTCAACAATCGCTGGCTTCTACATACGCCTACTACAATGACAGAGTGGATTGAACAACCCAGTTTTGAGGGTGAAGCGAGTTATGACTTCTATAGACCACTGTCTATTGGATGTGTTAATTGCTGGACAGAATCATGGGAGACCATTGGGGAGCCTGAAATCATGGGCGGAACATACCGTGTTCCAGTGCGGATTGGCGAGTGAGGAGTTAAGAGGGAGTGGAAGGGCCGAAAGGTTGCCGGAGGAACGCATATGCGCATTATCATCGGTGGTGCCGGGGAAGTCGGCAGAGGTGTGGCGAGAGCCCTTTACGACGAAGGTCAAGATGTCGTCCTCATCGATACGGACCCCACCGCAATCAAAGAAGCACAATCGATTGATGCGTTTGTTCTCATGGGTGATGTGTCTAGAAGAGATGCACTAAAGGAGGCTGGAATCCGAGATGCGCACGTGTACATTGCTGCAACAGGTAGTGATGAGCGAAACATGTTGTCCTGTGCACTGGCCAGAGATTTACTCGAAGAAGAATTGCCTATAGAGAAATACCCAAATCGTCAACCTTTGCTTACCATTGCCCGAATCCACGATGGTGACTTGATTGCGGATGAAGAAGATCGCCTCTCCCGTTGGTCTGGAGTTGATGTGGCCATCTGTCCACACCAAGCTTCTATCGATCGATTGACAGCAGGCCTCAAATCTTCCAGTTTAACTGAAGTATTGCCATTAGGAGGCGATGCGTGGATTGTCGAGGTAGAAGTGACCAACGAGTCTGAGAGTCTTGCAAATTTCACATTGGGACAAGCCGAAGAAAACATCGATGGTCTTCCGAAGGCCTTCACACTGTGTCGAAAGGGTCAAAGTGCCTTTGTTCCAGATGAACACACCGTAGTCAGCGCAGGTGACCGTTTGGTATTCGCCACCATCGGTGAGCACACATTCAAGCGCGTATCCAAAGCGGCGGGGCATATCGAGCCGCCCTATCCAGACGTGCCTAGGGTTGCGATTTTTGGAGCCACTCAATTGGGCCGACAATTGGCCATGAAGTATCTGAAAGAAGGCGCTTGGGTCACCGTTCTCGACGATAGATTGGAGGCGGCGAATGAATTGGTCGGCTCCTCAATCGGATCTCACAAGCGACTTGATGTCATTCATTGTAATCTCGGTGATTTGGATCTGATGCGTGAAATTGAACTTGCAGAACACGATATTGCCATTGCGACTTTAGGTGATGACAATGACAACATTGCAATCGCCATGCGCGCTGCAGACATCGGTGTGGAGAGAACAGGCCTTATTCTGGACGATTCAGCTTTGGCGAGAGTGGTTCGAAGAATTGGTTTGACCTATGCTGTCTCTGAACGCAGAGTCGCCATCGATTCGATCCTAATGCAAGTCCATCGTCGTGTACCTGGACACTATCAATTGATGCCATCCGTACCAGAAATCGTGGCAATGAGTGCAACAATTTTTGATGGTCACAGCCGCCTTGGACAAACGATTGAGAAGATTGAACGCAAAGGCTCGTTCCGAATCGCCTTCGTCGAACGTGAAAATGCCGAAGGTTCGCGTATGATGTTCCGCTCGAAATCGGATATGATTGTAAAGGTCGGCGATCGGTTAATTCTGTTCGCTCAAGCAGAAGATGTNGCTACAGTCGAGAAAATCTTGGAGCGCTAAAAATGCGATATGACGTCATTGGACTGGTTGCAGGTTGGAGCTTAATCCTCCTGACAATCCCCCTCACTATCAGCGTATTTATTGGATCCATCATGGGCGATGAGACCTCCATTCTAGTGTGGTCATTCGTGCCCCCAATCGCGTTTTGTGCGATCGCAGGTGGCGGATTGGTTCGCATGGGTTCTCGTCGTGATTCCGCCGAACGCCTACGTGATCGGGAAGCGGTTGCCGCAGTGGCCCTATCCTGGCCACTCATCGTAGCTGTAGGGGCCCTACCCTACTGGTTTGGACCGACATTTCACGGACCAATAACTTGGGATGGAGATGGCGGTACACTGTATGAAATTCTTGGGGGAATGATTCGAGGTTGGTTCGAATCAATGTCAGGGTTCACCACCAGTGGTGCAACGACGATTGACCCCAGCGTATCTCCACGCTGTGAGATGGTTGACGATTGTATCGCCAGTCAACCGTATGCGATTCTGTTTTGGAGATCATCTACACAATGGTTGGGTGGTATGGGAATCATCATGCTTGGAATGCTTCTACTCAGTCGTGCTTTGGGTGGCGGTATGTCCATTGCGAGAGCCGAACTTACAGGCCCGTCTTTGAGTCGACTCCGACCACGTTTGCAGGAGACGGCAAAGGCCCTCTGGGGAATTTACATCGGATTCACAGTTCTAGAATTCTTACTCTTATTCTTGTGGGCTGATTTGACTTGGTTCAATGCCATGAATTATGCCTTGACGACAATGCCTTCAGGAGGATTTGGGACCACAGATGGTGGTGTCATGGACTTTGATAGTGCACGCGTGGAAGGCATCATCATCTTCTTCATGGTGGCAACGGGAATCAACTTCAGTCTGTTTCACTTCCTATTGTTGAAGGAATACACGAAAGTTGTCAACGACCAGGAACTTCGAGTTTACTTGATGGTACTCATCGGGGCTTGGGCTATCTTTACGCTAAATCTTGTTCACAGCGCTGGCTGGCAATGGGGCGAGGCCATGCGACACGGGGCCTTCCAAGCCGCAGCGATTGGGACATCAACCGGTTACGCTAGCTCTGATTTTGCCAGTTGGCCCGTACTTTCACTATTCGTCCTATTGTTCCTGATGGTCGTGGGTGCATCAGCTGGATCGACCAGCGGTGGGTTGAAAATTCTGCGTTTGCGATTGGCATTTGGATTGGCCCGTAGGGAAATCCATCGCATGGTACAACCCAGAGCCATAGTTGCGGTTCGCATGAATGGAGAAGTGGTTGAAGATTCGAGAATGTGGGTCGTGATCGGGATGCTTTCTACTTGGGCCGCATTGGCAATGATTAGTACGGTATTGCTCGCATTTTTCGAACCAACTCACTCATTGGAAACCATCCTATCTGTCATTTTCGCTGCCTTGGGCAATACCGGTCCTGCTTTGGGCGCTTTTGGCCCCACATCGACATGGGCCGGGCTCAATTGGTACTCATTGTTGTATACTTCCGTACTCATGTGGGCCGGTCGATTGGAGTTGCTAACTGTGCTCGTCCTATTCCATCCACGCACATGGCGTACGGAAAAACCCAAAGCAGACTAAAAGAAATCAAGTGACTTTTGTGCAGAATTTTGCTCAGATTCCACCGTTTCAATTTCATCAGAAATTTCACCAAGACTTTCTTGCAGCCCCGGTGATTCTTCGACAATTTGAATTTCATCATATCGGGAAGCTAGCTCCTTGCTTGATTTCAGACTCGATCGCAAACCATGCAAAGCGAGATGGTCGCTAGAAGATAATCCTAAGGCCAATGAAATGTCAAAATTTTCGGGGTCTCCATCCAGTCCATCGCTGGAAATCGCCCGAAGTGCGGGCCACAACTCCTCTCGAACAGCGACTTCGCTGGCACCACAAGTTCCAGCCAGGCATTCTACAATCGAAGATCGGCGCCATGCTTCACTGCCACGTCTCAGGAAGGCAGGAAATTGCAATGAAAAACGCTCGGATCGATTTTCTTGAGAGGCTACGCTGGCTGCGAGTGAACCCAGGTTTCCACCCCAGTAGGTTGAACGGTAAGCGAGATTGGAAAATCGCACAAAAAGCGATTTTGATGCTATGGAGAGCGTTTTCGATGCACGAGCCCAACTTTCAGGCTGCCTCATTACGGAGGCATTGTTCCATGAGACCCAAGCGACGAGTTCATCCGGTGTCTTGTCCAATATCAGTGACAAACTGGCAGCATCACCCGCTTTGGTGGTACGGTACAGTTTCTCCAAACCCGGGAATAAATCGATTTGTTGATCTCTTTGACCCATTTCAATTTGGTCGAGAACTGCTTGCATATCGATGTGGCTTGGAGATGTAGCACATATGGCCTGCAGGTCTCTGACCAATGCCCGAATGTCGCCCGGATTCGATGCAACCAATTGTTCGATGGCAGGCATGTCTGCAGTCACGCCTTCAGAAATGAGTACGCGATTTGCAATTCGACGAAGCGCACTTTCCGAAACACGGTTGAATTCGATAATTTCCACCAGTCGAGCGAATCGATCCCGAGTAGTACGCCATTGAGAATTGCGCCCCCACAGCCGCATGGCATCGTTGCAAGTCAGTAGTATGGGTTGCTTGGTTTCACTGAGTAGCTTGAGTAATTCCGCTTTTCCACCACTATCTCCCTTCAGTTTTTCTTTGATTTCATCATCCTCAATTCGTGACGATAATGTGGCTTGAATTCGTTGTTCGCTGACTTGGCGATAGCTGCCCGAGATGTGATCCACTTCGTCTAACAAAATCAGAGTCCGCCGATTTTGATTTGCATTGAAACTACCATCCATGTTGAATGTGAAGTGATTTGCACTCCCTGTCGAGGCACGTCGGATGGCTGCTGCATTCCGTTGATCACTCGCATTCAATTCGACTACATTCCATCCCATGTCATTTGCGATTGCAGTTGCCAGACTTGTTTTGCCAACACCAGGGGGACCCGTGAGCATTAAGCCTCGTTTATTGGGGGTGCCTCTCTCCCAAGATGTGAGCCAGTTTCGGATGCGTTTTCGCTGTGTATCATTGCCCTCCAACTCTTTTGAATTACTGGGGCGATAACGCTCAGTCCAGTCTTCGACCAATTCTGGATGAGCCATGGTACGTGACGAACATCGGCAACCTTTGAACATTGACAATCAGAACATCGAGTCAAGTTCCTCAGATGTCAAATGCGATGAGAGTTGATCCACAGGAATACGGATTTGGGCACCATCATCGCGCCTTCGTACTGTAACGGTTCCATTTTCGAGGCTTTCGTGATCGACAGTAATCGCCCAAGGGACACCGATTTCATCGGCTCGAGCGTAACGTCGTCCAATCGAGCCTGAACCATCGTAGTACGAAATCAGTTGTCGCACTGAACAAATGTTCTGATGAATTTGCCCCGCCATCTCTTCCAAACCATCTTTTTCCATAAGTGGAAGAATTGCAACATCAATCGGTGCAACACGTGGTTTTAGTCGGAGTACGGTATAGGCACCATCATCTCCCTTACCTGATTCGTCAAAGGCATGGTCAAGGACGTGCCACAAAATACGGTCAATTCCGAATGCAGGTTCAACAACATGTGGCAGGAACCACTCTCCATGTTCCGTGGTTTGGATATGTTTCTCTTCATACATGCCGGCCTCAATGGTTACAGAGGAACCGTCGTCTAAATCCAACTCAAATGGGGGGCTAGGACCGGGTGCATCGATCTTTCCAAGCGCGGCATGTACTCGGCCTGCATTCGCACGGAAAGCAGGACCAATGACTGAACCAACACCGGACAATACGGTTTTGTCGACTGACTTCGGCACATCATAGGGTCGCCATGCGCGCAGGTTCTTGTCACCTGTCGCAGATTCATGTGCCTGTAAATCATAACATCCTCTGTGTGCGATTCCGACACACTCGATCCAACCGTATGACCCGTGAATCTCGGCATCCCAACAATCACTTGCATAATGGGCCATTTCAGTACCCTCATGCTGTCGGAATCGAATTTTTTCAGGATTGATTCCAACACCCACAAGGAAGCTCCAAGTACGAGCCATGAACCAAGCAACCGATGGGTGGCGGATCACGTTCTTTAGGGCCGCTTCCCCTGGTGTCATTTGAACTGGTTCACCATGTTCAGGATCTGGGACCAAATTGAATGGTGTAGATGTCCATGGTGTGAAATCATGCTCAATCTGGACGTCTGGGTCGATGAAATATTCCAACTCTGCCATATTGAATTCGCGAAGCCGAATCATTCCTTGTCGCGGACTGATTTCATTGCGGTATCCTTTGCCAGTCTGAACGGCGCCGAATGGGAGTCTATTGCGAAAGTGTCGATATAGTGCCGGGTAGAGCATGAACATACCCTGCGCTGTCTCTGGGCGCATGTAGGCCGTTCTTCCTCCCTTCATTGCGCCAATCCGCGTGCTGAACATCAAATTCATTGGCCGTGCATCATCCCAATCTTGGCTACCGCAGGTTGGACATTTTATCGCATGCTTGACAATCAACTGGTTCAACTGCTCAGGGGAGAGAATATCGGGATTCGGATGATTATCGGCAACCAAATGGTCACTACGAAAAACACCCGAGCAAGCCTTACATTCTGACATATAGTCATTGAATTCACCGACATGTCCGCTGGCGACGAGTACAGATTCGGGAGTGATTGTCGGACTGTCAATTTCCACAATGTCACCTTGAGAAGTCCAATGTTCGACCCAAGAATCGACGAGTCGCCTTCGCAACCTTCCGCCCACAGGTCCGAAATCATAGAGGCCTGCAACACCACCGTGGATCTCGAATGCAGGTAGGATTATTCCACGACGCTTGAGCATGCTTGTCAGACGCTCAAGTCGCGCATTTGCGTCGCTCATCAATACGTCGCGTGCGAATCAATCTCATCAAGCAATCGGAAAAACGGCACATCTCATTCTTGTTGTGAGACGATTTTCTCGGCATTAACAGTCGAGAATAT
This sequence comes from Methanobacteriota archaeon, assembly GCA_002724815.1. GTDB lineage: Archaea > Thermoplasmatota > Poseidoniia > Poseidoniales > Thalassarchaeaceae > MGIIb-P. The sequence goes on along the minus strand of PBPV01000024.1, from coordinate 30,275 downwards.
TGTCGATTGAGCGAATCGTTGATATACCGCTACGTTGCCCTAACAACCGGTAATAGGAGGAATTATCTTGGCAGATACAGTATACCTAGATTCTCTTGAAGATTCAGAGGTATTGCTGTCGAAGTTATCACAACCGGTCAGGGATTGGTTTAAGGATAAATTTCCCGATTTCACTGACCCTCAAAAGATGGCTATTCCTTCAATTGTAGATGGCGAGCACTTGCTGTTATGTTCACCTACAGGTTCGGGAAAGACTCTCACTGCCTTCCTCTCGATTATCGATAAGTTGGTTCGACTTGCGATGGATGGGAACTTGGAGAAACAAGTATACTGTGTTTACATCTCGCCCATTAAGGCACTAGCCAATGATATCCAGCGCAATCTGATCGGCCCCCTGACAGAGATTAAGCAGCGGTTTTTGCCGGGTCGAGCTCAAGAAATCAAGGTTGGTTTGCGCACGGGTGATACGCCTCAATCTGAGCGACAAAAAATGCTCAGAAACCCTCCACACATCTTGATCACAACCCCAGAGTCTCTTGGTCTGGCACTGGCCTCAAAGAAATTCAGGCCATTGATGAATGATTTGCAATGGCTCATCATCGATGAAATGCACTCATTGGTCCCAACCAAGCGAGGCACACATTTGGCACTGACCATGGCGCTTTTGGATACATTGATTGCAAATCCAGTTCAGCGATTGGGTATTTCAGCCACCATGGAACCGCTTGAAGAGGTGGCTAAATTCCTCGTTCCAGTCAAGGCGGATGATCGTGATACTGAGGGAGGGGCCCCAATCCCCAAGTTCGATGATGAAGAGTCATCTACAGTCCACATCGCGAAGGTTAGTGGTGCTAGAGAGTTGGATTTGGACATCATCTTACCACACCCGAAATTCAGCGAAGTTCCAGTCAAGAAGTTGCTAGATCACAACGTTGACATCATCAAAGATCTCGTTGAGGCTCATACAACGACTCTTGTCTTTGCAAACACTCGCCAGATGACCGAAATCATCACTCAGAAACTGCGTGTACTCGGTTTAGCGGGCGTGGAGGGTCATCATGGTTCTATGGATAAACAAATCCGACTTGAGGTTGAACGAAAACTGAAACGTGGTGAATTGCGTTGCTGTGTNTCCTCTTCCTCTCTTGAAATGGGAATCGATATNGGCAGTGTNGACATGGTCATTCAGTTAGGGTCGCCCGGTTCGATTGCAACCGCACTTCAGAGGATTGGGCGTGCAGGGCACCATGTAGGGGGNATCCCACGCGCTCGCTTCTTGCCCACTTCTTCACATGATTTGCTTGAGTTGGTTGCTCTTCAAGGGGCGATTATGGCGGGCGAGATGGATCACTTGCGTTTTCCCAAAAATTGCCTTGATGTTCTAGCCCAGTTCATCATCGGGTTGACCATTTGTGGCGAAATTGACATGGACGAGGCTTATGCGATTATCACCTCTGCATATCCCTATCGAAGTCTATCATACGACGACTACATCGAAGTCCTTGACTTATTGGAGGATGAACGTAGAGTCTGGGTGGACTGGGAAGAAAACATCATCGGGAAACGTGGTTATTCACAGATGATTTACTACACAAACATTGGAACCATCGCACCCGATAACAACTATCTTGTTTTCAGTGCAGACGGTACGATGATTGGGCAATTGTCCTCGTCATTCGTCCAAAATATTCGCCCAGGTGATGTATTTTTGTTGGGTGGTTCGACCTATCGTGTTCACCGAATTCAAGCGAGTCGAGTCAGTGTGACCCCTGTGACGGGATATCGACCTACGGTCCCATCATGGTCCGGTGAAGCGATGAGCCGAACCCGTGAACTCTCACAATCCGTACTCAAGTTGCTAAATGCATCGATTACAGCGATTCGCCGTGGACGTGACCCACGTCTTCTCCTCTCCAATGCATATGGTCTATCACAACCGGTTGCAGAATCTCTTGCGCGCTTTTTGGAAGAGCATGCCGTCGAATCAATTCAGGTCCCAAGTCCGGACAAGATTCTGATTGAACAGATCATGAATTCACCCGTCCCTACCTACATTATCACCACATGCCGTGGCCGCGCATTCAACATGGCAATGGGTTACTTCATGGCAGGTTTGTGTGACATGCACAATGTCCATGTGGTTGAAATGTCATTCGACGAGAATTCGTTTCTCTTCAAAACAGGTCAAGAAATTGATACCAAGGAAATCCATTCGCTTTTCAAAGATAATCAGAGAGATTCTGTTTTGCAGCGATACCTCTTGGATAGTCAATTGTTTGCAAAACGGTTCCGAGAGGTGTCGGGGCGCTCACTCATCGTACCGCGTCGTATCGGTGCCGATGAAGTCAGCCCCAAACAATTCCAACAAAAATCGGAGAAAGTTTTCAGAGAGCATCGGCAGCATGCTGATAGTTTGCTAATCCGCGAGGCGCAAAACGAGATTTTCCATACCGATTTAGACATGGAAGAGTTGGAAAATTTTGTCAATCGAATGGACGAAGAAGGCGTTCGAATCGTCCACTCTCGGGTCACTCTACCAAGCGCTTTGGGCATGAATCTCTACATGGCAGCATTCGAGGATTTACTCAGCATGCGTACACGCGCCTATCTTGTCAAGGACATCGACCCTGAAATCTTACGGCGACTATTAGGGGGCCGCTCTCGAGCCACAGATTTGGACGCACAATCATTGGATCGATATTTCCAGAGTAAAGTCAGCATCCCTACGGATTCTGAAGGTTTACTCCGTCTTATGGAAAAGGGTGGAGGTTTGCATCCAGATCTCAAGAACCCACTGTATCAGGAAAAATTGTCCGAGGTCCCTTACGATACCGTTCACAATTGGGTCGTAGAATTAGCTGCTTCGGGTGCAATCACAAAGATTCGCAAAACGGGCATGTCCGAAGTGGATGACAAATGGTATTCCATGCGCATGNCCGAAGTCCATGGNACGCTGGGTNTGCTTTCGAACAAAGGTGCAGGTGAGATGGAAGACTTACGCGAACTGTACACGGGTGGTTTGAGTTTTGAAATTGCAGACGCATTCAACGCGGCCGACCCCACTTCATGGACAGAATCCAAACTGATGGATCCACATGAGGCTTTGAGAATCAAGATTGTCGACATGCTTGGCAGCGAAGGCCCGAAAACTCTGGCTGCACTTTCCGAGAGACTTCCTTTCCCCAATGCACAAATCGAGTCAATTTTGCATGAGTTGGAAGTCCGGAATATTGTTTCGATTGGATTCTTCAAGCAAACCGAGGAGGGAGAATTCATTCTCAGGGTGGATGAGCATATCATTACCGGTGGCGAGGACAATGTTATCGAATATCGTGATCTGCAAAATCTACTTCTTTCAAAATCTTTCAAGTCTTATCCNGATGCANTGACAGCNNTGAATGAAGGACANGTGATGTTNGCCAAGATGCAGGAATTGTTAGGCCGAATTGAAGATTTTAGATTCGCCGATTGGAAAGATATGAAACACGATTCAGACATCGTCATGGGTCGACTCTTGCATTCACGTGTTGGATACACGACCAAATCGATGATTCCCATGCTACTGGGTCTGCGACCAGAACCTTGGTTTTCCGAGATGGATCAAGAATTAATCGAGTATATTCCACACGATGAGAATGTAGAACGCACGGAGATCATTGGACACCTGCCTCGGGGTGATGAGTTCAAACACGTCCAGCGTGATGCCAGAAACTCNCTTTCCAATATGGAGAGACAGATGGTCTTCGTCAAACAATTTGAAGAATTGATTGACCGAAAGCGCTCACTATCGTTGTTTCATCGTGTTCATGATGTCTACGAACCAATGGATTTCGAGGATGCACTGGAAGAATTGATTCGGCGCATAGGCCCAATCAAGTTGCACTCTTTGCGATTGTTCGTTAGCCACCCTGTCGAATTGCTCGCTGAAGTTCTTCGTGACTTGGAAGGGAAGAATCGTATTACTCGCGTAACGGCACTGCAACCTGATCCAACGGACTTCTTTTGCGTCCCTGATGATGCAGAGCAATTGAATAGTCCCAAGCGTGAAGACCGCACATTGCGCATTCTATCGCAATCAGATCCATTCTGCTCAAGATTCATCCAAGAAGTACGATATGTGCTGAAGCAGGGTTGGTATTATCCAGTATTCAAAGGCGTAGATCCTGTCGGTCGAATTCTGATGTTCAAGGTTAATGATTACTTGGAAATCAAGGATGTTCACATACCTCATGCCTACCTCGATGAGTTCGCAATCGTATTTGAGAATCTACTTGACAACTACAAAGATACCCTGGTTGATGTCTCTGTTCTCCATGCCTTCAATGGTGAACCGATCCATGATTGCGACGAAAATATTCAGAAAATTGTCGCTGATTTAGGCTTCCGTTCAATGGGCGATAATCAGCGTTATATCCGCGGTGGAGTGGTTGATCCACGGCCCCGTTCTCTTGCCATTCGTTCACTGTTCCACCACCATCGCCTTCACCAAGATACGCGTTCCGAAAACGAAACACTTGCGATTGCACACATCCCTGAGATCCGAGATGACTTCGCACTAAGAGGTCGTTGCGAGTCCTATCGAGTGGACCTGAAATCAATGGCGGCTAGCCAACAACTGCACCTCGGTACCAATCTACGCAATCACCAAGTTTGGGCGCCATACAAGCACTTCCAACGATTGTTGAAAATGCGTGGAATCGAAGCGGATGAAGAATTACTGGATGTATTGGATTTCTTTTCCGGTCATTCGGACCCGAAGGTATTCATGGATCGATACGCAATGAAACGTGCAGCATTCAGGAAATTGGTTCAACCANTGATTCGTTCGGGACACTTGGTTCAAGATTATCGTGGTGGNTTTAAGACCGTGCACAAGATAGAACGCGAAGAATCATGGGAAGTCAAGCGAGAGTATTTGCGTGAGATGATTGAGCAATTCCCCGTCATTACCTTGAAGCAATTGGAGAAGTTGGCAGGCAGTCCATTCAAGCCTGAACAATTGTCCAGTGTATTGCATGAGTTTGAAGAGGAAGGTCNCCTGATCAANGGCTTCCTCATCGATGATTTACACGAGGTTTGCTGGGGTCGCAAAGAGCTGCTCGAAACAGCAGACGAGATNCCCCAGATGCGTGACTTTGTTCTNCCTCCATCGGACCCACTGCTACCGTATTTCCAGTCTCTTCTCCGTGAACGATTTGGTTACGGTAGTGCTTACATGGTATTCTGGAATGAAGAACCCATTGCAGCATTCAAAGCCAACACACGCAATGATGTCATCGAAGTCACCGACTTCGTTGGTGACTCAGAGAAAGAAAAAGAAGCTCTGCGAGTAATGAAGGAATTCGCTTGGGAACACAATATGCCCCTGAAAGGNAAGGTTCTCGATCGTCTAAAATCACGCTGATTTGGGNTTNANTTNAANNCCGAAGAAACTGAAGAATGGGTCCAATACATCGATTACGTGTCGATGCAGTTTGGGCAGTAAATCAAACAATACAATCGCCATCAAGAACATTGCTGCAAGGCTGATGAATTTAGCAGCATAAGCATGGCTGAAATCGAAGATGTTCAAACCATTCCAATCCCAAACGCCATTGTATTCAATGTGGAGCCAAATAATGCCTGCATTTCGGAACACGTTGAGGATATGAATGAGGGGAATGATTAGCACCATGGCACGCAAACGTCGGCGCCATGAAGCATTTTGAACAGCCACAACAGCGCCAACAAAGACGATCATCGACTGCAGAGCGCTGCAACCCAAAACAAATCCAATGTTGACCGGCTCCCCATCAGCAAATTCCATCGGCACATAGAATCCACCTTCGCCCAATGTATCGGTTAGAATCCAGCGGCTCCCACTCCATTCCTGCCAAGTCACATGCGCTGTGGAACCACCCAAGTCAACCATCATCTGCCCCAGATGCACATCGCCGGCTCCACTCCACTGCAAGAACAGAGATGTATTCCATGCAGTAAACCAAACCACTCCAGCATTCAGCAGTGGTATGTGCTGGATTGCAAGATAAGGCATGGCTGACCAAAAGACGGCTCCTCGCAACCAATCCACAGAATCGAGAGACTTATTCTGACGAATCAATATCGCTTCCCATCCACCGTATGCGATGCATACTGGCAAGGCCGCAATCGACATGAAAATCAAAACGGGATCTGCGATGTCAAAGTAGTGATCAGCGCCGAGGTAGAAGTACACTCCAACACAAACCCACCCGGGTGGTGCCAACCACTTCGCCCAGTTTTTCTCAGTGTGAAATGCAGTGCCCAAGCAAATCAAACCCACGGTCACAATGAGTAAATTGGTTTGCCCTAAATCAAGACCAAACAAACCGCCAAACTCCCCGACTCCAAGGTCGATGATGTCTGCCATTGGTTGTCTCAGGTCGGCAAGTCACATATAGGCTCGCCACGACGCCACCATGAGTCGCATGCCCGGTGATGCGTTTGATTTCAGCGAGTTCATGGACTCGTACATTGATGACCTGTCCCGCGCACTGCATGCACTTGACCGGGATTCTGTCGGTTTGCTTTACTCAGAGATGCTTCGAGTTATGGAGACTGGAGGCAAAGTGCATTTCATTGGCAATGGTGGTTCCGCTGCAACGCCCAGTCATAGTGCGGGTGACTGGAGCAAAGAATTGGGTTTGCCAACCATTGCACATACAGACAACATCGCGTCACTGACGGCTTGGGCAAACGATACCTCATATGCCAACATCTTTGTTGGACAATTGCAAACATGGCTGAATCCAGGTGATTTGGTCGTTGGCTACTCTGGAAGTGGCAACTCTTCCAATGTCATTAACGGAATTACCTATGCAAATGAGCATGGTGCTCGAACGGTGGGAATCACGGGAAATTACAAGTCAGGTGGAGGCGGTGTACTTGCCGAAATCTCCGACATTTGCATCATTTGCGATACCACTTCCATGGAGCGAATTGAAGACCTGCAACTCATCATTAATCATATTGTCAAAGAAGCGGTCAAGGCAAGCCGGGGTTTGCCCAGTCACTCGTGAGGCTTCATTATGCATTTGCCGGGCAGACACAAATCTGCTATCGATGCTCCCGTCGAGGTGCTTGAAGGCTGGGATGGCTCGATTGCATACCTCGATCGTGATGGAGTACTCAATGTTGGGCGTGAAGATTACGTCAAGTCCGTCGATGAGGTTGTGATGCTTCCTGGTGCNGGTCATGCGGTCGCAGCACTGCGTGAAGCTGGATTCAGAATCGTCATCGTGACCAATCAATCACCTGTGAATCGAGGGATGTTCAGCCATGAAGATCTAGAACGAATGAACCAAGCGGTACTTGATGGGTTGCTAGAAGAAAATGCAAATGCTTACGTCGATGTTGTGCTGTATTCACCGTATGCACCTTGGGAACAAAGTCCTGTTCGCAAGCCCGGAGCCGGGATGCTTCAGGTTGGTCGTCAATTGCTGAGTGAATTGGAACTTGAAGTGAAACATCACAGTGCCCAATTGGAATATCGACACCACGAAGGCCGCTCATTCATGGCCGGCGATCGGGATGCAGATATGGGTGCAGCTTACCAGCACGGTGTTCGTGGTTTTCGAGTTGATCCTAGCATTGGTTTGGCTGGCATTCTAGAGCGTGCTCTAGACGACGATGACGAGGGTGATGCTCTGGAAATATGAACGTCGAGGTCCCCTCGACATTCTGGATTGGTTTAGACGACACCGACGAACGTGAGCATGGTTGCACGACTCATGACTTCAATGATCTTCTGAACGTTTTGTCTGAATCCGGTATGGAAATTGTTGACGCACGTTTGGTGCGCTTGTGGCCGTTTGCACCGCAGCGTACTCGTGGAAATGCAGCTCTTGCAGCTGCAGTCCAATGTGATGATGTTGTCCACTTAGAGCAAATATTGCAGCAGTGGTTTGAATCGAAGTACAGCTCAGTCATTGCCAAGTCTGAATCCCATTCTGCTCAACCGACATTGGTGTTGGTACACGAACAATTGCCTGAATTGTTGTATTGGGAAACCGTAAGAGAACATGTCGATTTGGAAGAGAGAAAGCGCCTCTTGAGTTCAGTAAATCACCGCATTTGGAACACAGATGCCGGTTGCATGGGTCTAATCGGGGCCACAGCAGCCATTGCATGGCATGGGCACAATGATTGGACATGGGAATGTACTGCTTGGAGAAAAGACGATGGCACACGAAATGTACCAGAGAAATCCGTCGTGGAGATGGCAGAACAATTTCCTGGGACAATACTGAACCGTGACCCCAATCTCAAACGCAGTTTAATTGCCCCTAGAACACCTTGTCCAGTGCTCTATGGGATTCGTGGTGAAGATCAATCCGACGTAATTGGTGCACACAATTTCCTGCAGAATTATCCCGTCGAACAATCGATTTCACATCGCGTGTTTCGAACNAATCAAGCCACCGACGATCATCTGGAAGCATTCCATGATTCAACTGTATCCAGTGTTCAAATCATGACAGGTGGTCACGTCGAAATTCGTACCGATGTAACGCTGTTGGCTTTTTCTCAAGGTGGTGAAATCAACAAATTGGCCCAATCTCTGAAAGAGGGTGACCAAATTCGTTGGTTCGGTTTGTCTGGGACTGATGGAGCATACCATCTTGAGAAGTTGAAACTCCTCTCTGGTCAACGAAATCACAGGCGACCCCTGTGTTCGTGTGGTTCTCGATACAAATCGAAAGGTGCCAACCAGAAACTGAAGTGTCCCAGTTGTGAATCGACTGCAGAAAATCAATGGGATTTTGATGTGATTCATTCGGATTGGACAGAACCTCCTCCATCGTATCGCAGACATCTTTCAAAGCCTCTAGGTCGAATCGGTAAGTCTGAATGCTGAATGGCATTCGTAAGTACATGGCCGATACAACTGAACTGGGTACATTTGCGATGATTGCAATCACGCTTGGATTGATTTTCTTCATCTGGCGACTGCGTAATCGAAACCTTGCTCGTATTCAGGATGAACCCGCAATCGCCGGCCAAGACGAGCTAAGTGGCGGCGCCATCGATCCTTCGCAATTCGAAGAACCTGATGATGACGCACTTGATCAAATGCAAGATTTACTGGAAAAAGCCGCAGAATCACAAGGTCTCAGTTACGAGGAGTGAATCCCTCGTCACCCAACACGAATTCGAGTTTGGCATCCAGCGTATGCAATTCTCTACGCATCGGATCAAGTTGACTTCGATGAAGAAACCAAGTTTGATCCAACTCTAACTTCCGCGACTTCCAACCACCACCGCTTGCATCCTCATAAGCAGATGAAATTGCCAACATTGGGACATCCCGACTTGTCGTTTCCTTGAATAAACTCAACATTGATTTCTGCACACTTGATTTTGGTCTTCCTGTTTTGTCAGTCCAATCATCAACTACAACCAGTGCGATATTATTCAGTACACGCAGCAGAGCAGTCGCAGATTGGACACCTTGTTCCGTTTGTTCCCCCACAGCAATGAGGTGCATTTTCGAAACTGCGGCGGGGCTAATATCGGCAAACAACTGTCCAAAACGATCGCCATCAGGCATTTCCTGGCAGATCCATACCACATGCTTGTTGTCTCTAAGCACTTCTCTAGCCATTTGCAAACCGACGGTTGTTCCACCACAACCACCCTCGACAGCGAGGTGAACACCACCGGTGATGGTAGGCAGCATGAACTTGCGTCTGCACCGAGGTTATTGAGGAGTGTGGCGGCACAAGCGATATACGATTGACTGCAAGTCGGCTTGCATGGCCAAGGGCAAGTCCTCCGATGAGGATGAGTTCAACCTCGACAACTTGGAGCGAATTCCACGTCGAGATTTGCCATACTTCGATGAGCAACCCGATGAGGTTGGATTGATTTCGGGTATGACGAATAGCGGTGGTATCTTTCGTGTTGCATTTTTGGATACCAATCAATTTGGGCCGCATGCCATGATTGTAATGCTGTTTGGTTTTGCGGCCATCACAGGCGGCATCCTATTTTTGCTGGCTTCAGCTTAATCGGATGAAATTTCAGAGCGTGCCAAAGCAACCGCTTCGTCGACCAGTTCTCCTGAGACTCCAATGTGGTTTGCGGGATTGAACATCGCTTCGATTTGTTCGGCGGTGAAGCGGCTGGTAATGTCCTCAAGATTTGCGCAAATTTCTCGAAGATGAATGCCTTGAGAAATACAGTTCATACTCGCTGTACGCAAGATTTCGTGTGCTTCGTCTCTGGGGATGCCTCCATCGACCAACTCAATCATCACTTTTTCAGCCATGACCAATCCGTTTTGTCGCTCGATATTGGCCAACATATTCTTTGTGTCGACCACACATTTGGCCATGACTCGATCGCATTTTGCCATTACATCATCCAGTAAGATGGCAGCATGAGACAGGGTAAATCGCTCAGCACTACTATTCGCCAAATCCCGTTCATGCCAAAGAAGCGCGTTTTCGTATGAAGGCACGATAAATGATCGAACGATTCGAGCCAATCCACACGCATTTTCTGCTGTAATTGGGTTTCGCTTGTGGGCCATGGTACTGCTGCCCACTTGTTTTTCGGTATCGAACCACTCCCCGACTTCAGCAATCTCGCTACGTTGCAAGTTGCGAATTTCCTGCAATAATTTCTCCACACTTGTGGCTACATTGGCCATCCATGAAACCCATTCAATGTAGCGGTCTCGTCCGACGACTTGTGTCGTCACCATTGGTACACTCAATTCGAGGTGTGTTAGAATTAGCCGCTGTAGTTCGCGTGCGTTTTCACCTTGAGCTGCACCGGTTCCAACCGCACCGAGAAACTTCCCAACACAAATCCTGTCATGGATCTCATCTAAGCGAACCAAATGTCTGCGGAATTCATCCAAGAACACAGCAATTTTCAATCCAAATGTGATTGGGACGGCTGCTTGACCGTGAGTGCGTCCGAGCATGACCGTATCTCTCTCTCGCTCAGCGAGATCTGCTAGAGTACCGATGAGGGTTACCAAGATTTCACGATGAATCTGCACACTATCTTTAATCTGTAAGCCAACAGCAGTATCGACAATATCATTGCTCGTGGCACCCAAGTGAATGCACCAACCAGCTTCTCCTGCCGCTTCAGCCATGGCCTTGGTCAAAGCCATGATGTCGTGGCGGGTTTCACGCTCGATTTCATCGACTCTTTCAGCGGTTACTGTTTCAGGGTTTGAGATCGATGCAACAGTTGCATAGTGCTCATCTGATACGCGTCCGAGTTGGTTGTGAGCCCAAATCAATGCCCGCTCAACTTCCAATTGTCGTGCATGGCGTCCATCTTGACTCCAAATTGCTTTGATGGCATCTCTTCCATATCGATAATCAAGTGGACTTACGGGCATGATAGCACCTGTTTGAGGGGCAATGCGGTTTGGTTTTGAGTGTGCCGCAATACCTCCCTTAACCCTCACACCAATTCCGCAGCCCAAATATCTAGCCATCCGCGTCGACCCGTCCAATGAGGTGTTTGCTGGGTTTCAATTCGTCTATTCATCCATGGCGCATCTAGTACAGCCGTTTCAAATTCTCCTCCCTCACCATCGATGTTGAATCGATATTTCTCTGCGAGTTTTTGAAGTTCCTTGAGATTCTCTGAATCTAAAATACGCCCCANCCATTCTTCACCCAGTCCATCGGACGTGACTGAAGTCATCATGACCTTGTGATTGTGATTGACCAAATCATGCATGTGTGAAATACTGTCGTGATGCCATAGTGGGCAGAACGACTTGATGCCTAATCGATGACACATCCGCTCAATACGAGTCTTTTGGTAGTCACTCCTGAGTGCACCGACAACCAATCCTTCAATCGGTTCACTAGGACGCAATCGGGTTAGGTGCTCGGGCCAGAGCCAGTTTTCTGGCCACTGTGCAGAATCCAATTCATCTGCAGACCAAATTCCAGAGCGCTTTTTCCGACTCCCCATCACCACAGGTTCCAGAGCTTGCTCAAGCATTTGCATTTCAGTGTCTTCATCACCATCGATCGAAATTGGCAACCAAGGAATCTCCGCACTGGCGGCTTGCAACCCGGCTAGAGCAGTCGATGGAACCTGAAACATCATCGAATCCGAATCTGTGATACGGACTGTTACGATACCCGTCACGTCCCATCCACGCATCATTGACCACCATGTAGCGTAAGACGAGTCTTTCCCGCCTGAGCACAAAACCAAGACGCGCATACCTCTCGTAAACCTTGCAGGTCAATAGAGTCGCCGTCCCTTGGGTTGAAGAACCCCCAATGTAGCGCACCAATTAGCCGACAAGGTTCTTAGGGGTCTTTGAGGTAGCAAAGAGGGATAATATGCAGCCAAGTGGTAGAGGGTACGATCACGGGATTACAACATTTAGTCCAGATGGTCGATTGTTTCAGGTTGAGTACGCGAGAGAGTCGGTAAAGCGTGGAACCACCACGGCGGGACTGAAATTCCGCGATGGCGTCATCTTGGTTGTCGATAAGCGCATTTCAAGTCGATTGATTATTCCCGAATCTATTGAAAAAGTCTACAAAATCGATGATCATATCGGATTCGCAACCTCTGGTCTCGTCGCAGACGCGCGTCAGTTGGTCGATCGAGCCCGTGTGCAGTGTCAAATCAACCGAATCACATACAGTGATATGATTCCAGTTGACTCTCTAGCCAAGCGGATTTGTGACTTCAAGCAATCCTTTACTCAATACGGTGGCTCACGTCCATTTGGTACTGCATTGTTGATTGCAGGTGTCGATGACAATGGTCTACACCTGTATGAGACCGACCCTTCAGGCGCATACCAGTCCTATCATGCCGGGGCCATTGGTCGAGGCCGAAGTGTCGTCATCGATTACTTTGAGAACAACTGGAAACCCAACATGACACTCAATGCAGGAATCAAGATGGGTCTTGAGGCACTGCGTGAATCCATTGAAGCCAAGCTCAACAAAGAGGCTGTTGAGATTGCAGTCGTCGATGCCTTCGGTTATCGTGTACTCAGTCGCGAGGAAACCGTGGCCCACATTGACAAGTTGAAGCCCGCATTTGATGAATGAGGTTGACCATGGTTAGTCTGGATGACGCTGTCGTTGCTCGATTAGAGAAAGGCGGTAAACGATACGAGATTTTGGTAGATCCGGAACTCGTTGAGCAGTTCAAATCCGACCCGAACAGTGTCGATTTAGATGACCTTCTGGCCACCGATGAGATTTGGCACGACGCAAGGGGTGGGGAACGACCCACGGAGGAAAAAATACTGTCCACGTTTGGGACCACGGAATTGCCCGAATGTGTTCGTGCAATCCTAATCGAAGGTTCAATTCAATTGACCACAACTCAACGCCGTCAGATGATTGCAGATAAACGCCAACAAATCATCACAGAGATTTCGAGAACTGCAATTGATCCACGCAGTAAAGCACCACATCCTGTGACGCGAATTGAACTCGCGCTCGATGAACTACGATGGAACCCAGATCCGTTTCTTTCCGTTACTCGACAGATCAAAGATGCAGTCAAGGTCCTGCGTCCAGTCATCCCTCTTTCATTTGAAACCGTCAAGCTGGCGTTTCGCGTCTCTGGTTCAGCGTACGGTTCTGTACATCGGGAAGTCCGAAATGATGTCACAAAAGAGCAGTGGTTGGATAATGGTGACTGGGCTTTCGTGGTTGAGATTCCGGCTGGAATGAAGGGTGAGTACCTTTCCAAGGTCGCAAAAAGAGACCCAAATACCGAGGTTAAGGAATTGAATTAACGCAAAATGGTACACCCCTACGGGGTGGGCAGCGTTAAAGAGGGGAGTTTGGTCGGCGGGCCGGAGTGAATACGATATGAGTGAAGACAGCACCCCCACCGAGCATGACTCGGGTGCTGTGCGGCTCGTCCATCCGGGCGAGCGCATCGGCGCGCACGATGGCGTCGAAGCGGGCCATGGAATCCGTCGAATAAACGGTGAACTAGTGGCCATGCGCATGGGAACCCTGAGAGAAGATGGAAAGACAATGAGTGTCGACCCACTAAGCAGCCGATATGTGCCGAGAGCCGGCGACCTTGTGGTTGGTTACGTGGAAGGCATGACAAACAACATCTGGTTCTTGGATATCGGTGCTTCTTTCAATGCCATCCTCCCAATGAGTCTCGCTCCTTGGAAGGTTGAATTTGGAGCAGTCCGTGAGCACTTGGATGTAGGCGATGCCGTAATTTGTCGGGTTCAAGAAGTCGATGAGACACACTCTGCAGTGGCCACCATGAAAGGCATGGGACTACGAAAACTCAAATCAGGACTACTGGAGGAGATTCCTCCACACATTATTCCTCAAGTCATTGGAAAGGGTGGAGCAATGCTCCAGTCTCTGAAAAGTCTGGGTCAATCCAGAATGGTCATTGGACAGAATGGCCGCATTTGGTTGGATGGAGAGCATGATGGCATGCGATCGATTCGCGCTGCTCTTGAAGTGATTCGAGAGACCGCNCATGTACCTGGTCTGAAAGAGCGTATTGACGCGTTGGCAAATGAGTGAGTGAGAGTTAGGAAGTGAAAATATGGGATATGGAGATTACCAATGCATGGACGAAAATGGCATCCGCGAGGATGGCCGCAAAGCCGATGAGATGCGCCCCGTCGAAATTGAATGTGGGGTCGTTCCCGTCGCAGACGGAAGCGCTTACATCAAGTGGGGCAAGAACGAAGCAATTGCTGCTGTTTATGGGCCAATGGAGGCGCATCCGAGAAAGATTCAACGCCAAGATCGAGCGATTCTAGATGTTCGTTACAACATGGCGCCTTTCAGTACATCCGATCGAATCCGACCCGGATTCAATCGTCGTAGCCGAGAAATTAGCAAGGTGACGAGAGATGCACTGGAAAGTGTCGTCGACTTGGAACTGTATCCACGGAGTAAAATCCGTGTTGAGATTGAGATTATCTGTGCCGAGGCCGGGACTCGCTGCTGTGGAATCACCGCAGCAAGTGTTGCTCTAGCCGATGCAGGTATTCCGATGTCTGACATGGTCGTTAGCGTGGCTGCCGGTAAGTGTAATGGCATTGTTTTGATGGACTTGAATAAGCCAGAGGACAACTATGGCGAAGCTGATTTGCCGATGGGAATTCTACCCATGACCGATGAGTTGGTATTCTTGCAAATGGATGGCGACCTCAGTATGGAAGAATTTCAGTTGGCATGGGATTACAACATGAAGGCGGCCCATGAGGTGCATGCCATCATGGTTGAAGCCTTGCAAAAGCGGTACGGAGGTGAATCCTGATGTCNGTACCCATCATTCCAGCATTGCTTCGTCAAAGTTTGGCTGAATTGGCGGCCGATGGAGAGCGTCTCGATGGTCGAGATAAATTCTCAGGACGAGATATTGAAATCGAAATCGATTGTTTGGGCAATGCCGAAGGGTCTTGCCGTGTGCGAATGGGCGACACAATCGTATTGGCAGGCGTTAAGTTCCAGATTATGACTCCTTATCCAGATCGACCCACTCAAGGTGGACTGATGACCAGTGCGGAAATCCGCCCTGTTTGTGGTCCTAACTGGGAGCCGGGCCCTCCATCCGAAGAGAGTATCGAGATGGGTCGTGTTGTCGATCGAGGTATTCGTGAATCCGGTTGCATCGACACCAACGAACTTTGTATTCTTCCTGGTGAAAAGGCATGGCAAGTCATTCTAGACTTGTTTGCCGTCAGTGACGATGGGAATTTGTTTGACGCTTTCGCTCTCGCAGCCATTGCAGCACTTCGAACTGCAACAGTTCCAGCAGAACGATTTGATGTTGGTGAGGATTACAAGTTGGGTGTATCAGGCACACCGATTATGTGCTCTTACCAGAAAGTTGGAGGTCGCTTCGTGTATGATGCAACCAAGAGAGAAGAATTGGGTGGCGATGAGCGTATTCACATCACACTTGGGGATGAAGGTCATGTTCATTCTCTCCAGAAGGGTCTAAGAGGAATATTCACCGCCGAGGAGTTCAGCGAGATTATGGATGCCGCTCAAACTCGATGTGCAGAACTGAGAGAAATCATTCACAAATTGGAGGAATCACAATGAGCAAGCGAACACAAAAAACAGGTGCAACAGCACGTTTTGGTAGCCGATATGGTGTCAGTGTACGACGTCGAGCAGGTGCTGCAATTTCCAAGGTCAAGCGATCTTATACTTGCCCCGTGTGCCAGTATCCAAAGGTCAAGCGACAAGCCAGTGGAATCTGGCATTGCAAGAAGTGTGATCACAAGTTCGCTGGCGGTGTTTGGGAACCATTCACCCGCGCCAGTGACGCGAACAACAGAATCATTCGACGTGGTCTTGAGGGTGCAACAGCAACCGACATGGCCGTTATTGCGTCACAGAAAGCCATCGAATACGAGCGTGCTCAATCGGAGGCTGAAAGCGGTGATGAAGAAGAGTGAACCCTGGGTCGCATCTATCCGGATTGCGGATCAAAATTCAACATCTCTCCTCGCGAGTTTGGCTTGTGAGGAAGTTGTAAGTCAACACCGAGATGATGGGGGCATTGACATCTTCATCGAGGGAAAAAGTGCATCTGATTTACGAGCGAAATTCAATTCAACAATGCGTTCATTACGAGCAGCAAGTGAAATTTTAGAAACCATAGGTGATTGAATGTCTACAGTACCTCTTGAACAAATCGTCCAAGAATTGCAAATGGTCGCACAACAACTTGTTTCAGTTCAGACTCAGATTCGTGAACTTCAAGCAACAATTGACCATTTATCGAATCAATCTGAGGGCAATGCAGTATACCAACAAGTGGGTCCATTGTTGGTTCAGGTTGATGATATTGGAGCACTCCAACAGAGTCTTTCCGAAACCTGCACACAACTGGCCAGTCATGCAGAGAATTTGGAGCAGAAGGAAAGTGAATTGCGAACATCCTATGAATCGGCAGTCAAGCAATTTGAGGCACAATAGGTGGTAATTTGACGCCATCTCGTATTGATGACATTGATGGCCTCAACCAGTGGATATCGTCCGCGATTCAACGGGGTGCCATCGCTATCATCACCCACCGCAATGGAGACATGGATACGGTGGGATCTGCATGTGCGATGGCTAAAATCATTGGGCCATCCGCTAGAGCGTGCGGGGTCCACCTCTCGACCATTGCTCGTGCCATGGTCAAAAAGACAGGCTCTGACTTCATGGTAATCGATTCAGAAAGAATCGCGTGGCCTAGAAATTTGGGTGGAGTTATCGTAGTCGATGCAGCAGGTCCAAGTCAAGTGGGTATAGGGCTCCCAGACGTTCCGAAATGTGTCATTGATCATCATTCAGCCGGTGAACCATTTGAACTGAATGCGGATGACCTATACATCAATTGGAACACCAATTCAACAGCTGAAATCATATTGCATTGGGCTGAATCCGTCGATAATGAGCGCATTGATGCAGCATCACGTCGACTGTTACTGGCAGGAATCGTCACCGACACAGGTCGATTCCGACACGCAAATGCAGATGCTTTACTGGCAGCAGGCCGGTTGGCTTCGGCAGAAGGAATCGAGTTCAGTGAGTTTATTGAAGAAATGGAATCGGTTGAGCTCAATACGTCACAACGCGTGGCTATCGCGAAGGCTCTATCTCGTGTCGAAACGCTCGATACTGGTCGTTGGTTTCTATCACATACTCGTGCAGGTACCAACGAAGGCATTGTTGCCCGTTCACTCATTTCTGCAGGGGCAGATATCGCCTTGGTTTGTCGGCGCCATCAGGGTCAAACTCGATTAACGGCCAGAGCAACTGCAAAGACGACAGCGGCTGGTCTTCACCTTGGCGAAATGATGGAGAGAATGGTCCAACGCAGTGGTGGAGAAGGAGGTGGGCATGCAGGTGCCGCAGGATGGACAGGCGATATCGACGAAACAGATGCGCGTTCAGGTTTNATCGCCNTCCTCATGGACAACCAGGAGATGATGCGATGAATCCTGCAACCATTGTTGAACAAATCAGGTCTGGTGAGCGTACCGAGTATACGAGTTCCGAGCCTCATGATCTGCTCCTAATTTNTGAGCAAGCACTTGGACAAGGAGAGACTGAAATCGCAGAAATGTTCTATCCTAAATTAAATTCAATTGAGCAATCCATCTATCAATTCCGAATGGCACAATTGGGGAATGATGCTGAATTAGCACAAACGCATCTGACTACTGCTTTGCAAAATAGCCGCACTCGAGAACTTCGGGACCACTTGTTAGAGGCTCGAATTCGCATGGAATGGGGTATTTTGAGAGCGAGTATTGGAGAACATGAGCAAGCTGGAGTCGATTTGCGCTGGGCCATGGAGCGACTTGGAGCACTCTCGGAAGGTCACAGGTGGCACGGCCTCTGTATCCTGAACATGGCGAAATGGCATCAAAATAGAGGGGAATTAGGAATGGCTCTTGCCATGCATTCTGAAATATCCAGAAATGGTCCACATCACCTCGAAATCATTGCTGTCTCAAGGCGTAATGCTGCAGAATTGCTGGTTGCCAAAAATCATATTCAATCGGCACTCCGAAATTTGTGGATTTCACATCACGGATTTCGACAGACAGATATGCTGGATGCAGCCATTGAATCAGGATTGCATTGGGTCGATATCGGAATCTCAAATGTAAGTCGAGAAGCACAAAGCATGGACGATGCAGTGCACAATGCTGCCCCGCGTTCGGTTGGAGAACCTCTGCCAAAACCGGCCATTCACCCCGACGATCTTTGTCTCATGNTAAATTGGTTAAAGGAACAACAACTGGATGANATTGGTGAAACTTTGATTTCTGAAGCTCAAGAGTTACTCCAATCATAGTTTGAGAATTGCTTCAATTCATCCATACTCCATGCCAGGGGCTCTGGGGGTGTCAAACACCACCCAACTTCCTCAATATTGGGGTCTGTAGATTCCCATGATATCGGTGAGGCCTCTTCATCGATTACAATCCATACCACATCGCCCCCGCCTTCTGCCAAGTTTCGAGCTACTTTGATTGCAGTTCCAAGCAATCCTGTTTCCTCGTAAACCTCTCGAAGGGCTGCGATCTCACTGGTCTCACCAGACTCGACCCATCCTCCGGGCAACTCCCAGCCGCGTTCTACATGACGAACCATCAACCAACATGCTCCATCGTCATCGATTGAAACGGGGGGGTGATCGGCAGGNGTTACCCAAGCGACTACCCATGACTTCATTTTCACACCTCAAGGAATGACGACTTCGTCATCTTGGTCCAAGCCAGTTTTCGCCTGTTCCATATACTGTATCGCCCAGTCTTCACCACGAGTCACCAAACGCCTTGACAAGAAAAATGCAGCCGAATGTTGTCCATTCTGCAGCATCGTTTGAAGTTGCAATTCATCAGGATTCAAATNATCATCATCCTCAACTTCTGGAATCTCTTCGATTGGTTCGGTTCCTGCGAATTCTAGTGCCAAGGATTGCATTCGTTGCAAGAACTGATCGCGTGCTTGTATGGTCGGTTGGGTCCAAGGAGTTGATTTTAGGGTCTCAAAACGAAGTTCAATACGAGCACGATATGAATCGCGCACATCGAGATGTGGAGCCTGTGTTTGGGCTTGGTCATAGCACAACCAAGCCTCGTCAAAAGCCTCGCGTCGCTCATGTGCCCTTCCGAGATTAATCCACATTTCGAAATTTTGTGGTCGATTGGCAACCAACATCCTAGCGAGTGGGATGCAAATATCGTCACCGTTGGACTGCCACAATCTCTCAACACGACGTCCAAACAAAATATTGCACCTTGGGTCGGTCAAATCCAATGTTGGGAATCGATTGGAAAACAATTCAGTTGCTTGTTCATCAAGCGACGCATGCCAGATATCGGGGTCAAGGTGATCTGTGGACAACGCGGCCTCAAGTAATTCTCTTCCGACTTCGGATATGGAAACTCCCTCTAGTTGTGATAAATGCTCAGGGTCTCGGCCTAGGACAGTAAACAAATCCGTCAATAGTGCCCGGAGACCAATTTCGTCCTGCAAAATTTGCTTGATATCGGCCAAAACTCTCCAATTGTCTGGGTGCGTAAAATCGTGTAACAGTGCTTGCCTCGCGTTTTGTTCAGCCCAGTTGGTATTTTCAGACTGGCGAGTAGGATCACTATCTGCTAATTTGAGGAATTTTTTGGCTTGAGATCGATACCTGTCACCCAAACTTCTTCGAGGGTGTTGCAATGAGCCTGCTAAGCCTTCCCTCAATTGATCACCTATTGGACAGAAATGTACGGGGATGGGTCTTCATCGGGTGAAATAGTAGCATCATAGCCAATTTTCCCAGTGGTGCCATCTGCATTACGCGATGGGTCTAAACTACTGCCTTTTTGCCCAGTCATAATCAGCGTATCTCGATCAGGTTGCCAACGAGTCATCATGGCCCACTCGACGCGCACGGGGTCACTGACATCGATGTCTTTGTTGACGATGGTCACCATCTTCATGCTCCGATGACCAGCGAGGGCTGCCTCGATTGCCTTTCGTCCATCCGCAGGTGATCCAGGGGTAATGCTAACCACGGCTGACAACCATCCGCATCCACCTTCAGTCATGTGGACATCGTGACACTCGGTCACAGCAGCAACGGCGGTTTTGATTGTCGGCGCTCGCGGTAGTCCCATCAGTGCCTTGTGCTCAGCCTCTGCAGGAATCAATGCATGGAAGATCGGATTGTTTCGATGATTGATTGATTTGATTTTGAAAACTGGCTCGATTCTCTCATCATCCAGCGTGCCTGTGATGTCAACATATGGCGCTTCTAGGTCATCCTCTAACGTAATTTCTGCGCACATGGCATACTCCGCATTTGCGGGTACTGCAATGCCATTGGCCAGTTCAACAACAGGTAGCGGGCTACCGTAAAACTTCGAGTGCAGTGTGTTCGCAACAGTCAACTCATCAATGTGTTCGTCAAATGACATGGCAGCTGCAAGTAGAACAACGGGGTCACACCCATTCACAATCGCAATGGGGACCGTTTCACCTCGTGAGCGAGCTGTATCGACCATCGTCCTCAAGTGGCGTGGAACCAGTCTAGCGACGACATGGGATTCATCACGCAAAAATTGTCGATGGAAGGATACGTTACGTTGCCCCTGATATTCGGCAATTACAATGCTTGCGGACATGTAACGGCCGCGATCTTCGCGGTAATGGTGAGGGATGGGCAATTGAGTCATGTCGACGGGTTCAATGGACTGTTCTAGAACAGCGCCTGAATCGACAACGAATGGTTCTGAGGGATTCTGCATGGCCCAACCCAGGATATCAATCAACTCACCAGGCTCGACATCGAGCACGGCGCACAATCGATCACGAGCAAGCACATTTAGGGCAGCACGATGCCCGGGTGCTTCGATTATGTCTGATAAAATCATGTCATGATTCAGTTTCTTAGACAGATCAAACAACCCGTGAATACAGGATAGTGCATCTTCTGGAGTGTGTGCACCGGCGAGGTGGTCGCGGAAGGCCATATCCTCTTCCGGTAGAGTCAACCGTATGATAATTAGGGGTGATTGAACCAAAATACGTCACGACGTCATGTGATTCGCACCCGTCACGCTCATATATGGAGGGTCAGTCGCCGGGTTGCTCCGTAGGAGAGGTACTCACATGGGTCGTGGATTGTTCTCGGGTCCGAAAATGAAATCGGACCGTCTAAAGTTTCGTTGGAAGGATCGTGGATTCAAGAAGCGCCAAGAGAAGCGCCGACAGGGTGGCGTGTTGAAGCACGACCCTCTGCAGGGTAGTGCTCAAGCCAAAGGCATCGTTGTGGAAAAGGTTGGTGTCGAAGCCAAGCAACCCAACTCTGGNATCCGCAAAGCGGTCAAAATCAGTTTGATTCGCAGTGGCAACAAATTGACAGCATTCGCTCCCGGTGATGGTGCTATCAATTTCATCGATGAACACGATGAAGTGATGGTTGAAGGAATCGGAGGAAGAATGGGTCGGTCTTACGGTGACATTCCTGGAATTCGTTACAAGGTCATCCAAGTCAANGGTGTGTCATTAGACGAAATGGTCCGTGGCCGAAAAGAAAAGCCGGTACGCTGAGGTGTAATCATGTCTGATGAGGAAGTTGTAGAAGAAGAGTCTGGAACCGAGTCAATGCACTTGGTTACCGATGATATCAGCCCAATCGCAGGTATTGGTACCCTTGTTTTTGGAAAGTGGGATTCGACCGAGGTCACCTGCCAAGATCCAGGCATATCCCCATACATCAATCTCCGAACAGTTGGCACACCTCACTCGGGTGGTCGACATGCCAATGCTTGGATGGGCAAGGCGAAATTGAGTGTGATCGAGCGATTCATCAACGGTCTAATGCGAACTGGTCGCAATGGTGGCAAGAAAAAATACGCAGCCAAAGCGTTTGAAGAAGCATTGGACGTTATACACGATCGAACCAATGAAAATCCACTGCAAATTTTTGTGGATGCCATTACTCATTCTGCACCGATGGAAGAGGTTACTCGAATCAAATTCGGAGCTGTATCACAGCCAAAGGCTGTAGACAGCGCTCCCAGTCGTAGA
Source organism: Methanobacteriota archaeon (assembly GCA_002724815.1). Classification (GTDB taxonomy): domain Archaea; phylum Thermoplasmatota; class Poseidoniia; order Poseidoniales; family Thalassarchaeaceae; genus MGIIb-P. The sequence continues at coordinate 7,710 of PBPV01000024.1, read as the reverse complement.
TTGGACGTTGCCATTCGCAATTTGTGCAAAGGAAGTCTCGCATCAACTTTCAAGTCAACGAGAACGCTGAAGGATGGTATCGTCAGTGAAATCATGAAGGCAAAAGATGGCGACGTCGCATCATTTGCTGTTGGTAAGAAGGAAGAACTCCATCGTATCGCGGCATCCGCTCGATGATTCCCTCACGCACGCGCACACCCACGCTCAATAGGCGGTTTTATCTACCCTATTCAGGTCGCCGCAAACCTAGGTGTACATCATGGGCCGAAAGGAAGACAACATTGCAAAGGCAACCGAAGTCATGCACATTCGAGAGCAAATTCGAAATCTCTGTATTGCAGCACATATTGATCACGGAAAAACCACGCTATCGGACAACCTCATCGCTGGTGCAGGGATGATGTCAGAGGATTTGGCTGGAAAATCTCGTGTTTTGGATTTCGACGAGCAAGAGTCTGCCCGAGGAATTACGATTAACGCCGCCAGTGCATCAATGGTACACGGCGTTGAAGGCATAGATTACTTGATCAACCTCATCGATACACCTGGTCACGTAGACTTCGGTGGTGACGTAACTCGAGCTATGCGTGCTGTCGATGGATGTTTTATCCTCACCTGTGCAGTTGAAGGGGCCATGCCTCAAACTGAAACTGTCGTACGACAGGCTTTGAAAGAGAAAGTTAAGCCAATCTTATTCATCAACAAGGTCGATCGATTGATCAACGAATTACAGGTAACTCCCGAAGACATGATGGCTCGATTTGAAAAGCAAATCACTCACGTGAACAAACTGATCAAGCAATTCGCTCCGAAGGAATACAAGAAAGAATGGCAAGTCAGTGTAATGGATGGTACTGTTGCATTCGGTTCAGCTTACCACAATTGGGGTATTACCATCCCATATATGCAGAAATCTGGCGTTAATTTCACTCAGATTTTCGAATACTGTCACAACGAGCAGCAGCGCGAACTTGCGAAGAAGGCTCCAGTCCACGAAGTACTGTTGGACATGGCAGTCACCAAGTTGCCCAACCCTGTTCAAGCNCAGTCATACAGGATTCCCAACATTTGGACCGGTGAAATGGATTCAAAGGAAGGCAAGGCCATGCTGGCCTGTGACCCCGATGGGACACTTGCAATGATGATTACGAAAATCTGGATGGATCCGCATGCTGGTGAAGTTGCAGTGGGTCGTATTTATTCAGGTTCAATCAATCATGGTGAAACTGTTTGGGCCATTGGCGCAAGCAAAGCTGAGCGNGTCCAACAAGTCAGCATGATGGTCGGCGGNGATCGAATNTCNGTCCCCAAGGTCGTTGCTGGAAACATTGCTGCAATCACTGGCATTCGCTCNGCAGCTGCCGGTGTTACAGTCACAACGGACAAGGAATTGATTCCTTACGAAGCCATTCGACACTATTCTGAGCCCGTGGTTACTGTTGCCGTTGAACCTCAGTCAATGAAGGATTTGCCGAAGTTCATTGATGCACTGCGCAGTNTNGCCAAAGCAGATGCATCTCTACAAGTAACGACAAATCAAGAAACCGGCGAGGCATTGCTTGCNGGTATGGGAGAGTTGCACCTTGAAATCACAACTTACCGNATTGAGGAAGAGCAGAATATCAAGGTCAAGGTCAGTGAACCAATCGTTGTTTACCGCGAAGCGATTAACGGAAACAATGTAGGGAATGCGTTTGAAGGTAAATCTCCGAACCGGCACAACCGNTTCTACATCGAAGTTGAGATGCTNCCACAGAATGTGATTGATGCACTTCGTGCNGGCGANTTCCGTGATGGAACCATCCGNTCNAAGGACCAAAAAGAGATTGGAGANCAGTTTGCCGAATTGGGNATGGACAAAGACATGATGCGCAAAGGATATGCAATCAATGGAACCAACGTTTTCATCAATGGAACCAAGGGTATTCAGGGCCTACACGAAACNCGTGAATTGCTGATTGAAGGATTCAATGAAGTCTGCAAATCCGGTCCGTTGGCCGGAGAACCTGCAATGGGTATGCTTGTTCGACTGACGGATGCAAAATTGCACGAAGACGCCATTCACCGTGGACCTGCACAGACCATTCCTGCCATGCGAAATGCAATGCGTGGTGCAATGGTACGTGCTGGAACGACCATCATGGAGCCTATGCAGAAGATGTTCGTCTCCGTTCCCAACGATTGGTTGGGTGGTGTGACCCGTGAAGTGACACAACGACGTGGTGTCATCGAAGACATGCCTGCAGATGGAGAAACAACCACTGTTGTCGGTACAGTTCCGGTCGCAGAGAGCTTTGGATTCTCGAATGACATTCGTGCAGCATCGCAAGGACGTGCTGTCTGGAACAGCGAGAACTCAGGATTTGAGGAGTTGCCTCGCATGTTGCTGGAGACCGTCGTTGGTGATATCCGAACTCGAAAGGGGATGAAACCCGAGATTCCTGGTGAATCTTACTACGCTGACTGATTACGAGATTCGAACCATTTGGAAATCGGTTAAGTCGCGCAAGACTTGAAGCGATTCGCGTTCGGGCAATTGATCCAGACAGGCATGTGCAGATGCATGGAAACTCATTGCTTTGTCATAGGCGTATTGGATTGAACCGGATTGACGCAGTTCATTCACTACAGTGTCTAGAACTTCTCGATCTGTATCCTCAATCCCTGAGCCAAAAATTTCATTGAAATTGGGCAACACATCGGCAGATTGCTGTAGAGCATGAATCGCAATGAGTGTTTGCTTCCCCTCAATGATGTCGCTACATGCAGGTTTTCCAAGGGTTTCGCTGTCACCTGTAGCGTCAATTAAATCGTCCATCAGTTGGAAGCAGAGACCCACATTCTCACCCCATTCAGTCATGATGCTGACAACTTCAGGTGATGCCCCTGAGAGCAAAGCACCCGTACGCGCACATGTCGTAAACATGGCAGCAGTTTTGCCGCTAATCATGTGTAGATATTCATCTTCCTCAACAAAATCCCGATCTTCAAAAGACATATCTTGTTGCTGACCTTCACTAACTCGGCGAACCATGCTTCCGATAATGCGAACTAATTCTCGGAAGTATTTGTCATCAAAGTGATTGGACTCAGCCAATACCTCGAACGCTACAGCCAACATGGCATCTCCAGCATTAATGGCAGTCGGGTGATCGTACTCGACGTGAACTGCCGGACGACCTCGCCGTACGGAATCATTGTCCATGATATCATCATGAACGAGTGTAAAATTGTGAATGATTTCAATTGAAGCACCNAAGTCATACAAGCCATCATTTGAATTGCCTACAGCATCGGCAACCAGCCAAGGTAAAATGGCACGCATACGCTTGCCACCACCAGCAATAAGATGCATCATTGCNGAGCCAAGAATATCGTTCTCGGACTTGCTCAANGCAGCAATNATTCTGNTTTCGACAGCATCCTTGTGAGACTTCAAAGCTGTCAACACACCCAATTTTGAATCATCGGGTGATTGTCGATTTTTACTCATCTTAACCTCACCCATGTCTCGGATTAGATGGTCTGCGTGAGTAGGCAGACCGTCAAGGTTCCCCCACCATTCGGGCAGAATGTTTTCAGCAATCAATCTGAACCATGGTGCAATAATTCCACGTGTTTCTTTGGGGTCNTCTAGCCATTCTTGCAATTCAGTTTGCGTGACCCATGCGGTTTCTGAAATCTCATTCGGATTGGGTTCAACAAGCAAATCACTTGTCGTTCGGGCGAATAAAATGTGATCCAATTCGTGTTCGACCCAGATTTCATCTGCTCGTGCCCTGTACAACATTCGAGTAATGAAGAATATGTCATCCAAGGGGACATCACCAGCGGCAATGCCCAACTCTTGCTCCATTTTTCGTACTGCAGCAACCTTTGAGCCGTCTCCAAGTGGACCATTGGCATTCAATTCACCGTCGATATGCAACGGGTGGCTGCACACCGTATTCGCCCAAACACTCGGAAATGTGATCTTGTGGCTGGCACGTTTTTGCAGCAACAATCGATCGTTTTCATCAAAAAGCAAAATTGAAAATGCCCGATGAAGTACTCCTTCACCACGATGAGATTCGACTTTACTCATGGGTCCTAAGGGGTTGTCTGATTCATCAACGAGAATCACCTGTTCAGACATCATCGAAACTTGATCTGAATCGTATCCCTCTTCGAGCAGTGNGTTCGNCTCTTCTATCACCATGTGAACAGTNCAACGAGGTAGAGGAGACAAATGAAGGAAGCGGTAGTCCTATTCTCGTTACATGCTAATGCGTGTACCCATTGTTTCCCCTGTATTGATGATTTCAACCATCCGACTCGGGTGATGTCCATCGATAAACCAGACATGTTCAACGTGTTTTGCAATTTCAAATGCGCGTTCAACCTTGAGAAAGATTCCACCTGTGACATCGACATTTTCATCATGGACACCGGTAAAGCCAGTTTCAGCAGTCAATAGTGGTATTAAATCCGCCTCAGTGCTAGAATCTGTCATCACACCGGGCGTACCTCCCATGGCAAAGATACTGCATATGACACCCGGCAATTCATTGCTGAGTCTCAGCATCAAATCATCACCCGACAGAATTCCGAAATCTGCGGGTGGGTCGCAATTCACTACGTCACCAAAGGTTAGGTGGATTCCAGGTGCTAGAAATGCATCCAAATCTCCATCAAATGTACTACCTGTGTTGGTAACAAAATCGCGAGGTGGGTGGCTATGTATGGGCAAATCTCTTAGTGNATCGATGACATGTGAGTGGAGTTGGTCCATGTCTCGTCTAACCAACTGAATAGCCTCTGCCTGCTCTAAATCAGAGATATTACCTTCCGCTAATCGATATTCCTTTGCACGTATATGTCCAAATGAACCTGCACCATGCACGATGACAAGATCATGGCCCATTTCGAATATTTGTCTGACAGTTTTGGCCAGTGATTCAATGCGGTCGGGCAATACAGTGCATAGACTGGATTTGTCGGTGATGAGGCCCCCACCCCACTTCATGACAATTCGGCCCATGAGTCCAGTACGGGGCTTACGTTCAAAGTGATAGCGCCGTTTCATTCATCAAGGAGTGCGGTCCGCAACAGAATATGGGTCAGCCAACACTTGAAGAGTTCAGACGGTGGCTACAAACTGAAATTTCAGCCTTGGAATCTACTGATAATGGCAGTGTAGAAGAAGAGCGTTTGTTGCAGTTAGATATTGCACTGCAAGAAGCAATGGCATTTTCCGCCGCGTGGAAACTACGTGCTGAAGCATCCGTGAAACCAACCATCCGTGAGCGGTCAGTTCGCCTTGTCTCAGATGGTCCCCAGAATCAGGGCCCATCTACAAAATCAGTGAAATGCAACTCTTGCGACGCAGATTTTGACGAAGATCTCGGATTTTGCCCCGTATGTGGCGAAACCCGATAATCACTCTTCTTCTGCCTTGGCGGCTTCTTCAGCTTCCCAGTCAGAGATGCAGGCTGCGAGTTCAGGATGGTCGTCGTCAACCAGCCCACAGTACCGTGCCTCGACCTCTTCGGTGAGATATACAGTGGTTCCAGCATGATAGATGGTGTCGCCATTGGCTTCCATCTGAATGCAATCGACTTCAATAATCACTGGGCGATGGTGATGAACATGTCCTGCATTGGCCGCGGATGTCACCGTTTTGGACAGATGGACATGCTTACGATCACCAGGCTTGATGCCGTGTTCTAGGAGGTGTGCTGATTCTTCTGGAGCACAGGGGAAGTACAGCAAGTTGGGTGTTTCATCACTTGGCAAATCCAACTCAATCTCAACCGTATGTGCGTATGTTGCGCGGACCATGTCGCCGCGAACATCGTATCGACCTTTGGTGCAAGTTTCACTGACTGCACGAATGTGATGTGGCCTCAACCAGTGCATTCTGCGGTCGCGCTTGGTAATCGCTTCGACCATTTCTCGCACATCGACCCATCCATTCATGTCCATGTCTAGATCAAATTTTTCTGGAAAGTGTCGCAGAATACCTGCCATTCGGCGGCCAAGTATATCTCGTTCACGATCACTCATGATGAATTTGCCTTCTTCATTACAGGCTGGGCAATTCTGTCCTTCAAAGAATCCATGTGTCTTGCAATCTCGAATCATCAAGCCGGCGACCGGCCCCCCCTAGATAATGGGTTCTGTGCCCATAGGGCACATTGTACACTGAATGATTATGGGTGCCGAACGACTCGGCGAGATATGCGTACGGTCATTGTGGGCTACTGTCGCACACCATTTCATCGCGCGCATCGAGGCGAATTGAAGGATATCCGACCTGAGGATCTTTCCTCCACTGTCATTCGTGGAGTGATGGAACGAACCGGAATATCGTCAGATTCGATTGAAGATCTGATGCTGGGTTGCGCCTATCCGGAAGGTGAGCAGGGACTCAATCTGGGTCGGATTTCGACCTATTTGTCGGGTCTGCCTCATACAGTGCCCGGGATGACAACGAATCGTCTCTGTGGTTCTTCAATGCAAGTCATCCACACTGCCGCAGGTAGTATTTCAATGGGGTCAGGGGATGCATTCATTTGTGCAGGTGTTGAAACCATGTCGAGAGTTCAACGTGGTGGATTTAATCGTACTCTCCATCCTGACATTGAATCACAATTTCCCGATGCATATATCGGCATGGGATTGACCGCTGAGAACCTTGCAATAAGTCACCAAATTTCACGTACAAATCAAGAGTTGTTTGCAGCATCAAGCCATGAGAAAGCGATCAATGCTCAAGAACGAGGACATTTTGATGATGAAATTGTATCTGTGGGGGCTGTATCTTTGGATGGCTGTATGCGGGCCCCAAACCTCGAAAAAATGGCTGAACTGAAGCCCGCATTTATCGAAAGTGGCACGGTGACAGCAGCGACAAGTTCTCCACTCACTGACGGAGCCTCTGCAATGCTTGTATGTTCAGAAGAATTTGCAACATCACATGGCTTGAAGCCACTCGCTTCAATCCTCTCAACCGCAGTTTCTGGTGTCCCGCCTGAAATCATGGGCTATGGGCCGGTTCCTTCGAGTCAAAAAGCACTACAGCGCGCTGGATTATCCATGGATGATTTAGACGTGATTGAATTGAATGAGGCCTTCAGCGCCCAATCCCTCGCGTGCATGCAAGATATGGATTTAGAGATGGGTGATGAACGAATAAACATTGACGGAGGGGCACTGTCAATCGGTCATCCATTGGGTGCCAGTGGCTGTAGAATCACAGGTAAATCAGCCAGTTTGTTGCAGAGGTTGAATTCNGATTATGCTTTGGCAACAATGTGTATCGGTGGTGGNATGGGAATTGCAACCGTCCTCGAACGTTGGAATTGAATGAACAACAGGCTTGATATGCGGTGTCACAATGGCACCTCATGGGCTTCGGTATTCGTGAGGGTCGNCGTCAGGCCCGAGAAAACCTCTCCAGTACNGAGGGTGGAGANTGTGGGCGTTGCGGTGGTGGCGCAACAAGCTCCAATATNCCCGGTTACTTNCAGTGTGTNAAGTGNGGATATGANTGGAAAGATCCNGAAGCTGAAATGAATCAACGCGGTCCTCGGGATTCCATTTCACGTGATTCGGAGCGCATTGAGGAATTCAAGCGAGAAATGGCTTCGGGTCAGGGCCTGGCTAGTGTCCTTGGCGTTCATGATGGTCTCGACGCATCGCAGAAAGAGTCCCTTACTCGCCTACAGG
>PBPV01000023.1 GCA_002724815.1 Methanobacteriota archaeon | reverse complement strand
CATCCGAATCAGCCCGATTGAAGTTGTATCCTACGCCTTCCCACAAATTGATGCNGGNGANCCAGGTCGAATTGCCGTCATGTACNTNGGTAGTGAAAATGCGAGTGAATTGGGCCAACCCAATCTTGACGGTGGNCCATGGGATGGAAATGCNCACTATGCNAATTCAAATGTNTCNTATCACNTNTATGTNACNTACAGTCTGAATGCTTTGGATGANAATCCCGTCTTCCANACNCTTCGAGTGACGGACGATCCCGTTCAGGTNGGTAGCATTTGTCTGAACAGTGGGGATTGTCGTGANATNGGNGGTTCCAATCGAAACCTGCTTGATTTCAATGATTTGCATATCGATCGNGAAGGNCGTGTCTACATGGCCTTCACAGACGGATGCTTTGGNGANTGTGCNGNGAAGGANAACCCACAACCTGAGGANTCTCGNAGTCGCCGAGGGGTGATGTGTTACATGGTCAGTGGTCCNAGTTTGTACGCGGATGTNGGTGACCTACCCAATCCAAATTGAAATNGACAGGAACACTCAATCTTGCGAACGCTCTAAATTGGGAATAGTTTGGCAAAGTCATGCGGCGTAGTTTGCTTGCCATGTTTATCCTGGCAATTTTCGTTTCCTCAACCTCTTCAGCAGGTCTGATTCATGACCTCAATCCGAGGGGGGATATCAGCGTCATGGATGGGGATTTGATTGATCATCTATCCACGAATGATTCAATCGAAGTCATCGCTCAATTCACGACACCGGTGGATGATTTCAAGCGACAAAAAATTGCAGAAATTGGTTTGGAAACACTCGGCGAAATGCGTGTCCTGTACGGTGGTCTGTACGAAGGAACTCCAGACCAAATCCGTCATCTTTCGATGATGGAGGATGTATTTTTCATCGAGCGAAATCGTTTGCTAGAGCACTTCTACCTGCCAGGTGACCCCACAAATGCATCCGCAATGATGCACGAAACCGTGCACGTCGTCAACTCCTCTTTGTCTTGGCACAGGGCACTGATCGATCGTGACGGTCAAGTCATCTTCGATAATTTGGCCTTTGCAGAATGGGATGGAGACGGAACGACTGCAGTCGATCTTGATACGGGAATCGATGGGGAACATCCGGATTTTGATTGTGGAGAACCTTGGACTGGTGAGAAGTTGATTTGGTCTGCCAAATGGTCTGGTGTCGCATGGGTCGATGCACCGAATTGCAACTCAGATACTTCATCAGGTCACGGTACCCACGTAGGCGGCACCATTGCGGGCAATGGAGATGCCAGTGCAGGTCGCAGACTTGGTACGGCCAAGGGAGCACAAATTGTGGCATTGGGCACCGGTGACGGCGCCAGCATTTTTGCAGCTGAGCAAGGTCTTGAATGGACCTATGAAAACTCAAGACCGGGATTGAACGATTTCAACATCCGTGTTGTATCCAATTCATGGGGGACCAACGGAGATTACAATCCCTCAAATGTGATTGCGCAATTGACAAATCGCCTCACCTATGACAATGCAGTTGCTGTGATTTTCGCAGCCTCAAATTCGGGTGGAAGTGGAGCGGAAAGCGATGATGATTTGCGCACAAATGTGTATGCAAATACTCCCTCTGCAATTTCGGTGGCCGCTCTGACTCACGATGGTGGAGCCATTACGTCTTTCTCCTCTCGAGGATGGATCAACCAACAACATACTTGGCCTGATATCGGTGCTCCAGGGAGAGACATCTGGGCCACTGCTCCTCGAGCCACCGCTATTGACGCCTCTACACGAACACAGGGCGACCTGTACTACATGGCGATTAGCGGCACCAGTATGGCTACACCTCATATCGGGGGCATCGCGACAGTATTGATTGATGTCGCTCCATCATTGGGGACCGCATGGTACCAATACGAAGATCACGATGAAGGAACCGCCTTGGTCACGGGTGAGTCGGCACAAGGTTTCCAAAATGCAGAATGGTTCAGTGCCAATGAAACGCGTGTCCATGAGGTCGAGTTGATCCTAGAGTTGACAGCGCAGTATGATTTGCTGAAGAATCAATGTGAAGCAGGCAATGATGAAGACAGCTGCAATGATATTCCTGAGCAGTGTTATGTTTCGAGTCAAACCAACTTGTGTCATGATTGGCGCGTCGGACATGGTTTGGTCCATGTAGACCATGCGGTGGCTTTGGCTCGCACATTGCAATTGCTACGCGATTCAGATGGTGACGGATTCGTCGATCATCCTGAAGTTACAGTTTGGGATGCGAACGACTACTACATGGACATGATCGGGGTTAGAGAAATCCCACTTGAAACAGATCAACTTCGGCATGCATGGAAGGGCGAATGGAGCCATTTCAACAACGGTCCCACCAGTACGTTTGGGACCTATGCCACGGATGATCGACATTATGTTTGGATTCCAAATGGTACGACAGAAATGCAAGTTGCGTTCACCTCATTGGAATGGAATACCGACAATGCCCAAATCGCTCAGATTCGACCCAATATTGACCTTGGAGAAGATGGGAATGACGATGCGGCTGGACAGGGTACAAGAACAGGAGATACTTTGCACATCATCTTGGATGTGGATGAAGAGCACTGGGGCAAGTGGTGCGAATTTGACGTCACTGGAACCGCAATTTCGTTGTTCACCGAGACGTTGAGTGGGTCTGAGTTTATGGAACCACGAGTTCCTTACACGGTTGACGTTTTGCTAAAATTAGACATTTCCGAACCGATTTTTGTTGAATTTGAGCAACGCTTGGATGGGTATACTGACTTGGATCCCGCAGTGCCCAGTTCAGATTATGATTCCAGCAATGCGGGCAACTTGATTTACATTCGTCCAGTCTACGACCAGAGTCGAATTCCGTTGTGGGAACAATCTGTTTCAGCCCATTCTGATTCAGGATTCCATTTGGATTTCATCATCATCATTGTGATACTCAATGTGATTTTATTCGGTATTGCCGTTTTGGTTCGGAACAAAATGTACTCATCGCTAGATGTCGAAATCATAGAGGCCACTTTGGAGGGCGAGAGCGGCGATTAAGTTCCAAACATCTCTTCATTAAGGTTCATGGAAAACGAATTCCATGTCAGGGAACTTTCTCATCATCGGTGGCAATAGCGATATCGCAAAAGTCCTCATCGAAAATCTGCTAAATCAGGATGCCAGCATTACCTTGCTCGTCCGTCAGGAAAGTTTGCCCACAAGCACTTCGGAAAACATCGAGATCGTTGTAGGGGATGCAACTCAAGAAGGCGATTTGCAACAAGCCGTACAGGCGGCCTCGAATAAAGGGCCGATTGATGGCATTGTACATTGCGTCGGCTCGATTGTAATCCGTCCACCTCATGCGATGAAGAAAGAGGGTTTTGAAGAGGTGATTACAACAAATTTAACCTCGGCATTTCTGACACTGTCCCTTGGTGGGAAATCCATGCTCCGTAACGGAGGTGGGCGAATGGTGTTCTGCTCCAGTGTCGCCGGTTCAATCGGTTTGGTAAATCATGAAGCCATTTCGGCAGCCAAAGGCGGGATTGAATCGATGGTCCGTTCAGCGGCCGCAACCTATGCTCAACGTGGGCTCAGAATCAACGCGGTTGCACCGGGTTTGACTGACACCAAAATGGCGTCAAAGATTCTTGCTAGTGATGCCATGCGGGATGCGGCAGAATCGAAAATTCCACTGCGGCGATTGAATCAAAAGCAAGAAGTTGCACAAACCATTCACTGGCTGCTAACGGCGGCACCTGACAATATGACNGGACAAGTGCTTCATTTGGATGGCGGNATGTCAAACATCCTTGTCTAGAGATTNTTCTTGAGAATAAATGANAGTGTGCCAGCCCATTCAGANGTTTGTGCTGATCTGAACATNCGNATGACTTCGAATCCAGCGNNTTCAACCATATTTTTCCATTCATTTTGGCTGTGCATCGCCATTCGGACNCCNACTTTCTCTGACCATCCATGGCAGTCCTCATTTTCGAAATAATGATCGATTCCAAAGGCAAAAATGCCATCTTTGCTTAACCAGTGCTGATTCACATGATTGAGAAAAGCGGGGATGTCCTCAAGATAATACAGAACTTCCATTGAGTGAACCAACTCAACTGGGTACTGAGGGTTCCACGTTGACAAATCGGCCTGGACATACGTCCCCTCATTGTCAATGGCTTGAGCGCGTTCAATCATGGAGGTGGCCCCATCAACACCCATGGCTTGGGTGCAGTTTAGCATCCCATTCAGCAATCGTACTACCCAACCATTCCCACAACCTGCATCGATGGCTGTAAAATCTCGCCCTTCGAATTGTTCAATGGCAGCCTCAAGAATTTCCTTCACGGCAGGGGCGTGTCCGGTCTCCATCCCNACATCTTTGCCGAGTTGGGCCCATTCGGAAAAAACCTCAGTGGCGGGTCTCATTTTTTCTCCTCCTATTCTTCGGTGACCGGGCCGGCTCTCGATTGTGCGGCGCCGGCTTCCATCAGTCCAGCGGCAGGNCCAACGGGCAAGTCATCAATTTCTTCAGACGTAAGAGGCCTTGATTCGACATTGTCTGCGAGAATCATCGAATGGCCATGTGGATCTAGGAATTCGAGTGTCGCACCNCGTTGCCCTTCGCGGATTTCCAACATGGCTTCAGTAAGTGTNNTCAGTTCNGTGATTGCATCTTGATGGCCTTCAGTCGCAGCCTGCCTCCCAACCATGTCGATGACTTCCTGAAATCGATTCAGAACNCCCTCGATATTTGATACGTATCCGGTAGANTGTGAACCAGGGCGNACCTCCAAATCCAATTCCACCAATCGGACCGTACACGCAGAACCGCGAATGACACGAATTTGCAGATCCTCGGCCGAATCAATGTGATACGATTGACAGGCACCTTCTCTCGCTTCGGCAGGGATGAANTCNGTCTGCCTCCAACCACAGCCTGGGCATGTCAGGGTNACNTGTGTNTGTTCNCCAAAATAGGCNATTTCTTCNGTATGNGCGAGCATAGAGATNCCTCCNTCGTGCCCGCAAATGACACAGGAAACATCGATTGTACTCTCCATNACATTCTCTCCATCCGGTGGGGTATGAACCTATGCGTCTGGTGCGAAGATTTCGTTTTCAACGCCNTTTACNGCNGCAAAGCCAGCAGGNAGCAANANCAGNCGATCTTCACCNACTTGCACCANNGAACCNCCCAANTCNCCTTCGATTAGTTCTTGCAAACGCGCAATNCANTTTGCNAATTCAATTTCACGACGNATCAGGCGCTTGAGTTCAACGATGGCCACATCTCCATCAGCAACCCAGTCAAACAACNTCTCGATNCCGCTGGAATCGTGCAAAACCGCCCGATGAATGATGGCCTCTCCACGTGTCATCGGTACGGGGGCATCGGGATACAAATCACCCAAATCGTGATACTGCTGGGCAGGTGCAATGGGTTCTGGCTGCGATTCCGCAATGGAGGGCATGTCCATCCAACGAGGGGCGTCCCCTTCCTCCATGGGCTACCGAAACCACTGGCAATTCTTCAATCCTCGGACCCATTCGACTTCATAGGTTCAAGAACCGTCGCGAACCGAGGGGGTCCGAGGTGAGTACGGGGTTGTTCAGACGAGGGATTCAAAAGCCCCCCTGTTCTGGACAGTTTACCCCCGTGCGCTTTTGCGCAGCTCTTGGAGGAATTTGAATGGACGCNGATATGGCAGCAGTGAAGACGGGTACGAGTACGGTAGGGATTTGTTTCGATGGGGGCGTTGTTGTCGGCGCCGATCACCGAGCTACAATGGGACATTTTGTCGCTAATAAGAGTGTCAAGAAGTTGTTCCGTATTGCAGACAACCTGGCATTGACCACAGCCGGTCTGGTCGGACACGCACAGTCTCTATCGCGAACACTCGCTGCTGAGATGAGTTTGTTTGAATTGAAGCGTGGCCAGCAGATGACTGTCAAGGGTGCTGCGACCATGACTGCGAATATTCTCGTCGGTCGTCCCCACTGGGTGCAACTGCTCATCGCCGGTGTCGACGACACAGGTGGCAGTGTGTATTCCATCGATTCAGCCGGTGGTTCAATCCCTGACGAATATTGTGCCACAGGTTCAGGTTCTCCGTACATGTACGGTGTTTTGGAAGATCAGTTCAAATCCGGTATGACTGAGAAAGAAGCCCTCAAAGTGGCTGCAAAGGCATTGCTCGCCAGCGCACAGCGCGACGCGGCCAGTGGCAACGGCATGGATTTGGCAGTCATCACCCAAAAAACCGGTTTCCGACAATTGGACGAAACCGAACTCGCCGCATTGCTCAAGCAGTGCTAATATTCCCGGCGCACGCGCCTTCTTCGCCCCATCTTTGATGGGTCTGTGATGAGTGTGTACCGGGCCGTAAGGAGGTCTAGACATGCGTCTTTCATTCCAGCAAGTGAAAAAGAAAATTGAGAGTATGGTCCCGTCGGGGATTGATTACGATGTGGACTTAGAAGCCGCGAGTATTGCCATCGTAACCAACAATCCAGAGGCATTTTCGGGTACGGACAGTTTGGCGGGCAAAATTGCCAAGTCGATCAAACGTCGAATCGAGGTGCGCCCTTCGGCATCCATTATGATGGGTGCAGAAGATGCGGAGAAGAAAATCATCGAGATGCTTCCAGCTGAAGCGGGATTGAAACGAGTCTACTTCGATGGTGCGATTTGTGAATGCACGATTGTTTGCGATGACCCTGGTATCGCAGTCGGTCCGAAAGGGGCGACGGTCCGAGCGATTCGAGATGAGATTGGATGGATTGTTCGTACTGAGCGATTTGCAGCCGTTGAGAGTCGAACCATGCACAATATCCGCAAGTATCGTCAAGAGAATGCAGATGATCGTAAAGCTCTGTTACGCAAGTTTGGCACTCGAATTTACCGCCCTCAGCGCTCGGGTGAACCTTGGTGCAGACTCACCGCCTTGGGTTCATACCGGGAAGTGGGCCGTGCGATGCATTTGGTGACCACGAATGAATCGAAAGTGGTCGTGGATGTAGGTGCAAAGCCAACCAACAATTTGAGTGAAGTGGCTCCTTATTTCAATGCACCNGAGTTGATGCCATTTGAGAATCTAGATGCNATTGTNATTACNCATGCNCACATTGACCACATCGGTCAACTTCCGGTGATGTACAAGTATGGATACAGGGGTCCAGTGTATTGTACACCTCCCACAAGAGACCTCATGGTTTTGCTTCAAAGTGATTACATTAAGGTCGCTTCTGCAGAAGGNAATCCACCCCCCTACAGCCTTGCCGATGTACAAGAGATGATCAAACACATCGTGGATGTAGAATGGGGTAAAACCATTGACATCGCCCCTGATATTAAGCTCACAATGTACAATGCCGGGCACATCCTCGGTTCCTCCTCACTTCACATGCACATCGGTGAAGGCAAGCATAACATTGTGTTTAGTGGAGACATCAAGTATGAGAAATCATGGCTATACGATGCTGCCGCGATTCGCTTCCCTCGAGTTGAGACACTCATCATGGAATCAACCTATGGTGGGGCAAAGGATTTCCAACCCACACGTCAAGAAGCGACCCAAGAGTTGCAAGATTTGATTCAACGTGCTTTGTCAAGGAAAGGCAAGATTTTCTGCCCTGTCTTTGCAGTCGGTCGTTCGCAAGAAGTGATGATNGCCATTGACCAATTGTTCAAGTCCGGCANTTGTGAACCGGTGACNGTCTGGTTGGATGGAATGATTACAGAGGCAACGGCCATCCATGCGAGCCACCCTGAGGCACTGAATCGAGATTTACGCAAGAAGGTGCTCAAAGGTGGAGAAGAAAATCCATTCAATTCTACATGGTTCCGCAAGGTCAGTGGGCGTGAACAACGCGAGAGTATTTTGCTTGATCCCAGTCCTTGCATTGTTCTTGCCACCTCTGGAATGATGACGGGAGGNCCCATCGTTGAATATTTCAAAAACTGGGCGCCNGAACCNAACAATACCCTNTGTTTCGTCGGATATCAAGCAGACGGGACCCTCGGNCGNNGACTTCAGAAAGGCTTNGCTGAAGTGCCAATTAATGATCAAGGGCAAACACACATGGTTTCCATTGGATGCGATGTCATTACAATCGATGGTTTCAGTGGTCACAGCGATCGACGTCAATTGATGGACTACGTGAAGGCCATGAATCCCAAGCCTCGCACCATCATCTGCCATCACGGCGATGCCTCAACCTGTGCAGAATTCCGAAAAGACCTCGCGAGTACCTATCGAATTCGAACGCACGCGCCCAAGAACCTGGAGACATTGCGCCTGTTCTAAATNACGGGAATGTCAAAGCCNGATTCGGAAGGGTCGGGCAAAGTTTGGGCNTCAGTATTCACCGCATCTTGGATGTCGATTTGTTTCGTCGATTCAATATTCTCAGTTTCATCGGCTTGAAAAAATCCCATCACTGCAGCTGCAGCGAAGACGCCTGAAAGCGCAAGCAATGCCCAGGCGTTGGCACTGACAGTGCCTTCGTTTGAAATCAATAGAACTGATGCGGTGGCAAGCATCGCAAATGCCAGTGACAATACCTTTGGACGGGTATCGACCATGCAACCCGGTCTACCCAGCCTTTGATGAACTGACCGCTCATCGGAGCATCATGGATTTCAGTCTCGGCAATCCTTCCGCGCCACGTAATCAGCGAAAATCCGCCCCGCGTTCAGGCGGCGGTGCAATCGCCGGATGGCTCATGACNGCCGTCGCTCCATTTGGAGAAAACGAAGCGCACGCACTTGATCAAGCACTGGTCGAGTTGGGTTTGGGGGATGCGAGACTGATTCAAGGTGAAGGTGCGATGCTACCGATGGGTTTCGAACCCGGGACGCCGCAGGATCTGCCAATGGGTACCTTGGTCGAGTGTCATCTTTCCAAAGCCACTGTGCATTCATCCGGCATTGCTTCTGCAGGTGTTGCTTGGGCACTTTGCGTGACTCCAGAAGGAGACGAGTGTGCCATTGTGTCGACCATGTCGCACCAAGGTTCCATGGAAGAATGCGAAACCGAACTACGNCGAAACCTTCAGCGAAAGTTAGGCAATCGAGACTTGGAATTGCGCAAATCAGAAGACGGTAGTGCCCTGTTTGAGTGTGCAGTGGATGAAATTGAGGCCCAGGAAGGGTTCCATGGGGTCGTTCTAGCGGCCCTGATTCTCCCGAACAGCCTCAACATCGGTGGTTCGAGTGGCCCGACACGTTCCCGCAACTTGGGTGTATCCAGTATCGGTGGAAGCTTGGGTGGCCCTAGCGGACTGGGCGGAAGTGGACAAAGCGACTTTGGATTTTAGCGCAGTCTTCAACAACTGCCGCTGTTTGGTCAATGCATGGATTCCATGTGGTTGGTCTTGCAGTGTCAATCCTGCAACCGATCTTTTGGACGACAAAGTACGGGCAAAAGCCTGGCATGTCCACATTGCAACCATGCGGATGCAAAGATTCTCTCTCGCCATCTGAGTGCAAATGAAGCCAGCAAGGCGGTATCTGTGGCCAATGTCCCTCCAGAGATTCGCGATCAATTGTCCACTTGGATGGAACAGCAACCCCAATTGTTTGATGCCGGACCCGAAGTCCCTGTTGATGGGGTAACCATCTTGGCTGATGCTGAGGATGAATCTGGATTAATCACACTTGATTCGCTACAAAAAGCCCTCCTTTCCGCTGGATTGAACATCGATGCTGAAGGATTTGCTGGTCAGGCATGCGCAGAAGGTGAATTGATGCATGTAGGGCCAAATTGTTGGAAACGCGCATGAGAACGTTCATGTTTGTTGAGCGACGCGGCACCCTCACAGGACCCGTGGGTTAGCTTGGCTATGCTCGATGCTTTGGGAGCATCAGACCTCAGTTCAAATCTGAGCGGGTCCACTTAATGACCAATGTTGTCAACGAGAAATTGCCTTGCGCGATTGAGTGAATCTGCACGCGCTACAGGGTTGCCTTCGATATGGGCTCCACGGTTTCTCAAAAATCGAATCACCCACTTACGTTGCCAACGTTCGTTTAACGGCCATCTGATACCGAAGAACAACACACCAGACATTCGCCCCTTCTTGTCAATTCTAGCCGTCCGTTTTCTCAAGCGAACGGCATGGGGCAACCATGTCAATTCCCTCTCACTATCAAAGGAGTGGTGCGCTCCAGGATAGGTATGCAATGTGGCACTTGGGATTTCAGGAATGAGCGACTCTACNAGATGTAGAGGTGTCCAATCATCAGCATCCCCATGNAGAATCAACATTGGTGATTNCGACCATTCCTTGATTTCGGGGCGAATGTGTGCAGCCGGATAGAACGGAACATGCGCATCAAATGNNCCTCCAAGGATTCTGANCAATGGGGACCAAGCCGAATACAGGGCNACCGTACCCCCNAAACTCCATCCTGCAATCCCAATTTTNCNNATTCTAGGATCTTGTTCCAAANCCGNNCGNGTGCGAAAGGCATCCACCAACATCATCGCATGTGTCACAGAGAGTTGATCGTTGACCGTTGAATCAATTTCTCTCGACGAGAATGAGTAGACTTTGCAAACAGCGATTCCAGCTTCGATCCAAGATTGGATGTGATCCTGATGATGACTCATCCAGCCCTTGCTCCCATGCAGAGCCACCACACATGGAAATGGTCCTTCACCTGTCGGTAAAATCAACTCTGCTTCAATCGTTGTTTTNGGTGATTTTTTGAAATCGTTCAGNATATGGTAGATTTCAAACGGACTGGCGGAANTGATTTGCATCATTTCTGACATGATTTCACCATTGTTTGTCAAAAATTGCTTGGTCGTCACCGAACGCCTTGAATTCAATATGATTGCCACTGGGGTCCTTCAGGAACATTGTCGCTTGTGCTCCGGGAAGCCCCTGATATCGTTCGTAGGGGCCGATGA
The DNA here is from genome assembly GCA_002724815.1 of Methanobacteriota archaeon. Classification (GTDB taxonomy): domain Archaea; phylum Thermoplasmatota; class Poseidoniia; order Poseidoniales; family Thalassarchaeaceae; genus MGIIb-P. The sequence continues at coordinate 10,832 of PBPV01000023.1, read as the reverse complement.
CAAACTCGACCGCTTCAGATTCGAGTCGCTTTCGCAGTTCGTACCACTGCTCCATGGTTAACACGACTCCGAAATGCATTGCGGGTACACTTTTTCCATCGACAGGGTTGGTTGAAATTGCAGGCATCTCAGGGACCAAATGCGCAACAATTTGATGCCCGAATAGATTCAAAACACAGGATTCAGGCTTACGGCGTCCCGTTTCGCATCCGAGGACAGTGGAGTAGAATTCAATCGCTTGTTCTAGGTCAGTCACTGGAAATGCAAGATGAAAAGGTCTCATGAGTTCACTTCCAGAATGCATACTTTTCGCGACTTGATTCCCATGGCAAGTCAAATAGCAATCCAATTTCAGTCAAAATGACATAATTCAGCAACAAATATCCAGTGTAACTCACAAGTAAAACAATCATCGTTGTGTTGACGACTTTCCGCCTTTCTCTCTTCGCTTCGTCGAGTGTGCAAATTCCTCGGCTTCTAAAGTGGATGATCAACCCAGTCATTACAAATGTCGTTGCGATAAATAGCATCAGTGGTCGGAACCACCAAAATCCATCTTCTCCCCAGTACAACTTGTTTGACAGCGCTGCAGCCGTGCTCACACTGGCCAAACCAAACATGACCAAGACGACACTGGGCAAACAGCACATGCTCGCCAAGAATGCGGATCCAAGCATCCATCTCCAAAGAGAACGTGCATCGGGTTCACCGCTCATGCACCGATGTTCCCCCGTCTCCGTTTTGATTCTTTGTGGTCAAGCATGGAAAGCAGGAAAAATGAGGCGAAAAACACCAATGCCGACATCGGTTCTTGAGTGGTCCAAAAAAGAGCAGACCATCCACCGAACCACAGTGTACAGGCAGCGATTTTCAATGCGAAATGCGTACTTTTACTTCGGATGTACCAATCAATCCCCCGTCGCCAAACGCCCAACCACAGCATCCAACTGACACTGAAAAAGAATCGTGGAAGTTTGATTCCGGATTTTTCGCTACCGTAAATCGACTTTACGGGCACTTCCTCAATCCGAAACCCTTGCCGACCGGCTTCCATTAGCCACCAGTTGGGATACCCGTAGCCTTGCCAATTCTTCGACCAATCCCAAGCAGCGATCATTTGTCCTGATGTTGCCGTGTAACCGCATTGTGAATCACGAACACGTACACCCGATGCAAGCGAAGTCAAGCGCGATAACCACCATGTTCCGATACGTCGGACCCATGGCATCCCCCTCGGCCCATCGGGATGTAACCACCGATTCCCTTTGACGTGGTCTGCGAGACCTTCTTGAATCGGTTGAATGACGCGGGGTAAATCGCCAGCATCCATTTGCCCATCTCCTGCCATCACGACCACAACACAGTCTTCACCATATTTTGCAAGTGCATACTGACTTCCAATCTGTATGGCACCACCAACTCCGACACCCTCGGTTGAAACCACTTCACCTCGTCCCCCTAGTGTTTCAATTGCAATTTTGGCAGTATCATCTGTAGAGCCATCGTTGACAACGATAATCCAATCTACAGAAGGGGGGATGGCGTCAATGCTGGATGATATCAGCTCGGCCTCGTCACGCGCCGGCATGACAACAACAACGCGCATTGGGCCTTGGCTTGCAATCCGGTCTTTGAAGCCACTCCCAACCGAATCATTCATCCACAGATTGTAGAAACGGCGTACAATGCGGATTGTATTCGTGGCCCGGGACCAAGCGCTGAGGATCGCCTCAGCAGTGGTTCGTGCTCTTGATTTCGCAGAACGTGTCTCTGTCATCAATCTCGATTATGATGATGAAACCGCACGACTTGCTGAAGAATCTGGAGGCGAAGTGATTCAGTATTCAGGTCCGACCAATGCTCCTTCGATTGCAAAACTCTTGGTGGAAACCACACTTGAACAGGAACACACTGTTATCATCGCCTTAGACGAAGATTGGAAATTGTCCGACATGGCCCGAACTGTAGGCCAATCCAGACAAGGACACGATGTCTACATCGCATTCAAGCACAGAACAAAAAATCGCAAATCAGTCGATGACGGTGAAGGTTTGCCCATCGTCACGGACACCTACAATTATACTGAGGCCGATATCCAATTTGCCTTTTGTACAAAGCCGGGTTTGCTAGCCGTTGCCGAACAAAACCAAGATCAAGCGCCTGCGGATTTACCGGAAAATATCGACCTACGAGTTGTTGAACTCAAGTTGCCGCCGGGCCCTGCCCAAAGGGAATCCCTTGCCAGTGCGAGTCGATTTGCTCAATTCTTCTATTGGATGCTAGAGAGTCGCCATCCTTTGATTTGGTTTGGAATCCCAGGCATTGTTTTCTTCTGGGTCGGATTTGAAATGGCGAACGAGTTGATTAGTTTCCAAGGTCCACATGACAGTGTTTCTTTGGGGGTTGCATTGGCTGCATTCGCAGCCACTCTTTTCGGTGTATTTTCACTCACTGCAAGCTTGATCCTTTACGTACTCGGCAAGCAGGTCAATCGAGTCCCAAATCGAATCGCTGTCAAGGAATGATAAACCACAGTCCGAGCATCAGCAGGCTCAGAATGATGAGGAATATCGCTTCAGCACCCTTCCATCTTTCTGACCAAGTTTCTGCATCGCGATACTTTTTCTGTTTCCAGATTTCATATTGCTCCTCGGTCAATTCACGCTCCATTCTAATCCATTCTGATGAGACCTTCCATCGCTGCCATACCAGCAGCAATAAGAGACCAATCAGTGATACAATTGCGACTGTAACCCACATTCGACAGCCTCACGGTGTGACACGTCGGCTGTCACGTGGGAACGGGATGACTTCACGGATGTGTTCTGCCCCCGATAGCCAACTGCAAACACGATCGACTCCCAGTCCAAATCCACCATGGGGTACCCCTCCGTATCTTCGTACATCGATGTAAAATTCGTANGGATCTCGTGGAGTGCCCTCTTCATCAATCCGCTCAAGGATTTCCTGCTCGGACCANGTACGTTCTCCACCGCCGATGATTTCACCATAGCCTTCGGGNGCTAGCAAATCATGGCACAGCACGTACTTTGGATCTTCTGGATCAGGTCGNTGGTAGAACGGTTTNGCCACTCTTGGGTAATGTGTCAAGAAGTGCGGGACATCAAAGTCCTGAGTGAGGACTTTTTCCTTAGAGTAATCTAAATCTTGACCCCATTCGATTTCCACACCCATCCCTTGGAGTGTCTCGATTGCCTCATCGTATCGGATACGTGGGTAGGGGTTGTCGGCGTAGCGAGCCACAAGATCAAGGTCGCGCCCTAGAGCGGTGAGTTCGTCTGAACGTTCATCAAGCAGAGTTCGAGCGATTTGTCGAACCACACCTTCACCATGAACCATGACATCCGCATTTCCTGCCCAGGCAATTTCCATCTCTGCATGCCAAAACTCGGTCAAATGGCGCCTCGTTCGACTTTTTTCGGCTCTAAATGAGGGCGCTATGGTATACAATCTCTCCAATGCAGGCATTGCGGCTTCGGCATAGAGTTGCCAAGATTGTGTCAGGTATGCTTTNCGGCCAAAGTAGGGGACTTCAAACAAAGTGGATCCACCTTCTACCGCGCCTGCNACAAAGTTGGGTGCTTGATATTCGGTAAAATCTCGGTCNCGGAAGTAACCATGAATCGCTCCAAAGACAGAGGAACGGATCTTCAGCATATTCGTCATTCGTGAGGTTCGTAGGTAAAGGTGGCGATGATCGAGTAAAAATTCAGTTTCCCCTCCATCTGCATTCGCCATTGCGCTTTCCGTGATTGGGAATGGGCTTTCGGGGTTGACGGGTCCGATCACTTCTGCAGAATCAACGACCAACTCATGTCCACCTTCACTTCTCTCATCAACGTTGACGGTTCCACGAACGATGACGCTGGATTCAATTAATGCTGATTTCAGTGATTCGAAGGTCTCATCACCAACGTTTTCTCGTTTAGCGACGCACTGTATTCTGCCCGTGCTGTCTCTCAGAACAATGAATCGGATCTTGTTTGAGCCACGAGTTCTGTTAATCCAGCCTTTCAACTCAACCTTTTGACCATCATGGCCGCCAGATTGCACGTCTCCAATGAAGATGTCCTTCTGCATAGATAGCCTCCGACTCAATCGAAAGAGCCCGAGCATTTCAATGCCTCCGATGCGCATCATGAATTACTGGAGCAAAAATTTGGCGGGCGCTAGGGGGTTCGAACCCCTGGCCTACGGGTTAAGAGCCCGTCGCTCTACCTAGCTAAGCTAAGCGCCCAAACCGTCGACCGACCTCCCCTCTATGAGGGTAGCGCTTGAGAAATGTGTCAGAGTCGTGCATTTTCCTTACGGATCATTTCACACCCACTGGGGGCAGCGAGAACAACAACATCAGCCGTATTTGTGAACAAACCGACTTCAACCACCCCTGCAATCGAACGCAATTGCGCTTCCATCTCAACTGGGTTGGAAATCACAGGTCCAAAGTGTGCGTCCAAAATCGGGTTCGCATTGTCAGTCAGATAGTCTGGTCCACGTCGTACGACGGGTCCACTGCAAATCGCTTGAATTCTACGCTGTGTCTGTTCCCAACCATATGGATTCACTTCGATGGGCAATGGAAATGTTCCCAATACATCCACTTGTTTGCTTGCATCGGCCANAACCACCATGCCAGCACTTGACTCTGCAACGATTTTTTCACGCAAAAGGGCTCCTCCTCCTCCTTTGATGAGATGCAAATTTGAATCAAATTCATCCGCTCCATCAATCACCAAATCCAAGGCGGAACATTCAGCCCAATCTACGAGTGGAATACCTTGCTCTATAGATAATTTTTCAGTCACTTCTGATGTCGGTATACCGGCAATTTCTAACCCCTCTTCTCGTATTCTTCTACCCAATTCAAGAATGGTATATTTGACCGTTGAACCGGTTCCGATCCCAATCATCATTCCATCCTTTACGAAGTTGCAAGCTGCGATTCCAGCTTCGGCCTTCATTGCTTCCTTCTCTTCTGCAGAGAACTCTCCCATGAAGTGCTCTCAGACGATACAGGGCATATCCTTTCGCACGGTGGTCAAAAGTAAACCGCCCCTATAGGGGCGGCGATGCATTCAAACACTTGTTCGGTGGTAGCAGCACCATGCGCGACCGTAGTGTCCCGTGGGTCATTCCAATTTTCTTGACCTTTTTGATGCTAGGAATGAGTGCATCCTTTTTCGTCAAACCATCTCTAGATACAAGCTTGCAGGACAACAACTCTCACTTCGTTGGTCTCAATCAACCAACGAACCTTGAGGTATCTACTGCGAATGGCAGTTCATCTGCGCTTAAGGCCGAAGTCCCCGTTGGACACACTGTTGAGTCGATTGATTTGTCACTCTCTCCCGACGTGGTCGCTTACAATGACGGTTTTACTTGGTCGGGTCAGTCAGACTGGAACGCTTCAGGATCTATTCTAAATCGAGTCAATGTCAATACGACTGATGGCTTGCAATTGTTGCCAAAAATGTGGGAATGGGACTTTGAGACCGGCCCATCAAATTCGCCACAGGGATGGACTTTAGGCACAGGATGGCTATGGGGATATGATACATCTCTCGGTCAATCAGGAGGGGTTCACAGTGGAACCAAGGCGATTTACACCTACAACGGAAATTACCCCAACAACATTCGTTCAACTTATTGGGCAACCAGTCCTGCTGTTGATTGCTCAGGATGTAGTGGGGGTTGGAACCTAGAGGTTTGGAAACGATTAGGCGTCGAGTACCATTACTACGATCACGCCTACATTCAAGTGAAGAATGCTCAGGGAAATTGGGCGCAAATATATTCCAGTTCGGGGACCATTAATGACAATTCATTCCAACGTGTGACTTACAATATTGCCAGTCACGTTCAGAATAATCCTGCATTCCAGGTCAGATTTGGGTTGGGTACAACAGATGGTTCTGTGACCTACACAGGTTGGAATGTCGACGATGTATCCATCATACCTGCTGGAGGCGGGGGTGGCGGTGAAGAGGGGAACTGGACCAGTGCTCCTTTCGGCCCAGGGATGACCGGTGCGTATACGAGTCAGGGAACAAAGTATGGAATTACGTCCATTGATGCTACAATTCCGACTGGTTCCAATCTTGTACTCTCTGTGTTAGATGGAGTCTCCAATACACCAATTCCAGGATACACAAACTTGGACCCAACTTGGATTGATTTGGGGGGGATTGATGCTGAGAAGCACCCGAGTCTACGCCTCAAATTGTATTTCGATGCCCGGGGTGGCGCAAATACACCGATCGTTCACCAGATTCACATGAATCACCGATATGGTACATCTTTCTCCTCCAATCCCACAGATGCCGGTTGGTCGGTGAGTGGCATGAATTGGAACAATGGGCAAATCAGCGGTTCAAATGGCGCGGTCGCAACCTCTCCTGTGTTTACCTCTCATCGCCCACTTACCCAGATGCAATTCACTTCAACTTCCACCGGCCAATTTACGGTCGAGGCCTCAGTCGATGGTGGAAACTGGCAATCTGTCTCCCCTGGTAGTTTCACATCTTTCGAAGAATTTGGGAGTACAATACAGCTCCGAATCACCTGTACAAGTAGTTGCTCACTTAGTGATTTGACCATGGAAATGGTTGGTGGGCATCTACCCCTCGACCCTCGATTCGACATCGGTTTGGATGGCTGGACAGAGTGGGAAGCGTCGCACGATCATGTCTCTTCATGGGGTTGGCAAGACCGATTTACAAACGGCGATTTGTCAGCGGACATGTCATGGACCACTCCGGGATTGAAACAGATTGGATTGCTATTGCCCAAGAGTGGGCTGGAATCGTTCTCCGTAGACCTTGCTCCATTTACGGCTTGCGACCCTGTCGATGCGTCATTGGTTGTAGGGGGTACAGCCGTGGCCACGAAATCGATTGGCCTCTCCCTACACACAGAAACGTTTACTCTAACGAGCAGTGAACTGCAAGCGCTGAACACTGAATTGTCCTCTGCAAACACATTCTGGGGCGTAGGGGGCAAAATGCACCATGCCATTGTGACTCTCGATCTTCAGGGGGCTTCCGGTTCGCTGCGTGTCGGTGGTCTAGCAGCCATCCATCGCCCCAGCGTGGACCTTTCCTTTGCCGTCGATTCGCCTTTCGTGATTTCGATGAATCAGGCTTTGCCCAATGCGCAGGTCGTATCTCAGCATCGAATGGTTCCTCTATCGGTTCAATCGAGCACAGCTGGCGCTTACATGGGTACAATCACGGGTTTGGTCACGTCAGAAAATGTCGCTTTAGATAGTGCAACTTTGTCCAATTTCTCACAGTGGTCACCTGTCACACCATCTTGGCAATGGATGGAATTGGGGTTAAACTATTCCTGGTTGACTGGAACTCCTGATTACCTCTCAGTCAGTGTCGAAACCGATGGTGCTCGTGCATTCTACAAATTCCCAGTTGATGGTTCTCCGTTTACCATGACACAGTTGGATGGGGCGACAAACTCTCCCTTGGAATTCAAGAATGAAAGCGGCGGTGCACACTTTGTTGGCTCTAGCAATGGGTTGAATGCAGTCTTGCCATTCCGAACTTCAGCAACCCTTGAAGATTCTACTCAGTTCAAAGTCAGCGCATCCCTATACATGACCAACGGCGCTCCTTCTCCAGCCCACATTGAGATTGCCGGCCAATCCGGTCAGGGGATTGAGAACGATATTCAAATTCAGGAATGGCAAGTCTACAATGAGTTGGGTTACGCGATTCCTGAGTCGATGTCCTATCTAAGGTCCAACAGTCCGATTTCTGTGGAAGTCCATCTTGGCTTTGAGGGCCTGGAATCAGTCTTTGGACAGGCATCAGAGACACTCAACCCTCGTTCAGGCGATGTCCGGGTCCACTTGTTGGAAAACGGTGTTGAAGCCATGAATACCACGGTGATTGACGAAGGTGTTGCCCGATTCGACTTCAGTACTCAATCCGGGACTGGAAACGCGACTTATTCGATTGCCGTTGAGCCACTTTCGGGTCAGGACTTCGTGACCATGATTCCGATGAATCGTACGTTCACAGTAGATTCCCTGAATCCTCAAGTGGTCGGTCAAAATATTGCGACCTTCGATCACCGCCTCCCCTCGCCGAATCAGTTGATTCAGTTGGAAATTTATGATCGGCCCGTATTGCCCCAAGATTTGACGCTGATGATTTGGCGTGAGTGGATTGAAGATGCCAATGCAAACGGTGTCATCGATTCAGATGAATTCGTTGCGATGGATTTGGTGGCGCCGACTGACTTGACCACCTCATCGGGGATGTACACACTATTGATTGATGACACAGATGCCGAAGAAGGCGATCGTGTGGCGGGTTACGTAATCGGTGCCGATCCTGCGGGCAATTCCATCGTCGATGGAGGCTCTGGCAACGAATCCTCACAATTGTTCACCTATCAGGTGTTGCCAGACGGCCCCCCTCTCCTTCCCGGTGAAGGAGGCTTTGTGGGTACTGCTGATGGCAAATTGTCCTATTTACACCCTGGAGTCGATTACGAATTTGGATTGCACATTGTTGAACCCAATGGTTGGGCTGACATTGGTGAACTTCGTCTGCAATTGGCAAGCAATTCTGTCACGGATACCTTGGCAATCGAGTGGTCAGCTGAAACCGGTCGATGCGATGTGCTTTCGACACACATTGAAGTCCAACGCTGTGGTGTTCGGGCATGGACAGGGGAACTGACACCGTTTAATCCGGATTTGGAATTCTTCGTTGAATTCCAGTTGAATTGGTCCNTGCCTNGAGATGGNGACATGCGATGGGAACCCTCGATTGAAGTCACCGATCGTGGTGGNCAGGGTGCCTGGCTTTCCTTGCCTCAACTGCGTTGGAGATACTCGCCCGACCTCGCCATCGACACCAGTGACATGACTTTGAGTATCGGTTCAGGTACCTATTCTGACGAAGGTGCTTGGGTATCTCCGGGTTCGACAATCACATTGTCGGGCGGCATCCATTTCCCAGCCTCCGATGCAAGTCCCAGTGAGGATTTCAGCGTCCGTGTCCTGTTGGATGGGCAAGAATCCATCATTGACAGTGCAAATGGGCTGTGGGTGGTTCAACTGACAGCACCGAGTACTTCGGGCTCGTATCCACTGACTGTTGAAATCGCCAATCTGCCACAGGGTGCCAATGATGTCACGGATACTGCCGCAGCATTGCGTTGGATCGTGGTCGATCCTGAAGGTCCTGAAGTGGTAGAAATTTTGGCCCCAAGAATGGACAGTATCATTCCGATTGATGCCCTTGATGAATTGCAAATCAATGTTCAAATTTCAGAACTAGAGCAGATCGATGCCGATAGTTTGGTGTTGCAATGGAAGGTCACTCGCGGTGCCGATGCCAGCGTGACTCCGTTGGTTCGCGGAGACACACCGTTGGAAATTGCAGGTGCCAATTTAGCGGGGCAATCGATTATTGCAGGAGCCTTGCTCAATATTGAAATCCCGGATGAATACTTCTCCAGCGATTTGAGATTCCACATTTGGGTCGAAGGTCAAGACATGGCAGGCAATGCATTCCAAACTCCAGGGAATTCGAATACCGGTGATTTGCCCTTTTCCTCTTGGTCAATTGAGCGACGTGCGGCGGTGTTCAGTTTGATGGACGGTGACATTACCTACTCCAAGTCTGGCGATATCGAGTTGGGTCAAGACATCATGATTACGATTGCAGTCCGAAATGANGGTGAAGTCAACGGTACGGTCAAACTCTATCTGACCGAAGTTCACTTGGACGGTTCAGAGCGTGAATTGACTGCCGTGGCCGTCGAAGAGGATATTTCAACTGGAGAACGTGGTTTAATCACCGTCGATTGGCAACCCTCCAAAGAAGGGCGTCAATGGATTCGTGTCAGTTTGGCTGATGGCACCATGGCCATGGGTCCGAACGTCAACGTTGTCGAGGCTGAAGATTCCGGCTTCCTTGGCTCAGTGTTCGGTGNCGTCGATCTGATTTGGGTCATCATGTTCATCGGTTTGCTGCTATTGCTGGCCAGTGTGGTGATGATTGCTCTNCGCAGCGGTGGTTCGAACATGTCCTANTTGGACGAGACCGACGATTATTGGGAGGATGAAGACGATNTTGACTTGCTTCCATCCGGGGCGGCTGCGGAGCCGAAAGGATTCCCGCTCGATTACCGCGATGAGACCGTTCGTCATGTGATGGCACAGCACGGAATCACCGACACCATCGGGTTCCTTCAGCATGCACGTGGATTCGATCGAGACGGAAATGAGTACCTGAACCTCGCAGAATTGGGTCAAGCCGCCGCATCCTTTGTGGCTGCAGGAAGCCTCGTTGAAGCTCAAGTCGGACAAACACAGACCTTTGATATCTCAACCATGACTCCCGAACAACTTGCCTGGTATGAGCAAGCGAAACAGTGGGGTGGCTACTACGATGAGGCCGGNAATTGGGTTCCATTGTAGTTCCATCACATTCAAAACAGGGTTGCTATCCTCAGTGATTGGGATTAGGAGGACCACTGACAGTGTACGACACTGAGGAAAGTCCCCTCTGCACAGGTGCAGGTGGCCCGTCGCAAGGCGGGTGTCCGGGAGGGCAGGCTCTGTAGAAGAAACGAATCGGCACGGGCGCACGATGAATCCGCAAGGAGGAGATTTCCCGATGCTGACTGAGACGAACACCCCCACCGCAGCAAGTCCAAACAGTTCTGTTGATGGCACCGATAGGAACGGGTAGGATGCAAAGTTGAATGTGGTCAACCAGCAATGGTGAACAGAAAGGGGCTTACTCCCTAATCCCATTCAATCGCTTGAGTGGTAACTTTGT
>PBPV01000022.1 GCA_002724815.1 Methanobacteriota archaeon | reverse complement strand
AAAGTCACGTTGAGATATCCTGGTCGGCCCAGTTCGGCATGGGCCCAATAATCCATGGTGGATGGTTCCGGCTCGGGCTCGGGCTCTGGTTCCGGCTCGGGCTCGGGCTCAGGTTCTGGCTCGGGCTCAGGCTCTGGCACTGTGTCATTCGTTCCATTCTCGGGCCAAATGACTGTGAATGTGTGTTGCAGGGTTGAATTTGGACAGTCATGCCAACTTCCATCCATTCCGCAATTGAGGATTGTAGCCTCGAAAGCCAATGTCACAATCGTCCCATTGGGAATGGACTCGTTGAGGTAAAGTTGCCACGAATGGTTGTATGAGGTGTCTTGGAAAATCATGTAATACCATTCATTGAATCCNGAAAATCCACTNACCAGTGGNTGGTCTNCTGTGGCGTTGACACCNGGATAATGNATCTCCTTGTCACAAATATTGACCANATCCAATGTGACAAACATNGTTTGATTCACCGNTAAGTTATCCAGAATCAANCAATGACCATCCGGATCGTNNTCNGGNACAATGATGACGGGNTNNGGTTNAAGGAAAATGGCCACACCNTNTGCGGGCAAAGTGAANTGATTCTGTTGATCCATGTAGATTTCACTGAGNGAATCATTTGCAAACCACTCCAAATCCAAATCAAATGTTGCTGGAGTCGNCCCCCGNTTCATGGCGATNACTGCTTGATTNGTTTCAGTTGTCATCGACNATGCGATGGTGTCCGTGGCATTGAACAAGGATGCATANGTGCCTTGACGGAGTGCTTCTGATTGTTGTCGCAGTAATCCAATCACACTGATGTTTTCTCGCAAAGAAATCTCGTTTGCGGTCAACTGTGAATCNTTNCGGAACATATGGCGATTGTCAGGGTCAGCNCCNCCGTATTCACCNTACTCATCGCCTTGGTAAATCGCTGCGGCNCCGGGTGTGGACAATAGCCAAGTGTAGGCATGNAAGGCTGCAATGTAGGGGTCATCNGTTCCGGGTTGNCCGGGCAAACCNTCCTCAACCCATTGATTCCATTCATCGGCGGTACCGGGATCGGCTCGGCTGGCAAATCGAGGAACATCGTGGCTACCCACAAAGGGGACCATGGTGGCATCGGCAACGTACTGATCTTGACTTCTGGCGGTCCAGTAATCCAAGTGCTGGTAATCCATATTCCCAGTTGTGAAAACGTTGTCCACCACAGCATGATAGAGGACAAAATCAGCTTGTCCGTCTAACCCATTGGGACCAATGTAACGATTGATTGTCCCGTATTCATTGGCATTGTTTTCGACAGAATGGCCAGCCCAGCCCATGGCTGTTTCACCTTTCAGGTAATAATCCGTCCCCGCAGTTTCAAATCGCTCATTGATTCGAACGGCCAAGTTGGTGATTGCCAAATCATCGACGTGCTTCACCGCATCCAATCGACCGCCATCGAGATCAAAGGTTTCCATCCACCACATGACATCCTCAATGAATTGCTCACTGGCATTGCGAACTTTCCAATTGACATCGGGCATGTAGGGACGGAACAAACAGTCCAAGCGATGTTCGGTCCAATCACAATTTGCTTCACCGCAGAGGCAACCTTCGTTGAACCAATCAGGATGTTCTGTGAAGTACGGATGGTCTTCGTGAACATGGTTGATGACAAAGTCACCCATCACGCGAATCCCGGCATCATGGGCGGTGTCAATGAGTGTGTGTAACTCATCAGCAGTCCCCAACCTTGCATCGACTTCGCGGGCTGCTGTGGGCCAATAACCGTGGTAGGCTGAGACAGCATGTTGCCCATCACTGGCCAAACCCGTACCATTCGCGGCTGCATTGAACGGTGTCAACCAAAGCGCATTGACACCCAAATCTGTGAAGTAACCCGATTGAATCATCTGGGTGACTCCAGCAAAATCCCCACCAAGCCAATCCGCACCCTGTGCAGCGTTGGTGGATTCCCCATCATTGCTCGAGTCTCCGTTGACAAAACGATCTGTCATGATCATGTAAATCAGCGCGTCTTCCCAAACAAAGTCAGCCATCTCTCCATTCCAAAAGGGTAATAGTAAATCCTCTGCAACATTGCCATCCACATCTTCACCTGTGATGTGAAGGGTGTTCTTTCCATCAGGGAGTGTGCTCAAATCGAGTGACCAAGACCAATTCGATTCATCCCATAGTCCGGTTGCAAGTGCCAAAGGAGTTGAGTCGGGAGCGCCCCCTCCAGAACCAGCATGCCAAAGCACGGTGAGTAAATCATCCACAATGGTGTGAGTGAACATCGGCTGGCTTGTATCGGGGACGCGAACAATACTGTTCTCAAAATCATCACAATATCCACGATAGGGTTCTGCAGGATCAAAAATCCAAGCTGAATCGACAATCAATTTGTAACAGTACATTCCGGGTTCCAAGTCCAATGAGATTGACCACACNCCTTCAGATTCGGTCAAGTCAGAAATTTGCTCCCAGTCATCCCACTCGCCCGAAACTTGGACGCTTGTTGCGTTGCCTGTCCATGTGAATTCAGTCATCGAAGAACGCTGCCTGACAGGTTCATCATCAGCAGAGGCGAAGGCTGGAATGGTTGATGCAATTAGCAAAAGTACCAGCAGGACCGCCTTGCGCATGGTGCTCACTCCTTTGGGAAGAGGCTGTTTGCAGTATCAACAATTTCGTCGATGTGTTTACACAAGAATCCACGAACGAAATCATTTGCTGGCTGATTGTATACATCCAATGGAGCACCATTTTGTTGCAATTCACCATGATTTAGGATGGCAATTCGATCAGCCAATGTCATTGCCTCAATCTGATCATGTGTGACATAAACGGTCGTTGTCCCAAGTGTATCGTGAATACGACGAATTTCTTCACGCATTTGATGGCGTAACTCAGCATCCAGATTCGAAAGTGGTTCGTCCATCAGTAGGACTTGTGGACGGCGAATCAAAGCTCGCCCTAGGGCCACTCGTTGTCGTTGACCACCGGAAAGTTGCTTAGGTTTCTTGTCAAGTTGATCTTCCAATTCCATCAATTTGGCAATCTCTTGCACGCGCTTGACAATCTCGCCATCAGGCAAACGAGTTTCATCTTTCACCATACGTAAGCCAAACGATAGATTCTCTGCAATGGTCATGTGAGGATACAATGCATAGGATTGGAATACCATCCCAAGGCCTCTGGCACCCGGTGGCAAATCGTTGACTTTGGCATCGCCGATGTAGATGCTGCCTGTACTGACATCTTCCAGCCCAGCCAGCATTCGCAGAGTCGTCGATTTACCACAACCACTTGGTCCTAGCAATACCAAGAATTCACCATCTCGAATTTTTAGATTTAGATTCTTCACTGCCGTAAAGCCATCCTCGAATCGTTTCGATACACTTTCAAAATTTACTTCTACCATTCAATCACCCTTTGACGCTCCCTGCGCTTAATCCTTGAATCAAGAATTTCTGGAAAACAATAAACAAAATCACGACGGGGATACTAACCAACAATGATGCCGCTGCAAAATCGCCCCAAGCCGCCCCTGTGGAGGAGATCAAGCTTGCCAATCCGACCGGGAGCGTGTACATATCGTTGGACGTATTGAAGGTTAAAGCCAACAAATACTCGTTCCAAGCAGCAAGGAAGCTGAACAAAGCAGTCACTGCCACTGCGGGCAATGAAAGAGGCAANATGATNTTCCAGAATACTTGGAANTGGTTGCATCCATCAAGCAATGCNGCCTCCTCAAGTTCACGNGGTACGGTATCAAAGAAGCCCTTCAACATCCANACACACANTGGNAGNGCNGTCACCGAATAAGCAAGAATCAATCCAAGNCTCGAGTTGAGCAATCCNAGNGATTTCATCACCATGAAGTAGGGCACAAGGATGATGATNCCNGGGAACATTTGGACGAGAAGGAAGGCGAACATAGAGGCTTGACGACCACTGAANTTGAATCGACTGAATGCGTATGCAGCNGGAACGGCAAGTAGNAACCCCATCAAGGTGGTCCCTAAACTAACCACCAACGAGTTTCGCATCCAAATCCAAAAGGATGAATCNCGATCNAGAATTTTTGANAAATGCTCTCCAGTCCAATCTGAGACNCCCAAGTCTCCACCGAGAATATTGCCCGGAGACATTGCAACATCGAGAATCCAGAATACTGGAACGAGAACAATGGTGACAGCATGAATGAGAATAATGTGTGACCCAATGACGCCNAGTTTTGGCCTCATGACTTTNTTTCGAGCCAAACCCCATTCTGCATATTGCGTTGTAATCGTTCCTTTCGACCAAGNTGAAATCACTGGAGAAGANAGCCAGAGCAAACAGAGTGCAGCGGGNCCAATCAACCACATCAATGACCAAATGTCGATCCACATTTGTCGACTTGCAGAAAAATGCAGTATCCCGATGACGAGTACCAAACCGGATTTACCAAGGGCCACATCTCGTTTCCAAGCGTGCTCACCGTCGGGTAACACAAGCCAGACAACTCCCAATGCAAAGGTGGCAATCAACGAAAGTTGCAAGGCCAAATGATCGCCTCGAATCCATTCAATAGTCGACAAAAGCAAATTCACGACGACTGCAATCGCAAGCCAAAGACGGAGTGTCACAATCTCTTGTGGAGTATACCACTCCTGAGATAGAGACTTCATGCACTCGCCTCCGTAGCGTTCGTCCGCTTCATGTAGAACCAAGAAAAGGCGACTAGCATCAAGAATATCACAACCGACCAAGCTGCAGCAACACCGTAAGCACCATCGCGGAATGCAACATCATACACGTATGTGATCAGAATATCGGTTTCACCNGGTTCTCCNAATCTCAGATTGGGNCCNCCATCGGTCATCANATAGATGACATTGAACATGTTGAATGTCCAAATAAATCCAAGCAAACTGAGTGGAATGAGGGCGCTTTTCAGATTGGGAATCGTCAGGTGNTTGAACTGGTNCCATGGGCTGACACCGTCGACTTCTGCAGCCTCATACATGTCCTGTGGCAGGGCCTGAATCGCCCCACTCAATGACATCATCATGAACGGGACACCTAGCCAGATATTGACAAGTATCACCAGGGTTTTGGCTCCGCTTGGATCTGCAAGCATTTCGAAGTCCGTCCCNAATATGGAGTCCACCAAACCCTCAGGCTGTAACATGCCTTTCCAAACCAGTACCGAAATGTAGGACGGGATGGCCCAAGGAAGGAGTAGAGCAGTTCGGTATGCAGTTCGACCCTTGACATGTGGGTTGTTGAGAACCAATGCTAGAGCCAATCCAATCCCAATGTGTGCCGCTACGTTGGTGATTGTCCAAACCAANGTAAACAAAGTCACGCGTAAGAAACCTGNNGAGGTCAATACGGTCCCAAAATTTTCCAANCCAATCCATGACTGNTCACCNAAATGCGTCTGATTGGCATCAGTGAAGGANAACCAAATNCCGTAAATCACAGGATAGAATGTCAATACAGCGAGGGCGATCAAGGCGGGAGCAATGTAAGCGTGNGCAAGTTTGCTGCGATGGCGACCCTCCCTAGCATCCTTCCATCTCAAGTATCCCAGAATGGCAATCAGTGAACAGACAATTGATCCGATGGCAAATAAAATTGGGCTGGTATTTGGAGCTGGAGGAATTTCGTCTGCGATTGAGGTGGTCGCATTGTAATTCCAATAGTGAAGTACAGGGGCCATCCCAGCACCTAAGTCGATGTACACCTCAATTTGATGGAGATAATTTGGAATCATACCCGTCAGGTCACAAGTCCAGTTGCTTGCCGATGGAGGGATGACGGGCGAATGGCCTTGACGAAGCATTTCGGTTCCATTTGCGGTGCACGAATGATATCCTGTACTCGGTGAACCAAACGTTCCAACGAGTAAGGTCGAGTGGGTAATGTTGTCAACAAATATCTCGTATGCTATCGCAGATGAATTGACGGGTACGGTGATACTGATGGTTCGATATCCGGGAGAAAGNGGATAGGGTTCAGCAGAGGACTGCCCCGAAAGTAAACTCGACATGGAATCATTCGCTCCAGCAAGCGCTTGTTCGGCGTTTGCATCCCCAACGTGAACCTGCTCAATGGCGGTACCGAGGGGACCGTAGACAATCGACATGGCTCGAGTGGTTGGTGCAGGAGTGCCCAATTCAGCTTGTGCCAAGAAACCCGAAAGTACGACATCAGATTGAACCTCAGAATCCATTGCTGTTTCCCAAGATGTCGGCATGGTCATGGTTTCCAAGGCAAATGTCTTCTGAACATCGGGAGAAGAAAGATGGAGGATCAGTGAGGTCGCCGCGACCTTTTCTTGGCTTTCTTTGGAAATCGACCAACCCTTGTACAGAACAAGGGGGGATGCACGCAATCCTGTCTCCTCTACGATTGGGAGCAATGTTTGCCCAATATCCAATCTCCCGGCTTCGTATGTCGCCCAATTCCACGGGCCATCGACAATCATCGCGGCCTGAGATTGAATAAATTGGGACTTCATCGTCTCTCCTACGGTACCCGTTCGTACAACTTCGTACTCTTGTTCCAACGAAAGGTACCAGTCTAAAGCATCAGCACTGCCGTTTGAATCGAGCGAGGGGGTGCCATTGGAATCAAAGAGTTGNCCACCAAATCCNGCCTGGAAAGGNAACCACCAATAGGCAGCTTTCACGGGAATTGCCAAACCATAGACATCTCCTTGTGTGAGATTTTCTGCTGCCGAAATCAAATCATTAGTCGTCCAATTTGGATTGGGATAGGCCAATCCTTCAGCATCAAATAGGGCCCGGTTGTACAGAAGCGACAAACAATCTTGGCTTGCTGGAAGGCCATACAGTGCGTCCCCATACCGCATTGATTGCAGTGCTTTTTCATCAAAGGTTGAACGTTCAAATGGAGTCAAATGGGGTCTCAGATCTTCCAGAAGTGGATATCCATTGACTCGTATTTCACCAATTTTGCCCAACTGATCGCTTGAGAGGCGAACGATATCTGGGGCCTGACCTGCCTGTGCGGCGATTTCGTATTGACGATCAATATCAGCAAAAGGAATGCCAGTCACTTCAACCTGAATGTGAGGATGAGTCAACTCAAATTCTGCAATNGCATCGAAAAATACAGCTTCCTCTTGACTTTCCGCTGCAAAGGANTGCCANACTGTCAGGGTAATCTCTTGTTCACCTTCTGCGCCTGCGAGTGAAACCGGCAAAAGCAGAATCAAAGCGAACAAAACCGCCGACAGGGCCCTCTGCATTGGTGTGTGACGTGACCATCACATCTTTGACTCATTCCCCACCTGTGGTGGGGAATGATTCACCTTCGAACAAGTGTGGCCATAGCAAGCGACAGTCTTTCTCAGTCACATGCGGTACACCTGCGGCAGCAAATCCATCAATGGCAATTTGTTTCTGGCCATTAAATCCAATGAAACCCGAACCGGGAATTTGCATACTCAAATCCGTATGATTGTCTCCTATGCTGATGATCTCAGACGGTTCAAAACCATGAATTCGAACCAGTTTTTGTACCATTGCGTCTTTGTGATGTGCAGGAACCCGAACGTCACCATCATCCAACAAGTAGCCGTCATCATCGTATTGGAATCCATTTGAAACCCAATCATCAACATCAAGCAATTTGGCAATCGAACCAATGAGAAGATCAACACCGGCGCTGACAATCGCAACAAAAATACCGCGCTCTTTCAGAGCTGCAACCAATTCACGTGCACCTGGCATCAACTTGACACCCTGATAACATCGCATTAGTTCATCCCGATGGATTTGGGGTTTGACGGATTTCCAAAGCCGAATATCGTCAGCCATGAACTCAGCATCGCTAACTTCACCTCGAAGAAATCGATCCAACATTTCACCACTATTGGTGCCAAAATATTCGTGAATAATTCGCCACGACGAAATGGTTTCGACCAATACACCGTCACAATCGAAACACACCGCCTTAATCGACATACAATCACCGCTGATACCGACGAAGGGGTATCTGGTCAAGAAGGAATGGGAGCAAAGGACCCCACTCCGCCGAAGCGGAGTGGGGGCTCAGAGGGGGCGCCCGAAGGCGCCCCACCCTGCCACCTTCGGGTGGCCCCTGTGGTTATCTCTCAATCAACTCAGTACTGTGGGCTGATGCTTGTCTGGCTAGCAGTGTAAGTCATCAGAATCACAGCGGTACCACCAGATGGTGCGTACTGCAGAGTGATTAGAGTGTTGTTTGGCAACTCTTCACCAGTGGTCTGGTCAACCATTCGAACCTGGATTCGGTCACTTGCACCAAATCCTGCCGAACAATCAACAGCACAGTTGATCGAATCCTTGTAAGTGACAAGTTTGTCACTGTTACTTGGGACGAATCCGTACACACCGTCTGGATTGGCTAGACTGGTTCGGTAGGATTGTGCATCACCTGCACTGTCGATCCACTCAACGACGACGAAGACTGCTTGTGCAGCAAGTTCGTTGTCGTGGCTTCGGACGTTGATGGCCCAATACCACAAGTCGCTGTCACCTGTGAACGACTCAGCTGACGCATCAAAGGTCAGACGAGGCGTTGCCTTACCAGTGGAGTCTGTGGCTAGGCTGTTTGCCCAGACATAGATTACACCAGACAAGACCACGGTGATTGCAACAAGCAGAATGGTTGCAATGACAGGGCTTACCGCCTGCTCATCTCCTGAGAGGGACTCCATGAGTTCCTCTTCGTCCTCTTCACTGCGTGAGCGCATGAGGAGGGCACCGACGAAGGCACCAACCAAGCTCACTGCAATCAGACCTGGAGCGAAGCTCGCAACCGAAGTTGCTGGGCGGAGTCGTACCATCTCTGGTAGACCGTCTGCAGTGTCATCTGTGGTGATGTTGTTGTTATCCCAGTTCAACTCTTCAAGCGCCGGTCGGCGGATCGAGTTGTCGATGTAATCATCTGTGTGCGGGTTGATGGTGCGAACTTCTAGGAACGCACGCACGTACTCAGTTGGGTTGTTGAGAGTGACGTATCCACGGATAGTCTTGGTCTCACCAACGTCTGGTACTTCACCAGCATCCCAAGACAGGGTGACCTGGTCTTGGATCAGAGTTGGGTTGTCATCCGCATAGAAGCGGACCTGCACATCGTGTCCGTAGTTGTACAGCGCGGGATCGTCACCAGAGTTGGTGATGTCAATGTCCACGGGTACACGGGTACCTGGTAGAACCGCCTCAATGTTGAGCCAGTTGAATCCAGCTTCCTCATCGAAGTGGTAGTCTGGACGTGCCTCAGGTGTGTTCATCACACGGATGTAGACTGTCACACGGTCACTTCGCTGCTCATAGACACCAGATGGGCTCTGTGCATAGTCGATGTAACTTGGTGCTTCAGCTGTATCGTTCATCCATAGGTAGACCGTACAGTAGACACCGCTTGCAGGTTGCATCTGGTGGACACCACCATCTGCTTCGCCGTTGTTGTCAGCGTCTTGCAAGAAGTCAATCTCCGATGTTGGAGCATCTGTTGCTGCATCGTCNATCAAGTCGATGGCAAAGGTGTCNGCATCATTGTCGATGGTAATCGAGAAGTAGTTCTCGTACGCACACAATGAGGTCTCTTCGACAGACCAGGTCAACTCATCCAAGGTGTGATCGTTATCCGACATGAGTCGGCTTAGATCCCAAGTCAAGTTGTCCGCGTTCTCGTCATCTTCGACAACGTCCCAGAACCAATCCAACTGTAGCGAACCATTTGCAGTCTCAACGTAGACGTTCTCTGCTGCGTTGAAGTCCTTGATGATTGGCTGGTCGTTGACTGGGTTGACGATGAAGTTCACAGTAACCGAACTTGCTGCATCGTTCTCGGATGCGCCGTCAGACAGATCCAAGACGATATCACAGTCGCCACCGGCTTCGTTCGAGGTGTTCTCCGCGATAGTCAGCACGTTGGAACCGATTTCAGTTACGAACGGTACACAGGTACCCTCATCTTCAGTCCAGGTGTAAACTTGAGGCACAGCCTCGTTGTTCCAGTCACTCTGAGTCTGCTCGTTTGCCATGTCGACNATGTACGAGCGAGATGCGTTCGATGTGTCACCAAGGTCCTTGGTGATGAGACCGTTGAAGTTCTCATCGTGGACGTTNAGGTTGCCATCACCGTCATCGTAGAANACNGGCATGCAGTCAAAGCGGTTGGTGTTACAGATGACTGGTGCGTCGTTGACGTTCCAGATACCAACTTCCATTGTCTGGGTTGCACTGAGACCGTCGCTGTCTGTGACAGTCAGTTGCAGGCGGTGACCGCCGAACTGGTTCTCAAGTGTNTCAATCTCCAANGATTGNCCAGTCAATGTGTAGTCATACGGAGTTGGGTAACTGTGCGTGTTGGTTGGTGCATCAGTTACTGCCCATACGAGCGACTCTGACGTATCCTGCAGATCGACACCCTTGTCCGTTAGGGAAATGGTGTGTTGACCCGAATCTTCGTCATATTCCACGTCGACCAAGTTCTCGATGACAGGCTTTGCACGCAGGATATCGATTGAGATGTCCTGGTTCTGCGTCATGATCACTGGTGCATTGGAGTCATCCCAGTCCCAGTAGTCGCCTTCCGCGTTGCGGACCTTGACCAAAATCTGGTAGACGTGAGGCGCACCTGGTGTTGTGCTGGAACCTGTGTAGGTTCGGAACAATAGCAGGTGGTCATCCAATGTGACAGGTGCATCGCCGGATGCAGGTAGGTCGCCTCCAACGAGGTTGAAGGTACCGAACTGACCGAAGGTCTGACCGGTGGTCATGGTGTTGTTGAATGGCTGTTCTGGGAACACACCAGCAACTTGTCCATCCTGACCGAATGGTGAATCCCACTGTACCATTGCAATCCAGCGAACTTCTTCGGTTGGGTTTCCAAGGCAGGACCATGGAATTCGGAATTCACTGACTGGAGTAGTCGTGAATGGGTTTCCGACGAAGATGCTCGAATCGATTTGTGGACAGCTGGATGTTACATCCACCCAGTTACCGGTTGGCATAACCTTGCGTAGACCCCAGTTGTTGAGATCTTCCATCCACAGCATGTAGTCCGCCTGGATTGGCAGAGTGTGCTGTGAGTGCCACATGTCACCAGTGGATGAACCACCAGCGGTTGTGTCAAGGTAGAACAGACCATCTGTGCTTACGAAGGTAGGTCCAACCAATGCTGCGAACATGTAGTTGGAGTCCCATGTGACACGCAAGTGTGCCTGTGTGGTTGCGTTGAGAGCAACTGCACCGGGCATCATGTCATCGGCTTCGTTTGCGAAGTTGCTACCGAGCCAGTCCCATAGAACACCGTCTACGGTAATGGTTCGGCCAGCACTGCTGCGCCATGATGGGCTCACGTAGGCGGATTGTCCACCAGGTACGTTGACCATTTCACCAGTGTCGAGGTTCTCGGCTTGGGCGAGGCTTCGGATGTATAGACCAACGTCACTGCTTGGGTTTGCACCCATGTGCGTGATGGTCAAGTCCAGGAGGTTACCCTCGTGAACAATAGCATCTGAATCAACTGTCAATCGAGATGGTAGGGTCAATCCGGTGATCAATGCACCGTTGTTGAGTACACCGTTTCCAATGCTGGTGACTGTTGAGAATGCACCTGCATCAATCTGTGTGGTGACACCACCACAACCACCGTTGGTTGCGATGTATGTGGGGTCAACACTGTAGCAAGATGCAGTTTGTTCCCATGGTGCAGGCACATCTCCAAAGGTTGGGTGTGCGAAGATACCCGACATGTTCTCCAACGAACCGGATGCACCGTTAACTGTCTTCAAGACAGTGCTACCCTGTGCAACACCACCGTTCCAGCGGAAGTCCGAGTGTCCATCTGCGAGGACACCGATGGCTGCGTTGACAGATAGGCCTGTCAAGTCAAGCGCATCGTTGCCACTGTCGCTGACAACATCCAGAGCAACACCGTAGGTGGCGTTAGCAGCAAGGACTGCACCGTTGGTGGACAAATCGACGTTTGTCACTTCAACAGCTGTGTTGTCACCGATGATGGTGGTCGAGGATGCCATGTGTAGTTCACCGCCATCCATTGCAAGACCTAGACCGTATCCNGAGACAACAACACCGTTCAGAGTGATGTCATCGCCGCCACCCATGATGTCAATACCCGTGGTCTGCAGGTTGTTACCTGTACAGGCTGCAACATTAACCGAACCTGTTACGGTTGATTGTGCCGCTGAACTGTAGTAGGTGAAGTTACCCGCATTGCTGAACTGATGGATAAAGGATGATCCAAGGTTCATTGGTGTACTGTCCCAGCTCTCTGCCTGACCGGAGTCAGATGTGGTCGAGTGCGGGGTGTTGGTGCTGTAGTAAGCACGAGATGTCCAGCGTACAGAGTCTCCAATGCAGACACCAGTGAGGTGTGCTGGGCTGAAAGTACTCTGCTGCATATCGACGTTGAAGATTCGACCTGCGCCACCACCTAGACCGGAGTAAGCCGAGTTGTTGTCGGTTACTGTGCAGCCATCGGTGTTGACCGCGTTCATGACGGTCGATACAACGTTGTTTGACATAAAGACCTCATCCAATCCACAGTTTTCGACGTAGATACCCACTGCACTGGTCGGTAGGCGACCTGTGGTGAAGCCGATGGTGTTGCCATCGATGTGAACGTCGTTGCCACTTCGGATACCACTGACTGCAATTCCACCGTCAGCNTCNGTNCAGNTGTTACCNGAGATGTCNCCNTGNCCGTTTAGGACNTAGACACAGGCGTTTGCTGCACTGCCNATACCCGTGATGTCGTTGTTGGAAATGCTCCACTCACGTGCACCACGTAGGTAAATNGGGTTCTCTGCANNCAAGGTGTTGCCNTCAATCTCTACACTGTAGGATGTTGCNTCNTGNCTGTANACGTTGTANTCANNNACNGNACCCGNGAACACGTTGCCGTTGAATTTNGCATCGTGNACATTNGCGTTNAGGTAGTACCACATNCAGANNACNGTACAATCCTCGAAGGTGTTGTTGTTCACCTGTAGATCACGTGTACCGTTTCCACCGTAGTAAGTGGATGTAGCATAGAAGTTACTTGGTACGAAGAATCCAACACCACAATCAATCATTGTGTTTCCTGTAATTCGGACATTGTCGAATCCTGCAGACTGAATGCACATGTCATCGTAGAATACGGCACTTGAAGTGCTCTCAGGTACTCTGTAGTGCATCAACAGGCTGTTGGTCACAGACAAGTCACCGTTCTGTAGGTAGTAACCACTACCTGTTCCGATGTTCTTTAGACCCAACAACTTGCTATCATCGATATCATACTGTCCGTAGCTGTAGGTTCCAGAGTAACCGACACGGAAGCTACTTGCATCATCTTCACCCATTGAAATAATGGTCGTGTTGTGCATCCAAATCTTGCCCTGGTATGGGTAAGTGACTTGAAGTCGAGTCTCATCGTTTACGGTTCCAGTTGTGAAGATGATCGAGTTGTTGAAGCTCATCTTCCCAGTACCGATATCGGCGTAGTTGTATGGTGAATCCATCTGAATGACCTTGTTAGACATGTCACTGTTATCGATGTAGTAACCGTGTTCCACAACGCCATCAACTGTACGCTGACTTCGGTAGTTGAGTCCAGTACATCGGCCCATTACGTCCCATGAGCTGTATGAGTAACAAACACGGTCAGTAATTGATGCAGTCAATGTTGCCGAAGCAGTGTTACCTGACTGGTCGGCCAATGTGATGGTGTCCATTACATATCGAACGTCGATGGTGTTACCATTGACGTAGTCGATATGCGCAAGGCTCACCAACTGGTAACCTGCAAGGTTTGCAACATTCTTTCCAGATGCATCCATGGTCCAAGCGGTGAACTTCATACCATCAANGCCACCACTGGCATCAGTGGTACCACTGTCCACAACAGCTGAGTTCGCATCCAGTACCTTGACTCGGGCGCCATCTACTGCTGCTGAATCAGCAGAGATAGAGACGTCAAGTGATCGCTGGCGAGTGAACATAGCCGAATCAGTAATACTGACCTTGGTATCATCAATGTCACCTTCTAGGTACTCCATTGCCGCCGTACCACTCATGGTCACATCTTGCGTGTTACCACTCATGGTCGTGTCAGACATGTAGACTGTTCCAGTACCATCGTGTGTTATACCGACAGCGTTGTTGTTTAGATTCAATCCCTCGAAGTCCCAGTCACCTGAGTTCGAGCTTAGAACCTTGAGTCCACAGTAACCTGCGTTTGCAATGGTACCACTTAGATCGAGGTTCATGGTCTTCGAAAGAACGATTCCGTCCATTGATTGGTTGTCCAAGTCCACGTTGGTTAGAGCCAACTTGCCACCTGCGTTGCTGCCCATTCGGACACCATAGCGGCCGTCATTGACGGTGATAGAGTCCATGGTTGCACCAGTGGAACCAGAGACGAGGATACCTTCGCTGGTTGGGCTGTTGATTGTGATATCACTCAACGCACCTGCAGCGCGATCTCCACCGATGTCAATTCCAGTATCTGCACCGTTGATGACACCATCGCTGATGTCCGCGGTGCCGAAGTCACGACTGTAGTCCTTGTTCAACAAATCAGTGACACTGTTTGCTGCACGAACTGTGAAGTCGATGCGGTCTTGGTAGTAGTCAGCACCGTAGTGGTGCATGTCGACATAGACCACAACTTGGTCGATATTGGCTGAACTGGTGTCAACGATTGGGTAAGCGATTCTCCAACCCGCTGGGTTTGGAGTTGCAACACTGTAAGCGTATGACTTGCAGACGTTGTAGCTACCCCACATTCCGTTGAATCCTTCAACNGGTGCGTGTACTGTGTTAGCATAGTAGAAGCTTGGCCAGTAACCNCCCCAGAAGTGGTATGGGTAGTAGTTGGTGCTCTGAGTGAGACCATCAACAGACTGCATACGGAATCCGAATTCATTGGGCTCCATGTTGTTGCTTCCTGCACTTGAGTACGCTCCACCACCATAGGCGATGAAGTAGTAGTAATACGCATACTGATAGGAACCGCCAGGGTTGTATCTGTAACCGTAAAGGTTGCAATCCCAAACAGGTGCACCACCTTCACCACCATCGTAGCTCATGCCACCTTGTGTTACAGCAGGATCGTTGTTACCCCATGGGTAATAACCAGTCTTGCTGGAGTCAGTGACATTCTGCAAACCGTTTCCATCATCAACTGCGATGCGGTACCGGTCTGTGACCATGAAGTATCGCCCATAGTACGAACCTTGTCGTGGGTCAGCGTTTCCACCGGCGTAAACGAAGTTTGCACCGATTTGTACGTACTGATTGTTCTTCGCGAAGGAAGTGATGTCGATTGCGTGGGTAGTCCAACCTCGACTCTCACCGCTCAAAATTTCCGAGCGGTAGATGGTAGGTAGGCTCATGCCACCGTCAACTTCCATACCAACTGTGTTGTCAGTTAGTGTGAATCCATCGATGGTCGGTGCTGCATCAACTACAGAGATTCCAACAGCCGAGTTCTTCACTAGGATGTTCGATACGCTACTGGCTGCAGTGTCATGTAGGCGGACACCGATACCGGAGTTGGCGTTCTGAACCACTGCGTTGTTGACGACATATGTACCGCCATCAACGTTGATGGTTGCTGTCGATGCTGCAGCGTTTGGACTACCGTAGGCAGTCGAACCATTTCGCATCTCCAGTGTACCGCCATCACTGACAGTCAATCCACCGCTCATGTCACGAATNGAACCTGCATCGATGGTGAACTGGCCACCATCTGCAAGATCCATGGTCCATGGGTATGCACTGGACTGCGCACGGATTGCACCAAAGTCACCATCGTGCTCACTCACGAGCAACTCTGCTCCATTGAGCAGAGTAATGGTTGGGTTGCTAGCTGCTGTGCGGTTCACGCGCAGAGAAGTACCCTGTAGGTGCACACTGCATCCGTCAAGCACCATGTCAGCAGACAAGGTGATGATTTGACGGGTGTAGGTGTGNTATCCATCCACCATCGAAGCTGAGTCGTTGTTGGAGAAGAAGGTACAATCCTTCGTTGCTCCACCAAAGTCCATTGGGAACGCCTCGAGCTTGAGGTAAACGTGTTCACCGACCTCAAGAGGTAGGTCACTGTTTGGATAGTCAGCGTTGTGTGCTGCAGTGTACCATGGATCTGCTGGTGTTGTCACGTTCTGACCTGCACCACCGGCTGCGCGGAGTGTGTGGTCAGTGTATGTTGCAGATGAACTGGTAGCTCCTGTGTTGTCACGCTCATACAAATCAGTGATGAGCCAAACACTTGCTGCACCTGAGGCATCAGTCTTGCTGGTCCCGACAGTGAACAATTCTGTTCCTGAACTGTCGTGTACCGAAGCGGCGACGTTGTGGTTGGCCTGGAAGGCGTTACCACTGTTACCAGATCGGTAAACAGAGACGGTTCCGACACCACCGAAGTAGATCTTCGAACTGCTGGAGGCAGCCTCGACCCAACAAACAGTTGTGTCTGCAGCGTTGTTTGCATCAAGACAGTCGTTGCCTCGGAAGTTGACATCAACCAAGCGGATGTCACCGTTGGTTCCAGCGCTTGCGAGGTAGTTACCCCAGTTTGTCTGGCCTGTAACGGTCATCATTGCAACGGTCAATACACTGTTACGTGCGTACACGAAGTTGTTGTTCGTGCTGTCACCAGCGATTGTACCATCGGAGATGGTGATCACGTTGCTGCTTGCAGAGGATGCACAGTTTGCACTGACCCAAGCATCGCTTGAGCCATCGCCCATGTCGATGTCTGCAAAGTTGACATTCCAGCCACAGCCATTGACTGTGAGTCCGGCAACACTGAGTGTGTTACCAGAGACCATGTCTGTGCTTGGAGCAGTACCCGACATTTGTAGAGCACCACCAAGATCGATGTTGTCCATGGTTCCTGGCTGAGTGCGTGCCATCGTGAGTCCACCATCTGCACTGACTGTGTCCATGGTCCAACCAGTGTCACCAATTGCAGGGCTGCTTGCGCCTGCAGGTGTGATACTGTAACCGTTGGAGTCACCTGAACTTGTGACGTCTTCCATGTGTAGGCTGTCTGTTGCGTGTGTGGTCAACGCTGCATTGTAGTTGCTGATGTCTACATTGTAGAAGTGGGCATCAGTACCACTGGTAGCAGTGCTGGTCTGGGCAACACCGGTTCCAGTCTGCTGTGACGAGAAGCCATTGCTGGCATCGATGGTCACGTTCGACAGAGTGAGGCTGTCTGCCTCACCGATGATACCGTTCACAGCTGCATCAGTCATGGTGACGTTCTCAATCCATACGGTTGAGCCATCGCCAGTCATCACTGCACCCTGTCCTGTGTAGGCGTGGGTGTTACAATCAGTGGCTGAACCACCGACCCAAGTCAAACTTGAGTCGTCTGGTAGCTCGATACAGGAGTCAGCGCTGTTTGCGATGCTGACACCAGATAGATCGAAGCCTGTACCTTGTCCACTGCCGTGCTTGATTGCTGTTGAGACGTTGGTGAAGGTCACATCAGTGAATGTGAAGTTACCCACATTGCCATTGTAGTGAGGAGCACTGCCGTGGCGGCTACCTGCACTGATGGCAATATCCATGTTCTCAAAGTCAGTGTTTTCGAAGGTGTGGCGGTCATCTGTACCTGCTGTACTGCATCCACCGTTGGTGAATGCAATACCCTTAGCATTGTTTGTACCCAAGTTGGTGATCTTAACTGGGTGTGACTCGTTTCCGTTCACTGTCAAACTGTTGCATGCTCCAGTAATCGCAAGACCCTTGCCTTCAGCGATTTGCACTTCTACGCCGGGCATGATGGTCAAGTCGGCAGAGACCTGCAAGTAGTCACCGCTGGATGGGTTGACTCGAATCGGGCTCTGCTCGATATCCCAAATCGTTGGCGTGGTAATGTCCGCAGTAACGTCCATACCTGAACCGTCGAATGGAATCATCTTCGAGCGGATACTGCACTCTGAACCGGAGTTGTAGTAGCAGTAGTATGCTGCATAGTAACCCCACCATGGTGCTAGGTCAACGTTCGCTGCGTATGAGGAACTGCTTGGCAAGCCAGGCATGGTTGTTCCCCAACTTGAGGACATCATCTGTGCACTGTTGGTTGAACTGGAGGTACTGAACTGCATTGCACCGTGGCGGATGGCNTGGATCTTGTGACCCTGCGTTCCGTTGAAGGTGCTGCCGAAGTACTCGAATTCGAAGTCGTTTGGNAGGTCNATGACCGTACTGCAGTCGCCTCGGTAGCTGGTGAAGTAACGGGTACAGTAGTACGTGTACGGGTAACCGTTGTTGCTGCCAGTGAATTCTTCGTTAAAGTTGAACAATTCAGTCATGCCAGCAGAGTAAGTCTCGTATCCNTATGAACTGCCATCGGTCGCGATTCGGTAGTTGTTGGCGAACGGGTTCTGTCCGCCAATGAATCCACTTCCGCGCCCGCGTAGTAACTCACCCGCATTGGCTGCCGGGTTCTGGAAGCCGATGTACTGGTAGTCATAGTACGCATTGCTGCTGGTGTCATACTCGAATTCAATCTCGTTTGTGACATCGTACAGGCGGACCTGATAGTTGACATTGTAACCGGAGTTGAATCCAGCNGTCATGTCGTGCCACTCNATGACGAAGACCTTGGTGGGTTCACCAATGNNGTANGACACAGCGGTTGTGTTNTTCCAGTTACCGTTGTTGTCNACNGCGTGTAGNGTGTATTCCACTGTGTTNCCTCGGTCGGTACCGGGGATNGTAGTGGTCCACGTACATGCAACCGTTACACAGGNGCTNGCNGCNGCATCTGGAGACATGGCGCGCTCGGTCCAACNGGACCAGGANCCTGCCTCNGCNTCATACACACGGTACTTCATCGAAGGTGCAACCAGGCCATCGCCCTGATCGGTTGCGTTGGTGTTCAATCCCACAGGTGGGTCACCAGCGTCACTGATCTCCATCGAGAGCGTTCGGTCATCTTCCACGTAGGTGTCCATTAGACCTGGGTGGGCAAACTCCGGTGGGAATGTGTCCGGTGCAGGCTTGATTGAACTGACCTTGGAGTTGACTTCCCAACCGTTGCTGACCTTGCCGTCATATCCTGGGTTGGACCAACCGTTCCATGCGTAGTTGTAGCGGTAGTAGTAGTACGTACTGTAACATGGGTTGCTGTAGCTTGAACCTGTGTAGGTCGAGCGCACGAACATGATTGGGTTGTTGTTCGTGTTCACGCAGAACATGTTACGGTTTGCACTGTTCAGGTTGTAGGTGGAGTTCCATGAGAACGCACCGAAGTAACCTGTGATATCACCGGGGATGGGGACCTTCACGTATCCATCATCGGTACTACCATAGTTTAGTGTGGAGTACGAAGTACCTGCACTTTGTGGCTGCTCGATACCGTTGCCACTAGAGACTTCGTAACCCATGACGCCCCATGAGGTGCCATCGTGATACCAGATCAGATCTGAACCAGGACCGTTACGAGCATTCATCGAAAGCCCTGGAACGGTGGTCTTGTCCATGTTTGTCTGACAGTTGGTCGATGTGCACACACGTGTTGTGCCTGGGTAGTATCGTAGATCCAATACAGCTGCTGAGTTGAAGCACGACAATGAACCTGTACCACAGTTTGAGGTATCATATTCCATGTGGTATTCACGGCTTGGCTCGTAGTAGGTCATCTGCCAATCGTAGTAGCGCTGAGCGCTGTAGTACGAGTAGGAGTTCCATCCACTGGCTCGAAGTTGCCACTTGTTATCGCCGTCGGCTGCATTGTCGACATGCTCAATTTCGTAGCTGTATGGTGAACTTGGATGCGTCTGCATGTTGCTTGGGATACCAGTTCCACCAGCAGGGGTGGTAGCAGTTGTTCCCGAGACACCACCGTTGGGTGGAGCTGGTGCGTCACGGTAAGCCCAGTAGTACTCGACTTCTTTCGTGCCTGTAGCCGGAGCTGCTTGAGCAGGGATTGTGGCCTTGAAGTTACATGCCGCAGCGCCTGCAACACAAGTTCCGATTGTCGTAGCACCGACACCGTTCCATGAGCCTCCATCAACACGGTAGTACAGGTGGGGTTTTCCTGCGGCCGTGGTGTTGACGCCACTGGCGTCTGTTGCGCTCATGTAGAGTGTTCGTGCACCGTCAAGGTAAGTGGTCTTACCATCGAAGGCTGCGTGCTCAGCAACTGGGGCCGTTGTATCTGAACCACCTGTGTAGGCAATTTCTAGATGTGGCTTGTAAGCTGCACTGCTTTGGCAACCGTAGTAGGTGTAGGTGTTCTGTGTGCACCAATACCAGAATGGTGCGTTACCTGAATTGCGAATTGCCAACCCAAGGATGTGTCCGCTGGTACCTGCACCATTGCCATCAATTGCGTCTTGAACGTCAGATTCACCATTTGAGTTCATGGTGATTGAACGGATGCTACCTGCGTTGTAGCCGTAGTAGTATCCTGGATCACTGAGCGTTGTTACAGATGAAGAAGCGGCAGAGTTTGCTGAGTACGTGTGTAGCCATCGACCAGAACTGTATGTGTAACTCGCTGGGTCAATCATGGTGCTGCTCTGTGAGGAACCGCTCTTCATGACAGCCACTTCGAAGCTTCGTGAACCAGTTCGGTATCGACCGACGTGGTTCTCGTAGTCAACACCTGTTACAGTTGCTCCACTTGGCAGAGCGTTTGCCAAGTTGAATCGGTGAACTGTGTTACGAACGTAGTTGCGGTAGTAACTTGAACTCGTGCAGGTGTTTGCGGAGTTACCGTTACCCTTGCAAGTGTAACTAATGAAGGAGGTAGCATATCCACGAATGTAAGTGGTTGAACTCCAGCTAGATTGGTATCTGTAACTGTAGGTGTAGTAAGTCGTTGATGCAGTCACGTCGATGGTAGGGTCGATCATAACTGGATATGAACGATTCTCATCCATCAACCACTCCGAGTCAATCGCAGTGGTCAGTTGAACGTGAGATCCAGTCTGCACGATGAAGTACTGACCGATTGCTGGAAGAGCTTCAGGGTTTGAATCGTAAACCAGAGGTGCTGGGACTGTTACGAACAGTTCACCAGTCTCGATGTTTCGAATTTCAAACGACTCGTTGGTCTTGAGGACTTCACCCTCTTGCAGAGGACTAGCACCGTTGAAGACAGCGTAGCCGTGAGGGAGAAGCATTTCTTCCTGTAGGCCGAGCCATCCGTTAAACTCCTGACCGAAGAACGGCTGGTCACGTAGAACCAAGTTCTGCTTGACCTGTGTTGCAGTGACCATGTAGTCCAGAGCGATGCCCTGGCCCAATGGATAGCGCAACACGTTGCCAGCAGTCTGTACAGGCTCCTCGGTTTCATCGAGGTGGTACATCATTGGCTGTGCCATGTCCTTGTCCATTTGTACAACGACGGGGTTCATACCCATTCGGATGGCGTCGATGTTTTGATCGACTTCGATTACCACACCATTGTCAACACTTTCTTCGAAGAATGTGTTGAATGTGTTTTCAGTCACAGACCAACCATTTCCTTCGGACTCAATGTTGAGATCAACCGCTCTCCATGCACCTTCATCATCAAGGTAATGGATCGGGTCAGTGGTTACAATCGCAACCTTTCCTTCTTCCGTCACATACGTCTTGGAGTTCGCAGTTCGGCTTCCAACGAGCTCGTCTTCGGCTGGGTAGCCGTATCCGATATCGTCAACCGTTGCATATTCCTCCACGTCGAGAGCAAACAGATCCACCTCTTCACTAGCTTCTGCTTCATCGACAATATTGTCCGATACAGCATCTCCAGCTGGTGGAACCGCTTGGGCCCAACTCATTCCAATCATCAATAGCGTGAGCAACAGCCAACTGCCGCCCAACACCTTCTTGTTTCCATTTGTCATCATTCACATACCCCAGAGTGTCCTATGAACAGTCCTGCCACGCTCTGACGTAGATATAACCGTATGGGTGCAAACGCTTTGATTTCCCCTTTCCGTTCGACAAACTGCGAGGAAATTTAGAGCGACAAAAATCGTAGCGAAATCAGTGGTACAAACAATTTGTAACAAAAATTTTTTGTTATATTATTCCCGATTTATGTCTCAAGAAATGTGCTAGTAAAACAACTCTTGGTTCAAAAAATACCAACCAAATCGTGCGACTGCAAGTGATTACCCGAAGTGCACCTGGATCTCGGCTCGAGTTCGAAACGAAAAAAGGGGCCGGGCCCCCGTAGGGGGCCCGACCCGGGTCACCATCTCAGAGATGGGTCTTGTTCTTTCACTGGCAGGATTAGTAATCCCACTCTTTGTCATCGCCGTCGCCTTCAGCGCCGCGTGTCAAGATGAACGCGCCACCGATAACTGCAACAACCACCAAGNCGATGATTGCAGCAATGGCTGTCGAAGGCATTCCTTCATCCTCACCTGCTNGATCGTTTCCGCCATCGATAACACCNGGATCTACAACTCCAGAGCTGTAGTCTGCGGTCATCAAGTGGCTGTCACCGTCAGGCGAGTAGACGTTGCCTGTGGTGTCCTTGGCTCCAACTGCGAAGAACATGTTTGAACTGCATGATCCACCGCACATGTCTTGCTCAGTCACGGTGAGCGAGGTTGTGGTGTCGGTGGTCTCTGCACATGCACCATCACCAACGACACTGTCGAAGGAGTCCTGTACAACAGATTGACTGGCTGCCCAGCAAACCATCCACGATGCAACGTCACCCGTTTCGGTGGCTGTCCAGGTGAAGGTGAGTGAATCACCCTCAGAAGATGGGACATCAGCGTTGATCGATGGAGCAGGGGATACACTACCGTCTGCAGTCACAGTGATGGCCATGCCACCACCGGTGAGCGCAGCACCTGAGGTTTCGTCGGTGTTGCCGTTCTCAGTCTGCACATGGATGGTGTAGCTGTCACCATCGGTCCCAACAAGCGTCCAAGAGGTGGTGGTTGGGTTCATTGCAGGCATGGCTGTACCCGCCATTGGGTCACAACCGTCACCTGAGCAGTGGTATAGATTGACTGTGTCGGCACTGCCCAATAGGCTGTCATCGACGTAGCCCCAGTCAAAGACGACTTGGGCACCAGGTTGTAGCGTAGCAGTCAATCCTGTGACACCGGTTGCAGGTGGCTCAGCACCCGCAGTTGCAACATCGAAGATTGCATAGGTACCACCGTTCAGGTTGCCCTCAAGGCCACCATCGTGGTTGAAAGTCAATGTAACCCCGCCGTTGTTGCCCGCAGATTGGGTGACATGGTTGACACTGGTCCACTGGGAGTCAGCGGTTCGTAGGTACCACAATCCCCAGTTGGTCGAGGCATCGCCATCGAAATCGATGGTCATCGATTCAGCACCGATATCGGTTGGGTTGAACACGTTTGTAACCGTCATGTCAAACGATACGACGCTGTCGAATGCACCGGCATTGCTACCCAGTTGTTGCTGGGTGTAAGATGCACCATCTGCGACGCTGACATTGAATCCAACCAAGGGGCTGTAAACCAGGGAATAACCGATTGATGCACCAGTGACATCCATGTCCATTGAGTAAGCATTCCAAACGGACACAATCATGGTATCTGTGGTCGATGCCATGTTGGCATCTGTTACGGTTACAGTAACGGCCCGTTGGCCAATCCATGATACGTCAGTCTCGACCATACAGATCGATTCAGCGCAGGTTTCCATGTCCAATCGCTCACCACTTGAGGTGATTCGTGACCATGCATACATCAGATTTTCAGCAGGTGTTTCTGTGTCTTGTCCTCGTGCGCGCATAGTAATCATGTCGCCTACAATGACTGGAGCATCGACTGATTCACCGTCTCGAGAGATATCATCGAGGGTCATGTAGACCGTTGGGTTGTCGTTGATGACCTCAAAGAACGTGCCGCGCATGTTGTTTCCTGAATTCATGTCAGTTGCACCGGCTGGGTCTGTATCGCCACCATCGTCACCGCTGATGATTTCAACAGTTGCAGTCACAGTGAATCGACCAGGGGACAGCATGACATCAATGCATGCAGTTCCTTCAGGGGTCGTCCCGTCAGCAATCTGGCTGAGAGGAGCGTGAGAGTACTCATCTTCGGAGCCATCCAGACACTCGTTGGCCGACATGGATTCAACTCCACCCGGTAGAACGGATTGGCCGTTTTCATCCTTCACGGTGAAGGTCACTGACCAATCGTATTTGTTTTCAGCTTCGGAACCGCCGTAAATGACGTTTGCAGAGAAAGTCGTTTGTCCGACGTTCAAGGTGCCTTCGGTGGCCTCGTTCGGGCCGCCGGTGAGAGAGGTGACACCAAGGTCGTGGAAGACCGAGAAATATCCGTTGAGTATACCGTCATTGTTGCCTGTGCGGTCGTCGTAGTCTGTGGATTGCTCATTCATGATGATTGAAGCTTCCTCTTCTCCGCCACCTGGACCTACGCCGCCTGCTGCACCTTCACTCGGTGCATACAAGTCGAATCCAGATAGCATTGTAGTAATACTGAACGTGTTAACGCTGTTCTCCCCATCAGCACCGGGATCGCCCTTGATGACACCACGGTAGGTGTATGTGTTCTGGAAGACGAGTACAGTACGGTCTTGAGCACACGGGTTCGCTGCATTCGCACAGGGGTTGGCCTGAACATCGTTTGGGTCCGTCACAGTCTGTGCCGGTTCTGACACGTTGTGCCAAACATTCACCGATGATGTTTCGCCGGCAGTCACGGTGAACTCTGGTCCATTGGATGCTGCATCGGTCCAAGTTCCATCAAGCCATAGTCCTGAGAACTCGGCTTCATACTCCCCACCGAATTCGACGCTGAATTGCGTATTGCGTGGCTCCCAATCTTCGGAACCGTCACCAGTAATGGTAATCATGAAGTCGTGTGGACCTGCACCTTGCTTGCTCGCATCGGCTGCATCGCCAGCTGCGCAATCGCCGTTAGGACCTTCGGTCCAGCAGAGGTCAACCACGATGTCACGGTAGTGTTGAACCGTAACCGAGTAGGTCATGTCGTTGTTGGTCAAGTCTGAATCCATGCTTGAATCTACATCGATTTGAATGTATACAGTGTATTCACCCGCAACGGTAGGTGTCCAAGATAGATCCCCACCTGCTGCTGCTTGGACACGGTAATTGCCGCCACCCAAGAAATCACCAGATGCTAAGGAGTTGAAGCTGCAACCGGTCACGGTCACATTTCCAGGGCAAACCGCGTCATCGAGGTTGTCGATGACCGGTTGCTGCCCATCTCCAGCCGGAGTAACAGTCACTCGAATGTTGAATTCGCTTGCTGCGTTGTCACCATCGTTGATGATGATCGGCCGGAAATACACTACATCTCCGATGTCAATTCCATTCCGAGTGTTGCCTGCTGCATCCACGAATGTTTCTCGTGGTTGCAGGACATCGTGCAGCTTCAATTCATCAGCCGCACGACCACCCGTTTCCATTTCGTTCGTATCCTTCAGCTCATCGGCGAAATCGATTCCAGCAAGTACACTGGTCAACATCAACGCCGTGAGTACAATAGGCACAATTTGCTTCACTTTACAGTCCTCCCTCACAGTGGGTACTTCGCCACAGTAAAACTTCGTATTTATACTGTGGGGCGGCCCAAGTTACTTTTTGGGTGTTAAATTTACATTTGTATATAATATCTAGAACGAACGATTTGTAATTTAATTTACATCCCGTAGTGCCTCAGCAGGACGAATCGATGCGGCTTTTCTGACGGGCCAAATTGTCGCCAACAGAGTCAGGATGTAAGCCCCCAAAACGATCAAAGAGATTTCAGTCCAAGGCATGATGAATGCTGCACCATCTTCCTTGAGGAAACGATCATACAAGGCATAATGGAATCCAATCCCAACCAGTGCACCATTGAGAATGCCCAGGAAGGAAACCCAAGACAATTCCACCAAAAAGGTCCAAACAACCATGCTGCGATGGAATCCAAGGGCTCGTAAAATACCAATTTGGTGCTGTCTTTCACTGACATTGCGTATGGTCACAACGGCCAACCCTGCAATACCGACTGCCAAACCAAGCGCCAAGAAAGCTTTGAGCAAATTGAATATTGA
This sequence comes from Methanobacteriota archaeon, assembly GCA_002724815.1. GTDB lineage: Archaea > Thermoplasmatota > Poseidoniia > Poseidoniales > Thalassarchaeaceae > MGIIb-P. The sequence goes on along the minus strand of PBPV01000022.1, from coordinate 4,312 downwards.
CAAAAAGAACGATTGCGCCTTGGCAAAGGCGACTTCAATCACAAAGACGCCAACCCCTTCCTCAATCATCCCTCGTTCAATCTCGTCTGCAGCCTGTTCTTGGGCGGAGACTGAGGTTCCATTCGGCATGCTGAACCACACGATTTGAGGCTTTGCATCGAATCTCTCGGCGGCGAAATCCGATTGGATGTATATTCCAGATAGCATGATTGAGGACTCCTGTTTCAGGATTCCTGCGACATATACAGTACGATTTACGCCTAAGTTGGTCGGGTCACTGATTAGGATTGGACTCCCAATCGTCAAGTTTAGTGTAGGTGGTGGATTCACGGCCCCTTCAGGCAGGGGCATCAGGCTAGAATCGATAATCACAAGACTTGGATCCGCCAATACTGCGGCCCATACTTCCGATTCTGTGTCGCCAACTTCTTCGGCCCAAGATTGCAAACCAAGAGCCCCATGATCACTGAAATTATGGTCAAAACCTCGTAAGCCAACATTCAGATCGGGACCTGTACCGTCAGGACGTTCAGCCTTTACAACACCGTTGTAAATGGTTGCAATCGAATCGAAATCAGCCACATCCATTTCGCCTAAGTCCCATTGTGAGACGTCAGGGTCAAGTTCACTGCTACTGAATGCCAATATCTCATATTCTCCACCGGATTCCTCGCTGATATCATCCAAGTAATTGCCGAATAACGCACTGTAACCCGATAAAATCACAACGGCAAAAATCACTAGAGAAAACATCCCCATGGTCATCGCTGTACGGAATGGAGTGGCCATGGGATAGGCCAAACTGGTGGGCAATACAGCGGCGATTCGGCCGGAAAGAGGCGCGACCAGTCTCGAGATAAAACGAGTCACCAAGGGCGCTAGACTGGTCAGCAGCAGCACACCGGCAGCCACAAGGAAAATGCCCATGATGATGAATGAAAACGGCCCTTGCTCCCATTCAGCACTGATTGGATCGCCCTTCCACCCCCATGCAATCATCGAGAGACTGAGGATCGACAAAATCAGACGAGGAAGGACCACTGGGCGATGGAATCGCATCCGTCCAACGGTGACATCTTCAGGCAACAGCACGCCGAGAATCCAAAATGCAGGTGGCACCAGAGCAAGCATCAGCGTAAATCCACCAAACAGCCACCATGCGTGTCGAGTTCCCTCAATCGGGTCTCCAATCAAGAAGGCGAGTGTGAAGCTGGCGATCGAGGTGAAACCGAGGAAGAGAGTGATGAGAATAGACCACCAGGGCAAGCTTCCTCGATAACGCGTTGGGATGCTTCTGATAGCCGCAACAACGTTCAGTCGACTGATCCAAAGTGAGGTCGACCAAAGGGTAGACCAAGTCACCAGGAAACCCGCAACGAAACCCGCCAATAGGCTTTGGAATGTCCAATCGAATACCACATCCCACGACAACGTGTCTTGGAATGATGCAGACATAAATTGCATGAGAACCCAAGCCACACCCACACCAAACAGTGAACCAAACGCGCTGGAAATCATTCCAAGAAGAGCGCCCTCCTGTACGAAAAGAACCCGCAAATCGTTACGCTGCATCCCAATTGCGCGGGCCATGCCCATCTCTGATTTTCGCTCATCGGCGAGCATGACAAANATATTCATCACCAATAGGATGCCAGAGAANATCACAAATGAACCGAAAATAAGGAACAGCATGGAGAAGTTTTCTCCAGCATCTTCCGTCGCTTCGATCATTCGAAGTTTGATGGGGGATACATTGAGCCCGGTCGAATCTAAATCCGCTTGGAAATCAGCCCAATCTTCGATATCTGCCAGAGCGATTTCAAACACTGTNGGGTTAATCAAACCGGGNCCTACGATGATNATCATGCTTCGAGAGCCATTGTTCCCACCGGCGAGNANNTCAGCATCAGAAATGGATANCAGNCCGAATGTCATGTCAGCAAACGAGGGTTGTCCNGGAGGAGAGGGNAGGCTGAGAGTGGCATCATCAACAANCAATCGCTCGCCTTCCCATTGGCCCCGTATCGCGGGCAAGTAACCGCGCAGCCTTACGGAATCCCCTTCACTNAACGCCAAAGTTTCTCCAGCCCAGTCAGATACGTGAATTGACCCNCTTTCAACATCCGGGAAACCCATCATGTCNCAGCCAACACAACCGACGATCGTGAGNGGGACTCGGTTAACAGAATCGACCTTGATTCGTGAAGGCAAACGGCCNGAAGTGTTGTCCCCATCTAGAATGGCAACACCGTTTCCAGTGGTGACAATTAGGCGATCCGCATTGAGGCTCAGTGCTGCGTTGTCTGAGCTTGCAGCAGAGGGGATGGAAATTTCAATCGACTCAAATTCACTTCCATTCCAAACCCAAAGTCCCGCNTTTTCAATCCACAATGCATCGTTACTGTAGGCCAGGATTGTCCCATTGGGCAACCCAAGTTCCCATGCAGGAGTCGAAGCGCCNTCATCGAGTTGATGCAAGGATTGNCCCTCTACGAACCANGTAGAGTTAGCGTGNATGAACAAGTCCCTTCGCTCGGTTGAATCTGACTCGCAGTTCATCGAATCCGGAGTTGAACCCGTACAGGTTTGACTGCCTAAAATACCACCGACAGTCACAATAATTTCGTCGTTATCAGTCGCCATTGAATACGTCAATGCAGAGCCATCATCCACCAACAAATGACTTGACCAATTNGAGAGATCTTCTGTAGAGTGCAGCCACGCATTGCCTTCTTCTTCAGCTAAGGCAAGCCATACGCCCTCTGATTCACCGATTTCACAAAATTGNGAACAGAAGTAAGACAGGGCTTCAACAGAGTGACCCTGGAGATGATCTATGTCTTCAGCACCTGGCGCCAAATCGATGAAACGAACCCCATCTTGGTGGGCAATCAGAGCAGATTCATTGGTAATCAACTCAATGTCTCGTATGGACTCATCTTCGACATCATCCGGACTCCAGACCCACCACTGGCCATCGGCTTCTTGCAGCGATAAGCCAGCACCTGTCGCATACCAATCCCAACCATCGGATTGCTCAATCGATGAAATCGATGNAGAGGCCAAGCCGGAGACATTTAGCCATTGTTGGGCGATATTGTAGAGNGGCACCTGCANCAATTCAACGGATTCAAGCGTGAAGTTGGATTCATCAACTCTAGCNGTTAAGTTCGCAACCTCATTGGCCCGCAGTTGCCCGACNCCTGTGGTTCTAGCCACAGCAATGAGTCCAGTGTCTGAGTCGCTTTCGATCGTAAATCCAGCATCTTCCGCCAACAATTTTTCATTGACCATTTCTTTAATTTGAGTTCGTAAAGCATCATTCCCATTGCCCTCGACTGCGATGCCTAAGTGTGTGACAATGNCTTCCTGACTTGTGACGTTTTGAGCCTGAGATAAACTGGTGAACAGAAGAGNTTGCCGACTATTTCGATGCCCNGTATTGACATCAGAAACGATGTGCTGGACTGTAAGGTTGGCCTCACTGCGAACCAAGCCCTCGATAAGATCAACTTCGACCCAGTGAATTTCGATGACATCTCCGATTGATGCCTCGATATTGTCTGCGAGTTCTTCGTTGATGACCACATCGCCATCGCTGATTTCGTCATACTGGATTCCGTCGGAACCACCAATCGGGCCGAAACCACCACGATTTGTCAATTCAGAATCGAATGCATACCATGTTGCAATGGGTTCACCAAGGCCATTCAATTGGACTGAGGCACTCATCTGCAATCCTGTGCGNGCGCCTTGAACCTGTGGCCANGANAACAACTCNTCAGCNATNTCAGTCGCGCGAGATTCGTTCCACTCCGTTGGNAGTCCCGTCGCCTTGTCATTGCCCTTGATGTAGTAATCTGTATCTCCCAAAGGTGCCAAAAATTGCTCCTCCATCGTGGCATCGAGACTGTCACCAATCACCAGTGATGAAGTGACGATCGCCGAGCCGACCAACAGCCCGAGTACGACCAATGCTGTGTTGCGTTTTCTGCGAACCAAATTGTTTCGGGCCATGACCGATAANATNCGNTGTCGACTTGACAATGTCCATTGCAAAGTTGACCACACCAATAGACCCGAGATNNTTGAAAGTCCGAAAAGTGTGAAAGTTTCACGTAAACTNCCATCATAATCGCCCCACTGCAAGGTTGCAACCAATACGGTCACCAGANTNGCTGAAACGGNAGAAACCACTCGTTTCTCGAGTGTCCATTGGCCGGCCAGTGACATGNAAAATCCCTCATTCTTCTTCCGTGCGATTGTCCTCAATAATTCGCCCATCTTGCATGACCAAAATTCGTGAGCAACG
>PBPV01000021.1 GCA_002724815.1 Methanobacteriota archaeon | reverse complement strand
TCCGCAAAACCATCGAGCGCACCGTCCGTGAGCATGACAAAGCATGGTGGTGGCGGGGAGATCGATTGGAATCGGTCAAATTCTCTGAGGCAGTCAAAGCATTCCGTCCTCTATCAAGAAAGAAAGGATACGATGGGTGGATTCCATATCAAAAAGAAGCTGCAATGCTTGCTAAAGCGGCCCTTCGGCGAATTGAACAATATGCAGCCTACGACGAGGTCGATCGCGCCATCGCACATACCAACTGGCCTGGACGAATGCAGTGGATGGAATATCGACAGACACCCTTGCTACTCGATTGTGCTCACAATCCAAGTGGTATGGCACGTGCCTGTGAACAAATTCGATTTCAGAAAACAAAGGACATGTCACCCATGCCGGGTGTGATTGTAATCGGTTGCACAGAGCAGAAAGATCTCGGGACTTTTTTGCAGCCGTTGGTTGAAATCATCGTCGAAGGAAACATCAGTCATGTGTATGTAACACAACCCCCTGATGGTCGAAAAGTAGCAGTAGACTGCACTAAACTCGCACGTGAGTTAGAATCGCAAGGCACGGATGCCAAGATTACGGCGATTGCATCAGTACAACTGGCTTTGGATGCTGCACAAGAGATGTCATTTCAATTGGACAATCATTTGCCTCAACCCATTCTTTGCATTGGGAGTATCTATCTCATCGGTGCCATCTTAGAACTCATTGATGAAGAGGGGATGATGGATTTTCAGAACATTTTGGTCACGCCCAAAGGCGAAGATGGAGTCGACCCCATTGCGTAAGAAGCCTCAAACACTGTGGACGCTGAGGGTGAAAGGGTGGTACAATGAGTGAGAAGTGGGACCAGCGATTTATCGAACTTGCACATCACATATCGGGATGGTCAAAAGATCCATCCACCAAGGTTGGTTGCATTGTAGTCGGGGAAGATCGCGAGATTCGAAGTACGGGATTCAATGGATTTCCAAGAGGGATTGCAGACGATTCCGAACGTCTGGAAGACCGTGAGCAAAAGTATCCACTGATTTGTCATGCTGAAGAAAATGCAATCATGCATGCCGCACGAATCGGTTTGTCGCTGAAAGGATGTACTGCCTACGTCACATGGCCACCCTGCACGCGTTGCGCCCGCTCTCTGATTCAGGCGGGCGTCGTCGAAGTCGTCTATCCAACCAAGATTGAAGTTCCAGAGCGTTGGCAGAAAGATTTCGATATGTCGACCTCCATGATGAAGGAAGCCGGAATCAAGATTCGACAGGCTTGAGAAGCAATTCCAATGCCTTTCTCAGTTCTTCGGTATCACCGTCGTTAATGATGACAATATCTGCCATCTCTGCCGTGGCGATCAAAGCTTGACCACTGTCGTCGGTTGCCCGCAGTTCAGCTTCCTCTTGTGCAACGAATGTATCCCAATCCGTTGGGTCTCCAGCACGCCCTCGTGACTGNAGTCGCTGCCACCGGACNTCTCGAGATGCACGGACTTCGATCAATCGAAAATCAGGTCGCTCTTGCAACGCCTCAACTTCAGCAGGTGTACGAATCGAATCAATGACCAAATTGGGAGCCTGAGAGTGCTCGTCACGAAGCATCTCGGCCAAAATCCCAGGTCCATGCGCACCNCGAAGTTCACGTCCACCCTCAATCAGATTATCGCGATTGATTTCAATTCCATTTGAGCGCAGATGTGCTCGAATCGAATCTGAACAGGAAGTTGAGGTGTAACCGTTTTCGACCAACCAATCGACAACCGTGGTTTTCCCCGATGCATTTCGCCCCGTCAGTCCAAACCACATTGACAGGTTCTCCCGGTCCGATGTCCATGAGGATTGCTAACCCCAGAAGCGGCGTGTTTTGGCATATTGAACCTCAGCCTCATGGATGGCCTTCAGCAATGAATCTCGTTCACAGCCCGCTGGATGGGCCCGAAGAATACGTGTTGCAGTTTCTTCTCCAACCCCCCTCGCCATGAGGCATAGAATCGCATCCAATCCACGATTCTTGACCATCTCCGCATTGCGCATCATTCGATTCCGAGTTTTTTCCTCATCAGAAGAAACCCATTTCTTGAGTTCATCACTCAATCCTTCTCTAGCCACAGCACGCATTGTGGCCTGACAGACCACGCAAACCCTGTCAACTGATTCAAATCGTGCCACACGAACTCTTGTTGCCGTGTTACAACGGAGGCAAATCATTGCAATCCGTTCATTCATTAATCTTGATTCCAGTCGCCTACGAACTTCAACATTTGACCAATCCGGCAATTGCATATCGCGTTCAGATCGTGGAGAAACGCCCAAACTACCCGGTGCGCGTTGTTCGACATTTACAACCCCATCTTGAATGGCATGAAGTAAATCCACAGTCCCTTCGACGTCCATCCGTTCATTGAACAATTTGTCCAATGCTTCATTCATCAAAGGCGTGTCTTTGTACTTCTGTGCAATTCCATTGAGGTTGACTTTTCGAGGGTCGACACCAGAGCGCAGCACTCCCATGACTTTGCAAACTTGGACCAGACGCCATCGCAGTTGCCTTCCATTTGGAATTGTGACTCGAAGAATGGTGGGTAGATTTTCTGGGTTTGTTTCTGTAAGCCACTGAATAACGTGCGGTGCCGTCAATCCAGGTACTTGCAAACTGATTCGATAGGGGTCGACTAGAACCCGCCCCATTCGTCCATCAATGGTTGAGGCCATGGCCTGAAGATAGTGAGCCAAAGTCTCATTGATTCGACTTCCGTGACATGAATGAACAATAATGGCATCTTTCCGTGTCTCGATATCCAAATGCCTCTCATCGGGAAGATTGCCCGATGCATCAACGTGCTCAACCACCTTGTCGACAAGTTTTGCAAGTGCATCTTTGGCCAAAGGGTAGTCGTCAATATCACATTCCGGTGCAGGGCCACCAATTCGATCCAAACGAGCGCCATCATCAAGCGATTCTGGTGCAGTCCCAGTGGCCAACTCTAGAATCGATCTACGCAATTGCCCAACTTCTCTTGCGATTTCAGCGGGTACCGGAGGTAATTCACCGCTCCAAACAGGGGCAATGCCTCCCTTTCCAACCGGTGCGACGATCAATTCAGATTTCGCTGGATCCGCTTCGATGATTTCCCAAGTTCTTCCGACGATGACAAAACGACGTGGTGCTCCATCGGTTTCCTCCCCCGAATCATTCAGTGATAGCACGAAAGCCTCGTCTACTGAACCAATGGCTCTTCTTGACACCATGTCTCGTACGGTGTATCTTTGTGCATCGGGAATCATGGAAAGATGTTCCAGCATGTATGAACGACTTCTCGCCGCCGCTGAAGTCCACCCACCCTTCAGGTGTTCAGGAATCAATAATCGCATTTCCTTTCGCCAACGTTCCAGAGTCTGTTCATTTTGGTTCTCAATCTCTTCTTTGCTCGGCCTGGTCTCAGGTAGATTTGTCCCTGTTGCCAACATTTTCCATAGTGATGGTGCCCATTCAAGAGGGTCAGATTTACTCGGATTTTCAACCAATTTGATCAACCATCGATCATTCAATATTCGAGCCAATTCTACAGTATCTTTTTCCGACCATTGATCAAAAATCAGCGTGCGTTGCAGGATCTTTGTCGTCGCTGATAGCGGAATGATTCCTTCCGAGAGCGTCATCATTACCATCTGATTTGCTGCAACGACCCTTGGCATTGTTCGCCATCGGACGCCCTCAAGTTGTCCTGAAACGGCCCTACGAGCGATGACGGCAGCTTCAGCAATTTCGTCGTGTTCCCAGGCGATTAAGTCACCTCGGCCGGTTCCGCCGAGTACGTGCTCTGCCCGCCCCAGTCGCTGCAACAATCGATCGACAGCTCGAGGCGATTGGATTTGATGGACATGCCGGATTGCACCGACATCAATTCCCAATTCCAAACTACTTGTACATACAAGGGCGTGCAAATCACCTCCCTGTAATCGATTTTCCATCTCAGTTCTCAAGTCTGCAGAAAGTGAACCATGATGGATTCCGATTTCCAGAGATTCGTCAAAGGTTGCAAGCCTGCTTGCTACAGTTTCAGCCGCATTTCGACTATTGACGAAAACAAGGGCCGGCGCATCTGCCTTGAGACGCTTTGCTAACATTCGCAAGCTCGCCATGGCTTGAGGTGAGGTATTGTGCTCCAAGGCCAACGCTTCGTCAGAGTCCTCGGGTTGCGAACACGTAATCCGAACCTCTGTGTTTCGAGGTGCATTTGCAATGATGTGCTCACCATTGAGTGGAGACAACCAACGAGCAACCTCGGCAGGGTTGCCCACAGTCGCCGATAAACCAATTCTTTGTATCGGACGTTTTGCCATTTCCTCGACCCGGGCTAAACCGACTAGGAGTTGTGCTCCTCTCTCGGAGGCAGCCAATTCATGCACTTCATCCACNATAATCGCATGGACGTTCTTTAGGTGCTCACGTAACCGTTTCCCAGTCAACATGATTTGCAAGGTNTCGGGTGTAGTNACAAGAAGATGNGGGGGTTTCCTGGATTGTCGATTNCGCTCCGACTGNGNGGTNTCTCCATGCCTTANGCCCACAGTTAGNCCTGCGACTGTTGCGAGCCCCTCCAGCCTTCGATCNATGTCTCGATTTAGTGCGCGTAAGGGTGTAACATAGAGAATCGACATTCGACCCCAGTTCTGCGTTTGGCAGNCNGAGAGAATGGGTAAAACAGCCGCCTCCGTTTTGCCCGATCCGGTCGGNGCAACCAATAATCGATCNTTNCCATGCATCAAAGGCTCAATNGCGACTTCTTGGATTGGAGTCGGCTTCCAATTTTGNGAGAGAAGATNCTCGTACAGGGGTTTGCAGAGTTTCTCATACACTGACATCGCTCCACCCCGTAGGATACGGGCGAATGGCGTGGGATTTCAAGTCGACGAATCTGTTACGACTATTCCCAGCCCTCGTCNTCATCCTCTTCTTCCCAATCATCCTCATCTTCTTCTTCGTACAACATTTCTTCATCGTACAGGCTGGTCGAACCCGAGAGCGAAGTTTTCCAAGTGATGGTCCCGATGACAGGGAGTAAAATCAGAGCGAACAACACGCCGATGACAGTAAGTGGATTTTGCCTCCAGGTGTCGACCCAACCCAGGCCCCATGAATAGTCCACAGAGACACCTGCAGACATCGAGTTGCCTTCTTCATCCACTTCCACGACTTCATTATCAACATCAACAATCACAGTAACACGATCAATGCCTTGCTCTGCAGTCCATGTGGTGGTCATGCGATATTCTCCATCGGCCGGCAGTCCAATGATTCTGGTTGAGTGTACCAATCCATTCTCAGTCAGAACATGAACTGCAAAAGAGGATTCAGTAACACCTCCAATATTGGCAATGACAGCGACAATTTCGACCTCAGCACCCTCACCGACAGTGTCTTGGCTAAGAGAAACACTCTTGACAATCAGTTCCGCTACAGTCGCGCCCAATCGAACCCATGCCAAATCTTGGTCATTGTCCAAATCGTCACGCTCTCGAACCGGGTCACTTTCCGTATTAGCAGTCATTGGGAATTCATTTCCAGCCGCGTCATGTCCAGTAACCCAAAATCCAACACGGTATCCACTACGTGGAGTGACCAAACCATCGCTTGTCAAATCGACTTCTCCAATCCATTCGATATGGGTTCCATTCAACTGCATCGCCAACGGAGATTGTCCCGCAGCAATGGTTCGTGTATTGTCTCGCATCACCCAATTGACCGATTGGGGGGATTGTCCAAATCCTGCGCATCGATCATCTCCCTCCAGCAGAACGCATTCTTCCCAACCGGAGAAACGTACGGGCAATACCGACAAATCGGATGCGGTTGAGATATCGATCACATTCACGGGTGACAATCTGTGATGTACTCTTGGAGGCGTGTGATCGACTTGCAACTGCAAGGTGGTCGCCACCGTATCACGCGTCATATCTTCACCTCGCCCGGGAACGTTTCTTACTCCGGTGAGGAAGGTTCGAGTTTCAGCGCTTTGAAGGGTAGCTGCTGCGGTGAGCGGTACTTCAATGCTGAATCCGCCGTTATCCGACAGACTGCCGTCAGACCAATACTGCACACCATCGAAGACCTCTACGGTGATTCCTAGATCGTTTGGCGCTGGTTCGCTACTACCTTCGTAAACGACTCGTCCTGACCAACGCAAGCGATCATCTGGCCGAACCGGTGTAGCATCATCGAGTGGACCTGTACGCGGTTCTGCAACATCCTCTACAGAATAGGTTGATGCATCAAGAACCAAATCGTTCTCAACACTGAAGGTATGGTCGATGAATTCAATTCGAGTTGGAATCGTAGAACCCAATTCTTTGAACTCTAGGGCCAAATCAGAGACATCTTCGTCAGGCCAATCCCATGAAAACTGGAAATTGAAGTTTGTATGAATCCATGGCAAGCCAGTATCATTTGTGGTCACGACTGCAGAACTACTCGGTAGGATGGTAATGAATTCACTCTCAGAACTCCAGACATCTGTTCGACCATTGTACGAAATTCGTTGTTGGTCTCTCTCAGGGTCGGGCCCTTCAAAATCAAAGATTAGTGAGATGTATTCGAAATCAATGATTCCATTGGCATCAACGAGACCCACCGAAATTGATTGATCCGTTCCACTGTAGACATCCCCACCGTCCTCATGGTTTTCCCAATTCAATCCAGTGAAAACCGAAGTCATGTCCTTACGGGTTAGGTACGTGGTTAGATCATATGCAAACCCAGGTCCCTCATCCCCAATAATCAGGTTTCCAGCAGGGTCGTGACCCGATACGTAATAGGAAACTCTAGCCATGTTTGGGTTTCGAGAATCATCAATCATCCCGAAGAAGACCTTCTCAACATCTTCGGTGTAATTCGTCATGGTTTGAGCAACATATTCGTCAGGATCAGGCTCTCCATTACGATTGACGTCGTGATCTGCTTCCACCCAATAATTTAGCGTGAGGGATTCAGGGTGGCCAACTTGGTCTGACACCGTAATGGCAATTTGTTGTGCGGCCGAGCTGGCTTCGTAGTCACCTTCTGCAGGCCATGCATCAATAATCTCTGGCGAGGAATCGTCAATTCTGAGAGTTCGCATCCAAGATTCATTGGTTGGCATGACCTTGGTTGGATCACGTACATTGTAGGTCTGAACCTCAAAGGTGATTCCCTCGGGGATATTCATGTCTGGAACAGCGATGGAGATGAAGAAAGTCCCATTTGGATTGGAGTTGTCTTTCCACGAAGAGGCCGTGAAGTCACCCTGTGCATCCTTTCGAGCAACACGCACGTCGAATACGGAATTCAGTGGAGCATCTTCAGTTCCATCAAACCAGATTTGTCCTTGGAAGTGGACGGTTTCTCCGGCAACAACCCAATCTCCATTCTGTACATCTTCGTTGACCACTTCGCCTTCAACATCGTGAATTGAAAACCATCCCAATCCATACGATTGATTCACTCTAATACCTGCAGAGGATCCCGTTGTGGACAATATAGCGGGTGTAAGTCCGGTATCGTCCGTACAACTTACACGCCATCCAACATTGTCTTGCTCAGGGAAATCATCAGTGACTCTAAACATCCAGTGGATCTCAAAAATTCCATTTGAAAGATTGGTCCAAGTCCCTCCTTGATCTGGAATAATCCAATCTTCAGGGTCATCATCAACCAATGTTCCATCATCAGCCCAAGATAGTTTGGGGGCATAGGAATTGGGTGAAGCGATGAACATCAATTCTGCATCCGTTATGCTAGCCGCATTGTCTCCGATCACGTGACGTGTCACGATTTCATACGATTGCGAACGCTCGTGTAGAATCATGGTTTCATCGTAATTGATGTCAAGGTTGACAGTGGCCATGGTGTATTCAATTGTCATTGAGGTGATTTTCAGTTGTCCTGCTGATGCCGAACCTACTTGCACTCCGATTACTTCGGTTCCTGTTCCTGTTCCCGGTACAATGCAGTTGAACGCATTTCTCAAATCGACATTTGGAGCCGCATCTCTGGCTGTGGTTGTTCCGACCAAAACACCATCATATTCCCATTCATATCCACTCACTCCACACGAAGTGGGTGTCCCTGGATCCGCGTCAAAGATATCGATTTTGACGTCTCTAGGCGCATTTGTATAGGTGACCAAATTAAAGTCAAACAGAGTTGGAGAGTACTGATTATTTGAGCCCGAATCTAAATCGATACAGAATGCCATACTCGTTGAGGTCGAAGCGAATGTGACGATTGAACCCTGAGATGGTACGCTGACACGAGTACCACTCGTACAACTCGTTGACCCCTCTCGGAAATAAATATCCAAACCGCTACCTCCAGGTGTTGAAGCATTCCACCAGACAGAAGCCGCGACAGGGGCGGCACCTTGGGTCCCAGTACGGTAATATCTGAATTGTCCAGAATTGACGTAACTTGAGGTATACGAAATACCTACGGTGTCAATGATTGGGGCTGCTGTAGAAGATCCATTTAGCCATGCACGCCACCCAATGTCATTTCCTGCATTGGTGAATGTGATGACCTGTCCAGCGTTATTTGCACGTTTCCAAGTTGTTCCACCATCATTGGTGATTTCAAGATCCACACTCGTTCCGGTGGGTTCCCAAGTGATTGCAGAATCAAGTGTGACTTCGCTGATTGAACGCGCAAGTCTCTGCATACTGGACGTGACAATCGCAGAACTCGATGATGGCGTCCCCATCCAATCAGCAGCGCCATTGCCATTGGTGATGATTTTTCGATTAGTCGTAGAGGTTGGACAATAAGATGCTGAAGTTGCATAAAGGCAGGTATGTCCGATCTCCCCATTCAGATTGGATAGACCCATCGATGCATAGGATCTAGTGAATTCACCCTGCAACTCTGGCCAATTTGTTTGTTGATGATAGATGCTAGTCCAAGAGACTCTGTTGGTATCACAATAGTAGGAATAGGCATAGTAATAGCAGTACACGTTGACTGCGATCCTGGGCATTTGGACAACCAACCCGGTCGGCTTCAGATAACCACTGAACGTACTGCTTCCGCCACCACTAGAAATGGCACCAAGACTCCATGTCTGTAGGGCAATATTCGGATTACTACGGCTCACTTCCCACAGGTCAATGTTGTATGAATTTCCATTTCGAGTTCTTTGAACGACATACATGTCATTTGTGTTGGGGTCGATGGAAATTCCACCAATTTCTTGAGCCATCCAGAATCGCTCACAAGTGTAAGTCACAACATTTTGCTGATTCTTTGTAACCGTCCATTTGGAAATACCGCCGTACGCAGAGGAAGTCCCGGTGTAGAACGAAGCCATCCAAACCGTTCCGTCACCATCGCTTGTCATGTCTGAGACATAGTATAGGTTGGTTGAGCTGCAGTTATTGTACGCCATCGTTACGGTCCCAATGTAGGCACCAGTGGATGCATTGTATCGGTTCATGGAATTGAAGTTGTATCCTCCGTACGACGAAGTAATGCTTGAATAACGAATAACGTGATATTCATTCAATTGTTCAACAGTCGCTCCGATGTAATTCCCCCAAGTTCCACCGGAAAGACTGATTCTTCCGGTATCACTGATTCCGTTGTATCCGGCTTCAGCACTGGAAAAGTGATGCCCAGTGGTGTTGATACTCCCACCGGAACTGGATGAGACATCGTTGGTATTGTCCATGTCCCAATAGGTCGTCGTTTCAGTTGGGCGCAATTCCACTTCATTGTTTTCCACTTTCACGTTTTGTTTGTACATGTAGTACCAACCGAACTGGTTGAGAAACTGTCCTTGTTGGCTAGAACCGGTCGTTCCCGCCCCACCAAAATCAGCATTTGTTGTCCGGTTCATCCAAGTCGAAGTCGAGGCCGATCCTTCAACTTCAAACTCGACATTTTGCACATCAGCTCCGTAAGGTAGAGTCACTCCCGGGGTGGGCGAATCACCTGCTTGGCTGAACACATGGGTAAATGTCGATGTTCCATCTGTGAATTGGGTTTCAGTGGCAGCATCTGCCAATGGTAGCGCATAAGAAAAGAGTAGGGTAGATAGAATGAATATCGCAATTTTTCTCATTTTTGACAACCCTCGCCGACTGTCGGCTACGCCGACACCCGTGCCATTTGATATCAATCTATTCCGGGCCCGTTAGGGCCCGTTCAAGGCGAACACTCAACTGTGGCTAGAGTTTCGCCGGGGGTAGCCAGAAGCAATTCTAGCCGAGAGTGATGGATATGAGTAAATTGTTGGCACCGTTCAAAAATTGGTGGGAAGGGCAGAGAGAACGTCATTTGTTCATACTCGGAACGCTATCATTCATTTCATTCTCAATGGTCATGTGGGCCATTGTTTTCTTCTTCTTTTTGGATGGAGCTCAAGTTGAAGATTTAGAGCACATGCGTACCGGTACTTGGATCGGTTTGTTCATTGGATTCACTGCATTGATTTTCATTGGCCCGGAATTTATTCATTATCAAGGTCAATGGAGTTACTTGATGCAGACATTGAACCTCACTTCCCGTGCTGAATTGGGACGCGAGCGTAAGGAGGCCGAAGAAGCCGCCAAAACCTTGGGTGCAATTTGGAGTGCCCGTCTGAAAGCGCATTACATTGAGCATGGATTGCTCCGGGGTCGTTCGGCTCCAGAGGAAGCGAATCAAACGGTTCCCGAGGATTTTGTCATCAATTGGTGGGCGACCGATGATTCACGCTTATCGCGAGTGATCAATATTGAGATGTTCCGAGAGCAGTGGTTCAATCGCTCGTTGGCCTTTGTCACTGTGAGCGGTTTCCTCTTGCAGTTGTACAACATGATTTGGGGAATTGCAACATCCGAAAGTGGAGCACGAGAGAATACACTTCACATCTGGGAATTCTTGAACGGAATCTCTCCCGGTTCGTACACAGCACCATACTTCGATGATATCTCTGGTTGGGCATTATTGTTAATCATGGGCGCTCTCATGTGGCTGTCTTTCCCAGCTCCAGGCGACAGGCCCGAACACCACGTTGTAGAAGAAGAGGAGTGAACGCCATGGGCGAGGCTTGGTCCTGGATTCGGGAGGCCTTGCTGGCGGGTGGACTGATTGCGGTCCTCATTTCCGTTCTTGTCTTGATGACGGGGTCATGGCCACCGATGGTGGTCATCGAATCCAATTCGATGCAACATGATGAGAATGGAGAAGTCGGTTCAATCGATGCTGGGGATTTGGTTTTGGTGATGACGCCAGAACGAAAAGACATCATCACTTTCGTAGAAGCAACAGAATCGGGGGGAGATTTTGAGGGGTACGAAAGTCATGGGATGCCTGGAGATGTCATCATCTATCAGAAAAATGGTGGCTCTGATACACCAGTGATTCATCGCGCACTGTTGGAAGTAGTGGAGAATACATCAGGAGGATGGGATGTCCCTGGTACCACACTTCGCAATGTTTCAAGCATCAGTTGGACATTCGACATTCATTGTCCATACCACGGCGGGGCTTATGATCTCAGAATTGAGGATTGGGACCCTGTTCACGCAGGATATCTTACCAAGGGTGATAAC
>PBPV01000020.1 GCA_002724815.1 Methanobacteriota archaeon | reverse complement strand
TGGCAATTCAGATGTTGAGATTGAACTTCGAGATCAAGGCTCATGGAATGACGATTTGACCGGAGGCATTAGTATGCCTGCCGGCGAGACCGTGAATGCAGCCGGCCTGATTGTTGGAACTGCCCACTCTGAGCACAATGATGTTCAAACCATCGACAGCTCGTTGGTCGCCAACGGCGAAATTTGGAACTCGATTTACAACGGTGGGATGACCCAGTACTCGGCCAGTAGCGACTTCACCGTTGATGAGGAATCCCTTCAATTGACGAGCTTAGGGTACGGTGCGGATTTTGAATCCAGCAATGACGGCTGGACGGCTGGTCCCGAACAAGGACTCGCACCACTTACGGCAAATTGGGCTCACGATATGGGCGCAAACAACGTCTTGCCTCAGGGCTGTGGTGTGGGTGACTGGTGCTGGGGTACTGATTTTGAAAACCCAGATTATACTGCCAATCTTCCTGATGGCGAATTCGAAATGACACTCACCAGTCCGTCATTCTTTGTTCACCCAGGGAAAGCGGATATGTCATTCCGAAGCTTCCACTCTTTGTTTTACCGTGCAGCGGGAACAAACCAGTATTACTACGATGACTGTGCCTATGTGGCGGTGAAGAACTCGACCAATAACGTCGACTTCCAAAATGCAGTTTTCGCACCGTTTGACATCGGCTCAACCACTGGAATCTCTTCCGGAGATGGCTTACACCAGCTCGGCACATCTACCAATCAGGTTCCAACAGGCCGATGCAATCACTTAGGGTCAAACGGACCTCAGTCTGGAGATTATGTTCTCGCAGGAAACGGTACAACCTCATCCAACAGTCCTGGCGGTTGGTCAAATATTGAAATCGATTTGTCACAGCATGCAGGACGCTTTGTCCAACTCGTTTTCATTCACGAGGTCAACCCTCGTCAGGGCAATTTCCCAGTAGAGATGATGAATGCTGGCTGGTACATTGATGCGATACGAGTGGGCGATCCTCTCCCTGCTCAGGGCCACGTTACATTGAGTTCCTTTGCTCCACAAGTCTCAGGCCAACCTGGGTTCCCCGATGGCTACGGTTTGCTCAATCTTGAGTTGGAAAATTCAGCCTCCTCAGATTTCGGCGTAGATATCCTAGATTCTAGTAATGGGAACGTTGTTGTAGACCGTAATGGAAACACAATGTCGAACCTTCAAGGTAGCCTCATTGAATTGTGGGATATTGACGCATCCATCTACCCACTCATCGATTTGAAATTCACATTCGGCTCAGGTGTTGCGCGACTATCCTCGCCCATATTGCATGGATTCAACTTGGGGACGCTCATTGGAACGAATTTCAACAACACCGATGGGATATTCTGGACGGGTGGCCAGTACAGCGGCGACAAGTGGACATCCGCCATGCAAGGTTCCTCGGAATTGATGCTGATGACTGCAATTCAAGATTGGTCGTTCACACCTCCGGTCTTGCGCAGTGATTTCTCTATGCCAATTGTTGCTGTGAAACCGATGATTGTCGACAACTGCGGTAGCAATCCAAATTCATTGACAGGACTCAGTTTGAATTCAGACGACCCCATGCATCAACTGACGAACAACCAATGGACAGAGCTTTCAGCTCCGACATTTACCTTTGGTGTTTCAGCCAATTACACCACCATGTGTGACGTATATTCCTTCCATTTGGAGTATAGGTTTGGGCATCATTCACGAGGAATTTCACTCGATGTCGCTGCGGATGGAGACATCGAATGGGGGATGCTCGATCCAGGGTTTGGACGATTTGGTCGGCAGGACATGTTCCGTGCCGGCGTTGTCAATGGAGTCAACGAAGGCAGCTCAACGTCCACGATGATGTTGGATGTAAATCTACATGCTGAAGGGGCCTCTTTCTTATTGCCAAAGGGAGCAGATGTACACTATGCTGAGTTGAACTATAACTCAAATGATATCGGTGAATTTGACCTTTCCATCCTGAGTGGTACCGTCGAAGAAATTATTGGAACCATCGATGAAGGGACCTATCTGATTCCTTACCCTCAAAGCCCATTGGCTTCGATACAAACCCCGATTCAGAATTTGCTTGACAACCCATTGACTCCTGTTGCATGGGTTGATGAATTCGGAAACGAGTACTGTTTATTCAGACTCAGTATCGATGCAGCCTCGTCCTCTGTGGGTTCAAGCATTACATTCAGCGATCTTGAAATCGTATATGATTGGAGTCGAGCAATCAGTGATTCCAACAATATTGCACGAGAATTGAATCAAGGTGTGGCATTGGCGAGCGCTGGCGGTGTGACTGGAGACGTTGTNGTCCCCATGCTCGTCGAAGGTGGCTCTGGCGGNGCAATTTCCTTGAGTTCACTGTCCGTATCGACTACGGGTGGATACGACTCGACATTGGATGATGGNGGCATCACTGGAATGTACCCGAACGGCGACATCATCGAGATTATCACGACCCACGATGTGTATGCTCAAGGCCAAACCCTTGGAGGTGCCAGCCTGTTGATTGAAACACCCAATGGGAACATGGAATTGCGCTGGGATCAATCAAATGGTACTTTCTGGGAAGAATCTGATGATGAAGATAAAATCAACTTCATGGCCTTGCAATCGATTGCGGGCACTGTAGATGGTTCTACAGCTACACAACTAAATTGGCGCTTTACTGTCAATCCTACTTGGGACGACACTGCCAGTGTACGATTGTACGCAATGGCCATTTCCANCACCGGTGTAAGTGGTCTACCTGCAGGATCCTTGATTGAGCCGAGTGTTGGCAATGCGGTCGAGAACGATGCTGGTATCATTGATTTCCAATTGTTCAATCAAGGAGGTGTCGAGCAGACGGATTTGAACAACGCATTCTCAAGCAATGTGATTACTCTGGACTTCAGTATTCGGTACGAAAACCTTGACATCGCACCCAATCCATCGAGTTATCAGGTTCATTTGCAGAAGCGCAACCAATCAAACCTCATGATGGAAGATTGGCTACCTGTNGATTCGGTATCTCCATCAATTGACGGTGAGTNCTCATGGCAACCGACNCTGCCCGCATCTGAAGCCGGAAACGAACAATATCGGCTNTTGATGTCAAATTACACCGATGGTGACACCATTTGTCCCCCGACAATGTACAACCCTGACAGTGATTGTGCCATTCGATTCTCGATTACGCTCGANCCATTCGCGCCNCATNTGATGAACATCTCAGTGTTCAGCGTCCAAGGNGACTGGAGAGAACTTGATGACGACACTTGGGTTCGGGCNAGCAGCAACCAGAAGTTCCGAGTTGCGGCTCAAGATTTGCCTCTGGCACCNGAATNCTTGACCTTGAATTACTGGGTAGAAGCTGAGGATGATTGTGGCTTGGATGGTCTATGTCCGGGAGCTCCATCCTACGTTAGTGCAGACGTCGGTGAAATGGATCGAGAGGCTCAATTGAACGAATATTCACAGGTCGGGTTGGTCCGTCAATCGGTAGCGGATACATCCTACTATCTGATTGACCACCCATGTGAATGTATCAGCGATTATGCCAACAGTGGGATTGACCCACCTCAGATGGTCAGCATCTTCGTATCCGGAGGAGATATCGGAGGAAATCAAATCGATGGTGGNGGTGCAGGAATCAATGAAGANCTGGTCACCTACATTGCCATGGACAGTCGNGTACCTNTGGTCGAAGCCTTCCACATCACNGATTCTCANGGGACACTCCTNACTGAGAANAACCGCTCAATNTACGCNGGCAACGTATACCACCTTTTGGTCGANGGTAAAGANCCGAACGGTTGGNGAGANATTGAAACCATCCGTGTCAACATGAACCCACAGTTCTCTTCNCTCAACANTTCNCCTTACTTTGANCCTGATGGCCACACTGAAATTTTCTATTCGCCACAGAATGACACGGCTTGGACTACTAGCAACTGGGTTGAGATCATCGACGANTACGAAAANACAGGTCTCAAACCACGCATGCTCAGCCGTGAAGGAAACGTCCTCATCTCTCCCTTTGAGCAACAATTCACTCTTGACATTCCCATTCGAATGGAATGGTCGATTCCAATGTCTTACGTTGGCGGTGTGATTACACCAGANGTCGCCATGAAGGACAAAGACGAAGGGAACAATGAAGCGGTCATCAGTGCTTCTAGAAGTCCACAACGTTGGTCNTACTCCAGTGGAATCGAGTTGGATATGACGACATTTAATGTCGAAGANACCTCTGGATTCGCAACCGATGGNGTTGGAACCACATCGGGNGGATTCGTGTATCAAGGAGACATCTTGGTCATNGATGGACGCTACGTTTTCAGCGCCGGTATGAATGACTTGATTTTCGTCAGCCCAGAGATTCCATTGACNCTTCAAGTGACACGAACACCNCTGTACCCAGCAGGTTTGCCGGACAGTGGTTACTCACCAGCAGTTGTTGAGGTGAATGAATATCCCTTTGAGAACGGAAGCTTCCAATTGGTTGTTCCCGCTGCGTATGCTACCAACGAATACACCTACACCATGCAATTGCTAGGATTACCCAATGGTGCAATCGATTACACACCTGCTCCTTCGCGTTCATTTGTTGTCAAGGTCGATGGTGACCGACCGGATGCAGTATTCGGGTCTTGGGATTTGTCAAATTCGGTTTCCGGAGAAACTCTAGAAGGAAGCATCTCATCATCCGTTATGGATTGTCTTGATGCAGAGATTCTCATTGACGAACTTCAAGGCATGGATACAGAATCNGTTGAGTTGAACTGGATGTTCTTCAAAACNCAAGAAGTNGGTGGATTTGAATACAACTGGACGGAGTATTTGAGCGCGTTTGAAGACAGTCCTGGTTGGGAAAGTACACCCATGTACCTTGAGTCTTCACAAGGAAGAATTCGGGCTACTGCTACGTGTTTCAATTTGTGGGATAATGCTCAACCAATCCCCGATGACATGGAGAATGTAATCGTCAAGTTCTGGCTTACAGGCCATGATTCTGCGGGACAGACGATCAACGGTGCAGGAACCTTCGGCAGTTCAGTCAACAGTGGCGCAGGGACCTATGAAATGGCTTACGAATCGTCAAACTTTGTCATTAATCGTGTTGATTTGTCCGTCGATAATCCGATGGCTGAAGAGGCATTTGACATCCTGATTGACTTTGAGAATGCTGGCAACAAGGAAGGCCAGTTTGAAATTCAAATTGTCATTTCAATCAGTGGTGTTTTCCAATCACCTGTCACTGAAACATCTGATGTCTGCAATGCCAAATCCGATTGTGGTTTGTGGCGAATTGAGGTTCAGCCCTTTGCTGAGGCAGCGACNAATGTCAGCATTGTCATCAAGGACATGGATGGNAATGAAATCGATAGTATTCCTGCATTCAANNTAGCCAAATACTCTGCCGAGGAATCCGACAGTGGCTCCATGCTATTGGTCGGNATNATTGGTGTTGTATTGGTGCTGATTGTTGCAGTGGTCGTNGTCCTACTCGTCCTCAANCGCTCGGTCGAAGATGATGAGTTGGAGTACATCGAAGAGGACGATTTCCTTCCCAGTGCACAACCAGTGACACCCGTTCGGAGCCGCGGTCCACCAGGTGCGGCTCGTGGCAGAGGNCCCCCAGGTGCATCACGAGGTCCACCGGGCGCATCGGTCACCAAGAGTCCAATGGACATCGCTAAGGAGAAATTCCCATTCTGGGACGAAGCAACGATTCAGGGTTACTTCGATCAGGGTTGGAATGTCGAGCAACTCGAAGAGTGGCTTGCCAGCCAAGAATGAGGTTGAATGATGGCCTCTTCGGCAACGCTCTCTTGGGAGCCAGTCGATTGGGTTGATCCCGATGGAGGCATCATTCGCCTTTGGCCCTTCTTGCCAAATGTCGTGTACAGCTCATCCCTTCGGCGTAAGGAGGGTAAATGGGATGGNGTGGCCTTCCTCTTACCCGATGATGAGGCTGAAATTTGGGATTCACAAGCTGTCGAAGAAAAGTCCTCTCCAGGCATTAATCGCGATGCAGTGATCTCTTCCGGTGGGACATTGGCGAGAATGATGTTGGGCATGTCAGCGATTGAATCAATTCAAACTTGCAAATTCCCTGACCCTGAACCACGGCGAATTTTGCAAGCAGCGATGAGCCCGGCCGGAAAAGGTGCTAGACCATTCTTCTTCATTGAACCCGATGATGAAGATTGGACTGAATGGGTCGAGGGTTGTGCGGACGAGATGGTGAGACTCAAACACCTGACACGTTCCATATTCAGTGGTAGAATTTGGCGCAGGATGTTGCGTGATTCGATTCGAAAGACCGGCCCACCTGATTCAGAAAGAGACGATGAAAAGGCTGGTGGATTCGCCCAAGCCAGCGCATTGGCTGCGGCTTGGTGGGCGCGATCAGAATCGGTCTTGACAGAGGATTTGCAACGGCAAAGAGATGTGCGACTTGCTTCACGCCTACGAGGTGCATTAGGACTCCTTTCAGGGGGACAAATTGATGACGTAGACACTCCCGTCCTCCTCGTGCCTGTCATGCAGGCGTGGTTGCCTAGCATCCTTGCTGCATTGAAACAAACACCATTGTCTGAAAACCTAGGAGGCGAAGAAGAATGACTGAGGCCCGTGTCGAAAACCAATTGTTTAGATTCAAACCAGCTATTCAACTCGATCCACAACGAGTAGTGGATGAGTTGGGTGGAAAGCGTAGTGGACAATACGTCATGCTCTCTTTGGTCGCTCCTCGAGCGACCCTTATGGTTGATCACGAAGGAAAAATCATCGTGCATGGTTGCAGGAAGCAGGACCTGGCGCATCTCGCCGCCAAGGAAGTCATGCTCCGNTTGGGTGAGGATGAATCGGGGATGACATTTGAGGTTGGACCCGTTGTGGCCTCGTTTGACTTTGAATCCACAGTTTCTTTGGAAGGGGTCCCCGANTTGTTCCCTGAAGCCGTAATGGATACGGAACTTGATTGCCTTAGAATCGATGATCAAAAGCACGAGATTAAGTTGCTCCTCTTTAGAAATGGTCGTGGTATTGCCACAGAATCACGACATGTAAAACTGGTTGCCATGGCGGCGAGACGTTGGAAACAACGCCTGTCAGACGAGAATCTGTTGAGTTGATTTAGATGACAATCTCAAAGGGTCGTTGGGACGGCCCAATCTGGGATACACACATCCACCTAGATTTGGAAGCAAGAGGGCTCTCTGCGGCTCAGGACTTTGTCAATGCAGGTGGNACCCACATCTGTTTGGTCCACAAACCCACATTTTCCGCAGGTCTGCCAGATTCGATTGAGGGTGTTGACGCAGCCTACCGACAAACTTTGGATTTGGCAGATCAAGTTCGCCGAAAGGTTGGACTGGATGTTCGCGTGGTCTTGGGTCCGCACCCGGTCGTTTGGGAGAAACAGATTCACACTTTGGGGATGGAAACATCTACACAACTTCACCTAGACTCTGTCGAGCTGGCTTTGAATTACTGTGCTGAAGGAGAAGCGGTCGCGTTGGGGGAGGTTGGTCGACCACACTATCCAGTGTCTGAGGAAATCTGGTCTGCGGCTAACGCTCAACTTGAAACTGTCATGCGCATGGGATCTCAGGCAGGCGTCCCAATCCAATTGCACGTTGAAGAAAACGGTGCCAAAACCAATGCAGAATTGGCGGAAATTTGCGATCGAGCGGGACTACCTCGTAGCAATGCAGTACACCATTATGCACCTGCCAATGTAAGTGGTGAATTCACCCATGGGTTATCATCTTCTGTTAGCATGGCAAAGAACAGTGTTTCTGATCTTATCAAGACCTTTAGTGAATGTACTGCAACATGGACGATGGAAACCGACTACTTGGATGATCCAAATCGGCCTGGTGCCGTTCTGGGCCCGAAAACAGTACCCAAGCGCACACAACAATTGACCGATCAATTGCTCCAAATCATGACTCAAGATGAAGCAGAAGAATTGCTCATGCATGTGCATTCCATCTGGCCCAATCGATTGTATGGTGAAATTGACCCGTAGGGTCATTTTCAAGGGTCATTCTCAAAACCCTTCTGCTTCCGAGAGTTACAGCCCATAGGGCTGAGTGTGGTCAAATGTTGCAACTTGAAGGGAAAACGGCATTGGTATTCGGTGTTGCTTCCGAAGATTCGATTGCTTGGGCCATTTGCAACCGATTGGCTGAAGCAGGCTGCAAATTGATTCTTGGTTACCAGAAGCGATTCATGAGTCGAGTATTTCAGTTGAAAGACAAACTTGATGCGATTGAAGCGTTCTATCCAATCGACGTTGCTGAGGAAGGAACAACAGCCGAATTCTTCCAAGAGTGGCAGAAGGTATCTCCAGGAGCGAAGGCCGATGTGATCATCCATGCGATTGGATTTGCACCTCGAGAGTGTTTTGANCGACACATGCTCTTCGTTGAAGATGAACCCATCAATCTTGCAATGACCATTTCCGCACATTCCTTACAGCGTGTGATGCGTCACGCTCTACCTCATCTTGCTCCCAACTCATCGACAATCACACTCACTTATGCTGCGAGTACACGATATGTTCCCAATTACGGAGTGATGAGTATCGCCAAAGCCGCTTTGGAAGCATGGGTGAGGGAGCTGGCCATGCGCGTAGGTGAGGAGGGCCATCGAGTAAATGCGATTTCATCGGGTCCGATTCGGACCTTGGCTGCGGGCGGAATTCCAGGTTTTGGGGATATTTTGGATCATGTTGAGCGAAATGCTCCATTGCGTCGAAACGTCAACCAAGACGATGTTGCGGGTTGCGCTGTTTGGCTTTCCAGTCCATTGGGTTCAGGAGTAACAGGCCAAATTATCCATGTCGATGCTGGGTACTCCAGTACAATGGTGCCGGACAGCATCAGTGATTGAGGTGAGAAATTGACAACTGTAGATGAACCACCTCAAGATCCGTTTGAACCCATTGCGGTCATCGGTGTTGCGGCATTGTTTCCCGATGCACCCAANTTAGATGCATTCTGGNGCAATATTTTGTCNGCGAAAGTNTCNCTGAAAGAGGTNCCAGATGGTCGATGGGATGTAGGCGATTTTTGGGTCGAAGGTGGCCCAAAGAATGTTGATGAAAACAAGACGTACTCAAAAATTGGGGGTTGGGTAGAGGATTTTGAATTCGATTGGAGGCGCTGGAAAATCCCTCCCGGCTCATTGAATCAAATCGACGATACTCAGCTTTGGGCAGTGACGGTCAGTGCTGCAGCATTGGAACAAGCAGGCTACATGGGTGAAGGCTCACGTGAATTGCCCAAGTCAAGAACTGGAGTCATTTTTGCAAACGCCTTAGGCGGTGAAAATCGTAATTTATCAAATCATAGAGTATGGGCTGATCAGTTTGCTCGTCATGCAGTTGAATCCGGTGGGATGCCCAAAGAAGGCAAGGAGGCGTTCAAGGCCGCCATTCTCGAAGGTTTACCGAAAGTGACCGAAGATACCATGCCCGGTGAACTGGCCAATGTTGTCTCTGGTCGAGTGGCGAATCTACTTGATTTACAGGGCCCAAATTACTCTACAGATGCCGCCTGCGCGTCAACCTTCGCAGCGATTCTCGATGCATGTCGTTTACTCCAAACTCGCCAAGTCGACATGATGGTGGCCGGTGCGAGCGACCGGACGATGGATCCTGCGACTTTTGCGAAGTTCAGCGCAATTGGAGCTCTATCACCATCTCATTCAACTCCATTCGATTCCAAAGCGAATGGGTTCGTAATGGGTGAAGGTTCGGGAGCACTCGCTCTGAAGCGTCTCTCAGATGCGATTCGTGATGGAGACCCGATACAGGCGGTGATCCGAGGTGTCGGTGCCAGCAGTGATGGACGTGGTAAAGGAATCACTGCACCCAGTACTAGAGGGCAAATTCAAGCAGTCACTCGGGCTTACATGCAAGCAGGATACGATTCTACCACCGTCGATTTGATCGAGGCTCATGGTACATCTACGGTTGTCGGAGATGCAACGGAACTGAACAGTTTGTCGGAGGCCTTCCAGAACATTGCGGCAGGAGAATCTGTTGCTGTCGGTTCAATCAAGAGTCAGATTGGACATCTCAAAGCCGCAGCTGGTATCGCAGGCCTCATCAAGGCCATACGAGCGGTCGAAACAGGAACGATTCCACCAAGCGCTGGATTCTCTGCTCCAAATGAAAACTTCGCGTGGGAATCAAACCCGTTCTATGTCCCGACTGAACCTCGGGCATGGGGCGCATCGGGACAACATCCTCGTCGCGCAGGAATTTCTTCATTCGGATTTGGAGGCACCAACTTCCATTGTGCTATCGAATCATTTGATTTGGCATATCACTCTACGATTGCAGACGAATTTGATGCACGACGTGCAGCATGGCTCAATCCCAACGAATCCCCTCATTCAGAATTAGCAACTGCAACCATGACACATGATGAGTTGAAACAGATTGAGGGTGGCGTACTTCTTGCCAATGCCGAGTCTCTTTCCGCCCTTAAAGAAAAAATGATTCTCCTCCGATCTAAGTTGTTCGAAGGTTCAAACTTTGACAATGATCCGATGGGTAAGCGCCTGTCCAATGCATTGCCCGAAGCCAGCCGAGGTTACATTGCAGAGGGAGTTCGTTGTGCCATTGTCGCTACAGATTGGGCACAATTGTCCAAGCGATTCGATTTATTCGAATCCACTTGTGACGATCGAAGCAAATGGGATTTCCTAGCCAAACAAATGGTGATGATTACTGACACAGTTGCCATACCCAAGCAGGCCAAAGTCGCTCATTTGTACCCAGGACAAGGCAGCCAGTATGTGGGTATGACTTTGGATTTATCAAAGCGATACAAGTGCATTGGAGAAACCTGGGAAGAGGCAGACAGAACGATGATCGAAGTTCTTGGAGGTGAATCACTATCNTCGTTTGTNCTTCGGGAAAATTTGACTGCGGAACAATCGAAGGAGGCAGAATTCAAACTCAAGCAAACCGAGTATACTCAACCAGCAATGCTCACTGCAGATTTGGCATTGTATCGCTTGTTGAAGGCACATGGACTTGAGCCAGACATGGTTGCAGGACATTCACTTGGCGAATATGCCGCATTGATGGTCGCGGGNATTCTGAATTTCGATGATGCATTGCGTGCAGTCGCAGCAAGAGGCACCGAAATGGGGAGTGTCGATGTTCCTGATTGTGGAATCATGGCTTCAGTATCTGCCCCATTTGAGCAGATTGAGAAGGTCCTCGCTGANGAGCCAGGATATGTGATTGCAGCCAACAAGAACAGTCCGAAAATGACCGTTATTGCGGGCGAATCGGAGCCGATGCAACGAGTCATGAAAGTGTTTGAAGAGATGGGAGTGACTTGTGTCCAATTGCAAACCAGTCATGCATTCCACTCACGAATAGTCGCACCAGCCAATGAACCTCTTCGGCGCTTCCTTGAGAGTCTTGAAATNCAGCTTCCGACCATCCCAATCACCTCAAACTTTGATGGAGGTTGGTANCCCAATGTCGCCCCTACAGGGACGACTCCGAANGAGAAGATTCTGGAAAAGTTGGCNCCTCAGATGGCCTCCGCAGTTGAGTGGACNACGCAAATGGAAACCATGTACAATGACGGGGCNCGTCTNTTTGTAGAGGTTGGCCCCAAGCGTGCTCTAGCCATGTTTGCAGAGCAAATTTTCGAAAACAAACCAAAGATTGTCACCAATACCAATCATCCC
>PBPV01000019.1 GCA_002724815.1 Methanobacteriota archaeon | reverse complement strand
TGCTGCCGAAGAAGAGCGCAAACCCCTCATGATTGCTTTTGATGAGGAAGACAATCTGTTAGAGACCCAAGTTGGTTCAATTCACTTATCGGACAACGTGTTTGATGGTGGCGAGGAAATTCGCATCGAATACCCTGGCCGAGGCACTGAATTTTTCGTCATCAATGAGGATGATGCCTTGGGTTGGAAACGTGGAAGAACACTGATTGAAACCGCTCGAAACATTGCTTCAATTATCAATCGCTCAAGCACTTTAGTCCATGCATTCGCAGAGGGCACATCAATCAATTTGGAACTGAGGGATGTTCAATTGGATACAGATAGTCTTGTGATATACGTCCATGACCCGGGTGGTAAAAATATGACTGTGGAAAAATTGGGTGTTATTTTGGACCCCAGCGAAGTTCAGTTGTACCAGGATTATCACAGAGTTGTGGGCATTGCACTAGCTGATGGCATCATTACACCAAGCGAAGATCAGATGTTATGGGCGATGCGTCAAAACTTGGGAATTACCGATGAAGATCACGTTCGTATCGTCCTCGATTTGTTTGGCGACAGTGCAGTCAAAGAATGTCCAGACTGCGGAATCAATGCACCTCTGTATGGTGAATACAATGCTTGGTGGTGCGAAGATTGCCAGCACTGGGTCTAGTTTTGTCCCCCGATTCGCACTTGGTCCGTGGGCATGGTTGAAATACCGGGTAGTATGGGTAACCGCTAGAGGCGATTGTATGGCAGGAGAAACACTACACATTGGTATTGATTTAGGGACGTTTCGGTCCGTTATGGTATCCAGTGACGGGCACGATGAAAAAGTNCTNACNGTNATNGGTACACCCAAAGATCAAATTGCAAAGAATTTCCTTAAGCGAGANGTTTTGTTCGGTGAAGATGCCCTAAAGAACCGTCTTGCTTTGAATTTGTTCCGTCCACTGGAACATGGTGTAATCAAGGATACCGCCGAAGATAAGAGATTCATCAACCACTTCATCACGAACATCATTGGTTTGGCAGATCCAGAAGATTACGACCGTGTAGTCGCCATTATCGGTGCACCTGCTGAAGCCAGTCACGTTGACAAATCGGCGATTTTCGATGCCGCATCAGGCAGTGTCAACGCCTGCATGATTATTTCAGAGCCTTTCGCAGTCGCCTATGCACTCGAGCGAATTGAGCACACACTTGTCATCGACATTGGTGCAGGNACTACCGATTTGTGTCGTGTATATGGGACCATTCCACGACCTGAAGATCAAATGCACGTTAATTTCGCTGGTGATTTCATTGATGGTCAATTGATTGCCGAAGTGCAGCGAAAGTATGCTGGTGCNCAAATTACCAAGGATATGGCACGACGGTGGAAGGAAGAATATTCTTTTGTCGCAGGAGCAGAACCCGATGAACCAATTATTGTTGATTTCTCGATTGAGGGTAAGGCCATGTCTCTCGACATCACAGACTGTGTCTCAAACGCATGTGAGCGAATTGTCGATCCAATCGTCGGTGGAGTCAAGGAATTGATTGCCGGCTCCAACCCCGAATATCACGATGCATTCCGTCGAAACATGATTTTGGCTGGCGGTGGTTCAGGAATCCGTGGACTAGGCGATATGATTGAACATCGACTCTCCGATATGGGTGAAGTCGAAGTTCTGACGGTCGAAGACCCTGTCGAACTTGGTGCAATGGGTGGCCTAAGGTTGGCCATGGAAGTGCCCGAAGACATGTGGAAGAATCTCAACCTGGCAAGTCGCTGATTACTCTTCTTCGTAATACAGCTGAATGCTTTCTTGGGAGACTAAGGGCATATTGCACTTGGGGCATTTCTCATCATGTTTCAATGTCAGTGGTTGTACAGCAAGCAGGCTTTGACAGTGTGGGCATGATGCCAAAACTTCGTCATGCATCAACGCAATGTTCTGATTAAGTGCCATTGAACCTCCGTCATACCAAGCCTGAAACAGTGGATGCCGAACCATACGAAGTCGTTGCATCATTGACCANCATAGATACAACAGCAAGAATCCTTGGATGTAACCCCATGTCCCAGAGTCGCCTGCAGCAGCGACTGCAAATTCCCAAAAACTGAGAAAGAAACACATCACAATGGCGATCGTCCAAATGGTCGAAACCCAGGGCAATGCCCAACTCTCACGATTGAAATATCCGCGCACGACGTAACTCAATAATCCAGCTGGGAGCACAAATAACACGGTCAGTAGAATGAGGTCGCCACCAAATCCACCTGTTGCAACAAATGTCAGGAATCCAATCAGCACCAACGTGAAAATCAACATCATCCCGGATTGACGGTGTGCGATAGTCAACTGGTCGCCATCAATGTCTTCTGCCACGTCACGGCCAAATCGTCTTCCAAAATCGTTCTTTCCATCAAAAAGGTCCAAAGGATGGATTCATGAAGGCGGCATGCAGCCCTTGAATTGATGCGGGACGTTGATGTTGACAGCCATAGCACCGCGCTGTCAGGTCGTAGAATTGCTCTGGGCATCACGGGTGGCATTGCTGCCACGGAATCGGTTAGACTCTGTCGCGAACTGCGTCGACACGGCGCAGAAATCACGGTGATCATGACCACAGCGGCGACCAAAGTAATCACACCACTCGCTGTTGGTTGGGCTTCTCAAAGTGAAGTCATTTGTGATTGGACTGCCGAAATGGCACAATTGGAGACGTTTGATGCAGTATTGATTGCCCCTGCATCTCGAAACTTCCTTGCCCGATATGTTTCGGGGATGATGGATCATCCGTTGTTGATGACCTGTTCTACAGCTCGATCCAGAGGCACACCCACACTCATTGTACCATCAATGCACCAAGATTTGTTTGACGATCCTGTCACAGAATCACTATTGTCCAATATTGAACATGGTAAAGTCATTCGTGGGCCCCATGAGGAAGGTCGGTTTAAGCAACCGAATCCAGTTCAAATTGTTGCCGAACTCTGTCATCTCGTCAACCGAACTGAAGTGTCCAAGCATTTCGCGATAACACTCGGTGCAAACCGAGCCCCTATTGATTCGGTTCGCGCCATCCAAAATGCATCCAGTGGTCGCACCGGTTGGGCCATTGCAGAATATTTGTTCAGGTTTGGTCATGACATCACAGTGATTGCAGGNAAAACGAGNGCNAATCCTTCCTTTACTTTGCCNNATGTGATNAGAGCCNGTACACCTGACGGTATGCTANCAGCTTGNGTGGACGTGGCTANNNAAAATCCGAGTCCTGACGGGTGGATTCATTCTGCNGCTGTTTTGGATTATTTTGCNCCATCGCTCGACATGAAGAAACCNAGNGGTGACGATTCCTGGNCCATCGAACTAAATCCAGGNCGTAAGCACATTGCTGAATTGGCAAAGTATGTGCAAGGTAANCGTCGNATTGGATTCAAACTTGAAACAGGTGTTACACTGGATGAATTACNCGAACGCGCAGTACAACAGTTGCAAAAGTATGGTGTGGATGCCACCATTGCGAACATTCTNGAGCAGATCAACCAACCNGATACTCCTAGAGCTTACATGGTNACAAATGAGGGCATGCGTCCATTAGACACGCTAAATGAGGTCTGTGACGCAATCCTAGAAGTATTGACGATTTGATTGATTTNCGGCGTCACATTGAAGCAGAAGGTCANCTCGAGGTCAATACATGGCAGAACATGGGAAGGCCAAGCGCGGCATCCCTCCCAAGTCCGACTTCAATGCTTGGTATCCTGCTATTGTTGAAATTGCAGAACTTGTCGACAAGCGTTATCCAATCAAGGGAATGGATGTTTGGCGCCCCTATGGGTGGAAGGCCATGCGTTGCATCGATGCATTGACTCACCGCGAAATGGAGCGTACCGATCACGAAGAAGTCTGCTTTCCTCTTCTCATTCCTGAAGACCTACTCGAAAAGGAAAACCGACTGGTATCACTACTCAAGCGGGCTCGTGAGGAAGGTGTNGANCCTAGTGAATTGCGAGTTGAAGAAGAAGAAGCNGGATTCAAGAAGGAAGTTTACTGGGTCAAACACGCTGGTGAAAACGAACTGGATGTCCCCATGTTCTTGAGGCCCACAAGTGAAACAGCAATGTACACTATGTTCCCTCTCTGGATTCGCAGTCATGTAGATTTNCCTCTGAAAACCTATCAGATTGTGAATACATTTCGATATGAAACCAAACAAACTCGGTCTTTTATCCGGGTACGTGAGATTCACTTCTTCGAAGCGCATACTGCCCATGTGGATGAGGACTGTGCTTCAAGACAAATCGANCAAGATCTCGAAATTGTCGGTCACTTGATGGATTCAATGGGACTCCCCGTAATAATCTCNAAACGACCCGTATGGGACACGTTCCCCGGGGCGTGGTACACGATTGCCATAGACGTCATTATGCCAAATGGTCGAACACTTCAGGTGGCATCATGTCATCATTACAAAGACCAATGGGCCAAGGCTTTCGATATCACTTATCAAGATGAATCTGGCAATACACAATACTGTCATCAAACCACATACGGCATGTCTGAGAGACTACTCGGTGCTGTTGTCGGGATGCATGGTGATGACAATGGTTTGATTTTCCCTCCTCCCATTGCTCCGATCCAGGTCGTGCTGATGCCTGTAGCGGCCCACAAGAGTGATGCAGTCATACCTGCGGTTGATGCTGCGGCTTCTGCACTGCGAGAAGCAGGNTTCCGTGTGAAAATTGATTCGCGAGATTTACGTCCCGGGCAGAAATACTGGGACTGGGAAATCAAAGGTGTTCCATTGCGGTTGGAAGTGGGCCCTCGAGACGTCGAAAATGGCAATGCTTTCGCAGCACGTCGTACTGGCGGAAAGGAACCGATTCCATTGGATAATATCGTTGAAGGTGTACATAATCAACTCGATATGGTCCAAACTGAACTGAATCAACGAAGCCGAATGCACGTCGATGATTGCATCATTCGTTTGGAAAATTTAGAGCAAGAAATTTTGGATGGACACATTTACGAAGTTGCATTCGACGGTTCAGACGCCGATGCTGAAACATTGGAGAAAACGACAGGACTGGCTATCTTAGGTGACGCGATGGAGCCCTTTGCAGATGATCAACAATGCATTGTCACAGGAAAAACCACTCGTCGTCGACAACACATCGCCCGAATGTACTGATTACTTTCTCCAACCGGAGAAAATGA
Source organism: Methanobacteriota archaeon (assembly GCA_002724815.1). Lineage (GTDB taxonomy): Archaea > Thermoplasmatota > Poseidoniia > Poseidoniales > Thalassarchaeaceae > MGIIb-P. The sequence goes on along the minus strand of PBPV01000019.1, from coordinate 15,345 downwards.
GCAAAAGGCATCCGACAATCAGAATCCCGTCAGGGATTCCGAAGGAACCTACCTCGCTCCAAGCATCAAAAGAATCGGTTCGGTGGAAATCCAACCAGTTTAGTTTCATTCTTTCAGTAATCCGACATGAAGCATGCATAGCCTCAGTGCAACCTCCCATGAAGTTTCCAAATCCATAGAATACATTTGCCAATGAGCCGACGATTCCAACCGAACCACCGACCATCTGTAACTTGGCAAACAGTGGCTTGCCATCGAATACATCATCATCATCGATGTCATAGATTGGATTGTCAGGCATGTCTTCCGGCATCGGTAATGAGAGATCTTGAACATCTTCAATCAACAGGTCGTCACCATCAATCTCAGAAAATTGTTCGACCAGTGCACGCTTTGTTTCACCACGGGAGATTCCAATTTGTTCAATGAAATCTGCGCCATAAATGCGCTCAGCCAAGCTGGCTAAAACCGGGTCTTCAGCGATTTCTTGAGCGGACAACTTGCCGTCAAGCAACTCCTTGAGTCGATTACTACCGTCGCTCAATCACTCGCCTCCATGCTTGCGTGAGCCCCCCTCTTCATCAAGGCTATGGATGCCTTGATGAATCAAAATACGATTATTTTCTAGCCATTACGCGCTTGACAGCGTCAACAATATCGCTTGATTTGAGGCCCAACATCTGAAGCAGTTCATCACTGCCACCGGACTCACCGAATCGATCCCGTACTCCGACCATTTCGATTGGTACGGGTTGATTTGCAACCACATGCTCAGAAACGGCACCAGCCAGTCCCCCGATTATNGAGTGATCTTCAGCAGTGACGAAGGCTCCACACTTGATTGTCAATTCATCGAGCAATTTCGTGTCCAATGGCTTGATCGTGTGCATGTCGACTACTGTCGCATGAATGCCTTCTTTCTCTAATTCAGCATGAGCATTCATGGCTTCGTTTAGCATGACGCCACATGCAAGAATGGCTACATCGTCACCTTCTCTGTGAACGACACCCTTCCCGATTTCCAGTTTCTGAATATTATCCTCAGAATAAGCACGTGGAACTTTGTTTCGTGCAGTGCGCATGTAACTTGGAGAATCATGATTACGCAATTGCAAGGTTAACTCTCGCGCAGATACATCATCGCATGGATGGATGACGGTCATGTTTGGTAGTGTACGATAGATGGCTAAATCTTCAATTGATTGGGCGCTAGATCCATCTGTGCCCGTGTGGATTCCACCGTGACTGCCGCACAAATGGACCACAATATTGGGCCTGGCAATCCCATTGCGTACTTGTTCAAAACCGCGTTCACTAAAGATGGCAAATGTCGAAGCAAATGGAACGTAACCCGATGTTGCCATACCTGCTGCAACACACATCATGTTTTGTTCGGCGATACCCAAACTCACAGTATGGGATGGCTTTTCAGCCCGAAATAGACAAGATTTTGTCGATTTACCGAGGTCCGCTTCCAAGACGACGACTTTGTCATCATCAAGCATCTCTAGCAGAGCAGCTCCGTAGCCATCTCGACTGGCTCCACCACCACTGGGTGCACTCATGCCAATTCCTCCATTGCCAATTCAAATTGTTCTTCAGATGGTGCAGCACCGTGGAATTTGGGATTATTTTCCATAAATGAAACTCCCTTGCCTTTGACAGTATGCATGACAATACAAGCGGGTCCATCGGTGACTTGATCTGCCCAATCGATGGCATTCACAACTTCTTCCATATTGTGCCCATCAATTTCCATAACAGACCAACCAAATGATGAAAATTTCTCACTGACATCGAACATTCTCATCTGCGATTCGCAAAAATCATCGTTTTGGATACCATTGCGATCTACAATCACCTTGACATTGCCAATTTCATGATGCACTGCTGCCATTACACCTTCCCAAATTTGACCTTCTTGTAATTCTCCATCGCCGAGCATGACCCAAGCGGTTCGATCGCTTGAGTCAAGTGTAGCTGCCAAACCACAACCGATTCCAAAAGAGAGTCCCATTCCTAAACTGCCTGCACTAAAATCTACACCTGGACACCATTTCATGTCTACATGACCTTGGCAAGGACCTCCAAGTTTGCGGAATGTTGTCAAATCAGTCTCTGAGAGGAACCCACGTTCGTGGAGTACTGCATATACACCAGGGCTTGCGTGGCCTTTACTCATGATAAATCGGTCACGGTCTGCCGCCTTAGGAGAATCAACATCTACACGCAAACGATGCCCATACAATCCGACCAGCATATCGATGGCACTCAAACTACCTCCTGGGTGTCCAGCTCCAGCATTGTACACCATTTTCACGATATTACGCCGGCAACGTTTCGCCATTGCCTCCAACTCAGTTACGTTGAGTCCCATTCCACGTTCCATGCAATCCTTCGCAACCTTCCAAAGAAGGTCTTTGAGCGTTACCGCAGTGTCGGCAGCATTCATCTCGACGAAGGAGGCTTAATCGCGGAGAAAAATCGGCGAATCCCATCAACCAAAATGGCGACCCAATCAATCAATAAATTTCCACTACCATTCTTCGATTTCGGCATACCTCTAGTGGCCAAATATGTGAATACGATGAAAAACCACAGGAAAAACAGAATCGACAACCAAGTTGGAAGAGTGCCAATCACTCTCTCTGAGCACATGGAATGACCGGATTCAAGATCCGCATATGATTCACGGCAAAACCACTCTGCAGGCGCCCGGAAAGGTTTGATTAGATTCGCAAATACGATGAACATTGCTACAACCACACCCATCAGGGCTTCACCTGCAATCATGCCAGCAGACAGCAATAAACCGCGTTTTGATACCTCTGTCCCCTGTTCAGTTGCTTCAATAGATGGTTCACCAGTCAATGTCCCATCGACTCTTAGGTGTACAGTGCGTAGCACAAAGTGGCTGAGCAATCCACCAATAAAGATGGTCGCAGACAAATAGAATGGCAAGTACATCCCGATTGCTACCGACATGACTGGCAGATTTTTCCAGATAATCAATATCGCAATCAAGACACCCAGTCCGAGCATTGGGTAGTTTACAGTACCACCAAAGATGCCTTCGATCAATGTACCAATGATTTCGGCTTGAGGTGCATCCAAGGCTGAACTACAATTCGCAGTACCGTCAGCATAGAATTTGACCGGATTGGCTTCACAATATGTTTTGGTAATTCGATATGCATCGTTCAATACGACCAGTGTCAATGGAGCCATGACGGCTCCCGTCAAGACACCGACAATCTCTGCAATCTGCTGCCGCCAAGGTGTGGCCCCAACCAGATGTCCAGTTTTCAGGTCCTGCATAACGTCGCCTGCAATCGCGGCATTGACTGCCACAACGCTGGCAATGATGAGCGTTGCAAACATCAATTCTTCTTGTTCCATTCCAAGAACNANATCTCCGACGATTACAACCAGCAGCGCGGTNCCCATTANAGTCGCAATCGTCATTCCAGAGACNGGTGAATTACTCGAACCCACTACACCAGCGATGTAACCTGCGACTGCTGAAAAGAAAAACGCAGTGACCGCGAGAAATAATGATCCAACTGCTCCTAAAATCGCGGCCTCGGTTAAAGTGGCCCCTTGCTGATTCAATCGCCAGGTGTAGAAGATGAATGTTAGACAAACAATTGCAATCAACACTGGCATCATTTTCTTCATGGGCAAATCCTGTTCGGTACGCAGCATGCCATCCTCGTCATCCCCAATTTGGGCTCCAAACACACGACTGACACCAGTCATAATTGTCGAACGCATCGACCAAAGTGTCCAGAGTCCACCCACGACCATGCAACCGACTCCGACGAATTTCACATGGGTGCTCCATAGAGCATGAGCACTGTGTGCTACATCCATGCCACCACTGGGCCAACCATGGACGAGTCCGTAAATTGGGGTGATGAGGACGACACCAAGAATGGCACCTGTGAATATGTATGATGCAATACGCAGACCTACGATATATCCAACTGAAAGTAGTGCCAACGATAAATCAGATGCAGCGTACAATCGTGTTCCGATAAAATCGGCTCCAATCATGACCTTTGCTTCTGCAATTTCAAAGCCTTTGACGAACCAACCGTAGATGGCACCCAGTCCTAAGGCATAAAGGATGACAATCAGCGAGGAACCTCCTTTTTCACCTGCGACTAATACCTCTTCACACGCGATACCTTCAGGATATAGTAGAGCTTCCTCAACAATGAAAACACGTCGCAAAGCAATCGTAAAGATGGTACCTAAGACACCACCTAAAATCGCCACACAGAAAACAGTGACGAAGTTCATGTCATCTGCAAATCCCATCACCAATAATGCGGGCATGGTGAAAATGATTCCAGCGGCCAAGGATTCACCCGCGGAAGTCATCGTTTGGACAACGTTGTTCTCAAGGATCGTAACATCCTTGAATTTGAGCAATCTGAGCAATAGCATCGACATGACTGCAGCGGGGATGGAGGCTGACACCGTCATCCCCATGTACAATCCCAGATACGTATTGGCAGCAGTCATCAATGCTCCTAAGACTAGACCGAGTACAATGGCACGAACGGTTAATTCCGCAATGTTTTCTTCAGCAGAAACATAGGGCTGATGTCCGGTCGTCACAAGATGTCGAATTGCAATGGGAATGTCAAACATCCGGTCAACGATGTTGAAAATTCAAAGGTCCCTTGTGGGACCTTGAACATGAGCCTCATAAGCAATAAGCGTTCACGCCGAACTGTTGAGTATGGAGGGAGACGCTCAAACAACAACCCATCCGGATGCGGATTGGCACGCGTTAACCACAGACGAAGTCTTGTCTCATCTGGAGTCCCATCATGCTGGTTTGTCCAGTGATGAAGTCTTGCAGCGACGTGAAAAATACGGCGCCAATAAACTCGCTGAGAAGCCCCCAGTCCCCGCTTGGAAAAAATTTCTAGAGCAATTTCAAGACCCGATGGTCTACCTCTTGATCGCTGCTGCAATCATNGCGACACTATTCCATCCAGAAGAATTGGGGACACCGATTTTCATCGTATTTGCATTGACGTTGAATGCCTTCTTTGGTTATCTACAGGAAGCCAAAGCAGAAGAAGCAATGAAGTCATTGAAGAAATTGCTTGTCAGTCATTGTGTAGCACTGCGTGATGGTACAGAACACAAAGTCAGTACAGATGAATTGGTGATTGGTGACATCATTTGGTTGGAAGATGGATTGAATGTTCCTGCCGACGTCCGTATCCTCGAAGTTCACCAACTGTATGTTGATGAGGCCAGTTTGACCGGTGAATCCGACGTGATTCACAAGCAGACAGATCCTGTTGATGAATCTTCCATTCTACAAGAACAATCGAACATGGCCTTCATGGGCACAGTCACATCGAGTGGACGAGCAAAAGCCGTCGTCGTCCGGGTTGGAATGAACACGATTTTGGGTGGTATTGCATCAGGGATTAGTGACGTTACAACACCCAAGACTCCTCTCGAAATCAAGCTGGAGTCACTGGGTCGTTTCCTCGGTTATGTAGCAGTGACAAGTGCCTCCCTACTGTTACTCCTGCACGTGGTGAGTGCTTGGTTCAGTGATACGGGTGAATCAATGTACCAGGTTATTGCTGAACAATTCCTGATCGCTGTCGCCATATTTGTCGCCATCGTACCCGAAGGTTTGCCGATTATTCTCGTAATTACATTGGCCATGGGCATGAGAAACATGGCACGACAAAAGGCAATTGTCCGACGCATGAAAGCAGTAGAAACACTAGGTTCTACAACCATCATCTGTACAGACAAGACCGGAACGCTGACTCGCAACCAGATGACTGTTCGTGCGTTCTATGTGAACGGTGAAAGTTACGGAGTCACTGGACGTGGCTTCGACCCGACTGATGGTAATCTCCAGAAGGGTGACAAAGACCTGCCCGAAACAGCACTTGCTGAACTGCATACCGATATCGCATTTAGACAAGCGATTGCAACTTGTCTTCTGTGTCAAAATTCNAANCTCAATCTGATTGNAGATACCTGGGAGTCTGTCGGGGACCCTACCGATTCNGCNTGNGCTGTATTTGGATGGAAACTCAAGGAATCTGTGGATTCTTATCGACGCAGCCATCCACGATTCAGGGAGTTTACCTTTGATCGAACTCGTAAGCGTATGACTACAATTCATGAGTTTGATGGGCAGCGCTGGGCGTTCTCCAAGGGTGCATTGGGCCCATTCATGGGTATCGCTACTCACATTTANGAAAANGGAAATGTTGTTCCACTTGAAGGNAAGCACAAAGACAAGATCTCTGAGGTGAATCTAGACTACGCCTCGCGTGCGCTAAGAGTACTGGCGCTTTGTGCACGAAAAATCGAAAACGATGTTGATATCGATGAAGTTGAATCCGTCGAATCGGATATGATTTTCCTCGGTTTGGTAGGAATCATGGACCCTCCACGTCCCGAGGTTCCGGAATCGATTGCCAAGTGCCATGCTGCTGGAATCAGTGTAATGATGATTACAGGTGATCAGCGTATGACAGCCATGGCTGTTGGACGTGAAATTGGTATCGTTGACGAAGATACTGACCACATGAGTGGTAAAGAACTCCGTGAATGCAGCGATCAAGAACTCCAGGAGCGTCTTTCATCGATTGCGGTGTTTAGTCGAGTCACCCCCGATCAGAAATTGCGCATTGTAGAACAATTGCAATCTCAGGGGCATGTTGTTGCCATGACTGGTGATGGAGACAATGATGCTCCNGCACTTTCACAGGCTAACATCGGTGTCGCGATGGGCAATACGGGTACTGACGTTGCCCGCGATGCATCCGATATGGTTCTGCAAGACGATAATTTCTCGAATATTGTTTCTGCCGTAGAAGAAGGACGTAAGTTGTACCAAAACATACGGAATTTCGTCCGATATCAGATTTCGACAAATGTAGCAGCCGTCACATTGGTTATCGTTACAACGTTCTTCTTTGGATGGAATTTACCTCTGACCGCCACCCAGTTATTGGTGATCAACATCCTCATGGATGGCCCTCCAGCCGTCGCTTTAGGAATTGAGAAAAGGAATTCAGATGTCATGAATGAACCACCTAGGGCTTTAGACGAATCATTACCGAATGGTACAGACATGAGTCTGATTGTTCTACTCGGCATTGTCATGGTACTGGGTACAGCCGCAGTCTTCTGGTTTGCTGGTGGCGGAATCATCACGGGTGAACCCTGCTTAGAATACGATGGTCGTGTCGAATCCTCCTGGTTTGAAGACGGAGTTTGCAATGAAGAAGCATGGATGGCTGATGCAGAAAACCGATTTGCTGTTGCTCAAACCATGGCATTTGCCGTGTTTATCTTTTACCAATTGTTCAATGTACTCAATTGCCGCAGCGTAGACCAAAGCATCTTCCAACTCGGAATATTCAACAATAGGGCAATTACAATCTCTTTTATCATCAGCGCTACCTTCCTNTTTGCAATGGTACAAGGCGCGCACTACACCGTACCGCTGATTGGTCTGGAGATTGGCGATTTCTTGTCGGTCGTTCCGTTACAACCAATCGAGTGGTTAATTGTCTTCTCGACAGCTTCCAGCGTTTTGTTTGTAGACGAAGTTCGTAAGAATTTCCAGCGTGTTTCTTCGTCTCAAAATGCCAAGAGGTGATTGTTTGAAATCTTGGACATCAGACGCCCAAAGTTGCGGTGTTAACCCTGAATGGTTAACCGTTCTCGACGATCTGTTGTCTGCAACTTCAGAATATCCAGATGAACTCCAAACCATTGTTGAATCCATGCGCGAGGGTCGAAATCTTACCGTTGAACAGGGTTTGACTCTGTGGAATTATCCAGACCTGAATATGATTGGGCATTTGGCCAATCTCTCTAAGCAGGCACGGTTCGGGCAACAAGTGTTTTTCAATTCCAATCTTCATGTCAATCAAACAAATATATGCACGCTTGCTTGCAAGTTCTGCGCATTTCGTAGAGGGAAGCGAGCCAAAGACGCGTATGCCTTGACCGTCTCAGAATATCTGACAAGAATTGAACCATACGAGGGTCGGATCGATGAAGTTCATACGGTCGGAGGTCTACACCCTGATTGGGATGTTGAGTACTATGAGGAATTGTTNTCTGCATCAAAGAAATCCTTNCCNCATATNCACATNAAATCCCTTTCCGCAGTTGAAGTCAAACACATTGCNGAAATGAGCGGCTTACCGACTCGNGAGTTACTCAAGCGCCTCCAAAGCGCTGGCCTCGATTCATTGCCCGGCGGTGGCGCTGAAATTTTGGATGATGCCGTACGAAACATTATCTGTTTTGGCAAGGAATCCAGTGAGGAGTATATCGCCATACACCGTGATGCCCATTCAATTGGTATGCCCACGAATTGTACCATGCTATTTGGAACGATTGAGACCGTTCGACAGCGCATAGAACACTTGTGCAAGTTGAGAAATTTGCAGAACGAATCTCAGGGTTTCCAATGTTTCGTACCCTACCCCTATCTCCCCGACAATTCACGTTTACCTGAGGCTCAACTTGCGAGTGGCACAGAGATTTTGCGCATGATTGCAGTATCTCGACTAATGTTACACAATATCCCACACATCAAGGCCTATCGAATGAACATCGGTGACAAGATTTCTGAACTCGCTTTGCATTACGGGGCGGATGATTTTGATGGAACGGTGGGTCACGAGGAAATCATGCATGAAGCTGGATCCCTCACCAATTTGAGTTATTCAAAGAAACAATTGACCAAGTTCATTATCGACGCCAAAGGCATACCAGTTCAGCGTAACTCAATATACACAAAATTCCGCAGATTCGATGATGATGATGGCAATTCACAGTTCATCAGTCTCCCCATAGTAAGCATGGGGGTTGGAGAATGAATCGTTGGCAACATATCCTAGGCAAAGTCGCCTTTGTGAACTGTGACCCTCTCTTTCACGAACTTCCTGAACCCTGGGAAATTTTGCATGCACCACCTTCATGGTTGACAGGACACGTCCTTCGTCGTGATTGTTTATTGGCTCCAATACCGACAGCAGATTTTGCCAAAAATGCAGATCAGTTGCAATTGTTACCAAACATCTGTATTGCATCAGATGGGGCGGTTGGTTCCGTACTTCTGTTCGGCAATAGAGACCCCTCACTGATGCGCGATGTAGCCCTTCCTACGGATTCAGCAACTTCACGTAAACTCTGTATGTGGATTTTGAATCAAATGGGTTTGAATCCTAGACCTGTAGACATGGGTCCTGACCTTGGACAGATGTTAGAGCGATGTGATGGAGCCTTATTGATTGGTGATCGAGCCCTCGATGAAGCAGCTCGACACCCCGAATTGGTAAGAATGGATCTCGGTGAGGCCTGGAAAGACTGGACGGGTTTTCCGATGGTTTTCGCAGTCTATGCTGCACGTATCGATGCACCACCAGGACCGTTGAAAGAAGCNCACAAATTATTGCTAGAACAACTGACTGCATTCGAAGAATCAAGCGATGTAAGGTCCGAGGTCATTGAAGCCACGTCCAATCGAAGTGGATTTTCCCAATCGCGAATTGACAAGTATTTCGATGAAGTNATCAACCGACTCGATTCAGAAGGTCAAAAGGGATTGGATTATTTCCTTACTGAAGTCTGTGGTTTAGAGGATTATCAGTTGCTGAATACTCACTAGTCGCTGGCCTTTTTGCGCCTGACAGGTCGCCTTTTCTTCGATTTCTCATCCGAATCTGAAGTAATGAATGACAATGCATCCTCCATCTCGGCATCTTCATCTTGGTTGCCTTCATNATTAGATGATGTATCGGATTCGATTAGATGTGAAAATTCCACAGCATTATCGGTATTGCTCTGCTNTTGCTTTTTGGCGGTNTTCCTAACTTTGCGCGATGAGACACCATCNGATTCACCTTTTCTCAAATCAGCACGCACTGCGGCGGGAGGTGTGGGTTTTCGATTGAGATCTTTCTTGACCGCCGCAGGTGGTTTAGGTTGGCGCTTTTTACGGACGGGAATGTCCATGTCTTCATCCCAGGCAGCGGCATCATCAACCATGTCTTCCCAACTATCATCGTAATACTCTTCTTCTTGGTCGAATTCAGAAAAATCGATTCGGTTNGACCGGCGGATAACAATCATAAATGCCAAACTGCCAACGCAAATNATCGCGAAAAATACAGCGTACCAATATTCAACAATAAGGTCGATAACAGATTCAATTTCACTCAATTCGGGTTCCGGTGGGCTGATTACTTCAATTTGTAGATCAGCATCTCGACGGTTCCAGATTTCTTCCACATAAGACATCCCACCTGCATCATCGATTTCTACTCGAATTGGGAATGTGTGGACAATTTGCGCAATTGAAGATGATGGCAATTGCAAACCACTCAACATTGTCATGTTGTATGGCGCCTCCATGGTTGATGTTGTGACGCCCGTCAATGTCCATGTAATCGAAATACGCGTTCCACTGTCACTGTGTCGGGTCGCATACAATCCAGTATCGATGGTACATTGAATCGTGTTCGGTATGAANGTTGAATTCTCAAATTGTAGATGATTCGCCCAGCGGGATTTGACCTCTGTAGGGTTGAATTCGTCGCACATTGAGAACAAGTAGTCATCATATTCTGATTGGTCAACTCTAGCCGGTTCACTGACAGAATCTGCGACCAATTGCCGAACATAGGCACTCTGTTGACCGTCTAAGTGAATCGTATCTTTGATTGAAACATCATTGCCATCAATGTCAATGTGCACATTGCGCATGAAAGTGGGGTCTGGCTTGAGGTGACAGTTGTTGCCAGAAGCACAGATATTGTCGAAAACATCCAGAATTCCATCACCATCGTCATCATCATCAATGTTGTCAGCGATGTTGTCTTGGTCTGTATCAATCGCTGTAGGTATCTCGGTGTTTTGCAATATTTGATCGGCATAAACAGGAACAAATTCAGAATTGGTGGCAATTGCAACTTGATTCAACGTTGGGTGAATATTGAAACCAAGGGCCTGATGAGGCAAATATAGCGTTGCTTCAACTTGAATTGGAAGTGTGCTTGCGTTGATGAATTGTATATGGCGGGGTACATCAGTAATCGCATTAATCAACACAGCCAATCGATCATTGCTGTCATAAAAATCGACTTGGGATGCAAACTCGCTAATGTCAAATTGACCGGAATAGGAAAACGTTTCATCATGATTTCTGAGGTAGAGTGCTCCGCCTCCAATCCAAGCCATGGTCGTCCCATCAGGTGAAAATGTGCAATCCATGATTGGATCAGTTGATTCCCATCGAGCTACTTCAGATTGATTTGCTCGATCCCAGATGATTACGACCCCGTCATCGCTACCACTAAGCAGATGTACACCATCATGCGAATGGTCGATGCAGTTGATGTGTCCGGTGTGGGTCGTAGGGTACAGCCGATCCATGTCCAAGTTGGTACCAGTGCCCGTGTCAATGTGCCATTCTGCGATTGAGCCGTCTTCAGTGGCAGTCGCAAATAGCATGTCATCGTTTGAAACACTAATTGCATCAACATTTTTCCCATCTTCAGTGTGTTTCGCACGTGAATAGTTCCCGTCAGTTTCCAATTTGAACACTACAGTGCCAGGAGTATTGGGAAGTTCACTAACCATACCCACAATCATGTAACTTGCATCAGACGAGAATTCAATCGACTCAATGGGGAAATCAACCAATATCTCTTGAACAGGTGCTTTTGTTTGAGCATCAGTAATCAAGATCGAGTTTTTGTGACCGCTGGCCAAAACATCACCATTTGGGCTGTAANTAACTGTAGTACCCATGGTATACTCTGACTCTGCGACACCAGCCCAACCGTATCCCGAATAACCGGCCGAGAGAGGCAAAAAAAGCAGAACAAGTGTCATCACAATGGCGGCGGCTATGGGGCGCCGGTGCGGATTGAGAGGAGTATGCACATGTGTTTCATATCGAGTAAACACAAAGCCATTTCGCAATTAATGTATCAGTGATACTCGAATTCTTTGCTCTGTACCCATTCCAACAAATCAATGGCGACCTCACATGATTCTGATATGACCGGCTCTGGATCATCAACAAACCTTGCAAGTGTGTCCATTGCTGTTCGATCACCAATGGCACCCAGTGCTTCAGCAGCTTCATGACGAACCATCAAGTCTTCTTTCTCGTCGCTGAGTCGTTCGATCAGTGTAGGTACTGCGTGTCCATTTTGCATTTGTCCAAGTACATACGCAATTTCGTGTTTCAATAGTGCACTCTCGGAATTGAATGCTGCACACAATGCATCAACGGATTCATCTCCGCCCATATTCCTCAAAGCAAAAAGGGCTCTCATACGCTGAAACATTCGCTCATTTTCATTACACAACGTGTGTCGCAATTCAGTGATTTCAGTAATTTGACTTGGTGGGGCTGGATCAACTGAATCGAATGGACTAGTAATCGGAATCCTTTCNTCAGTCATTCGCTCACCTTGAACCAATAAAATCAATATTATCGGGGACGAAATTTGGATCNATCATTCCTAACTTCTGCCCATCTTTCAAGAATTTACGNATGCTTGAACGNCCATCTTCGCCATAGTCAATCGTACGCTCATTCACATACATTTGGACAAATTTAGAATTCGTCTCCTCATCTATACCTCGACCCCATTTAATGGCAAATTCCAATGCTGCATCGGGGTTTCGAATGCTGTGTTCTATCGACATCCGTACCCATTCGGTAATTTTCTCGCACGCCTCCTCTCCGAGGTCGCGTCGCACCACATTTCCACCGAGTGGCAAGGGCCAACCTTCGTTGTTTTCATTCCACCAAATCCCTAGATCGAGGATGAGGTGTAGGCCATGTTGTTCCCATGTCAATTGTCCTTCGTGAATGATCACGCCTGAGTCGAATTCACCTGATTCGATTCTGGGAATAATCTCGTCAAAGGGCACAATCGCGGTATCNACCTCACCACACGCCAATTTGAGTGCNAAATGTGCACTGGTCTTGTGACCGGGTATAGCGATGGTTTTCGAACAGGCTTCTTCCAATGTCATCGGTTTTCGTGAAACCAACATGGGTCCGTAGCCTTCTCCCATTGAAGCCCCACAGTTCATCAGTGCGTATTTGTCTGCAATATCTGGATAGGCGTGAATGCTGACTGCACTGACTTCATATTCGCCAGCATGCGCTTTTTGATTCAATGTCTCAATGTCTAACAGCACATGCTCAAATTGATACCCAGGGGTCTCAAATGCACCTGTCGTGAGGGCATGAAACATGAAGGCATCGTCAGGGTCTGGGGAGTGACCAACTCGAATGGTCTGCACATCGTCGTTATCTTGCATGGCCGTCCGTGTGACGTTTTNCATTTCATTGGTTCGGCATGAACGACTCATCTGTATCATTGACCTTAAGTGCCTGACATTTGTGCCCTAGGTGAGCGACATGGTCGATAAGTCTAGGTTGGCAATTTCGAAAGGACAGTTGGGNCCCGTTTGCGATGTTTGTGGTGCATTGATGACTTTCGGTGAATCTCTCACCATCGATGATCAATACGTTTGTCTCAGTTGCTATGAAAGCAAGACTGGAATTGAGTCGTCTACTGATTCAAATTCGAATCCTGGATTGCGCATGCAGTAATCGCTGGATTCAATAGCCTCCACGACCAGCCTCAATCGGGTGGTACAGTGAGCGTAGGTTGGGCAAAATATGCCTTCAAGTTCGCTGAGTACTACAATAACTGCAGTATCGATGCCATGTGGTATCCTCCGCGCCTACGGACACGTGAGTGGATGTTCATTGGTTTCGATGACAGGCCCCCCGAAAGGCATCGTGGATTTCGAAAACCCGCTGATTTGATGAGTCATGTGAAGCGAAAAATTCCTAGCAATTGCTTCTACTCTACGGCCTACTATAACGATCCAAATCAACGAAAAATGAAGGACAAAGGTTTGCAGGGAGCCGATTTGATTTTTGACTTAGATGGCGACCACCTNCCGGGAGTCACCGATGGTGATTTNCCCGCGATGATTCAAGTGATTCAAGAACAAGCTCAACAACTGTGGTTTGATTTTCTCGAGCCCGAGTTTGGATTCAAAGAAGAACACCTTCAGGTGACTTTTTCCGGACATCGTGGATTCCACCTGCATTACAGGTCACCTGATATTTGGCAACTGGATTCACCTGCACGACGAGAAATCGTATCGCATATTCGAGGTGAAGGCGTTGATATTGGCGTACTACTNAACGGACCAGATTGCGCTTGGAAACGNAGAGTCGTTTCGGGTGTTGATTCGGTTTTGATGAAACTTGATGATGCNCATCAGGATAATGCAGATGGNAGAAAAGCGCTTTATCAGCTCAAAGAGATCGTCGATTCACGAATTGGAATGCCGGGTTATGTCGGTCCNAAGAGGTGTGGCACTGACATGCTGAAAGCCGTTGCGGAACGTGTACAAGATTCGAGTCGNCGAAANCGGTTGATTGAAAGTTTCCAAAAGGACGGTACGGTCACTCAACTCGGAGGCCCAAAAGGAGGTAGCCAATATGACAATGTGTTCACAGAATTGGTCAAGGGTGATAATTCGATTGTATTGGGCAAAGCCGGTGAAACCGATGAAGTTGTCACCATTGATTTGAAGCGTGTGATTCGATGGCCTACTAGCCTGCATGGTAAATCAGGTATGAAAGTGGTAGAACTGCCATTGAGTCGACTCGATCCGAATGGTCAGAATCCATTTGATCCATTGATCGAGGCTATACCTTGGAGTCAGTCAGGTGGTCGCGAAAAAGTACGCGCATTACGCTCGGATGCGATATATCGAATTGGGGAATCACAAGGTGAGTTATCTGAGGGAGAAGTGTACGAAGTCGATGAGGCTACAGCCACTTTTCTGGTGTTGAAGAAGTGGGCTGAACCCGTTAAATAATCACGCACCAACTACGTTGGTGTTGAATTCGACTAGCGCATACGTTAAAGGCAACTGCAGGGTCAAGCATGACACGGTGGTGCGTAGCATGTCTGATGAGGATGAGAAATCAAACCCTTCTTTGCCCCCTTTGCCACCCGTTGGNGATTTGCCTCCACCGCCGCCCATGCCANCGACTGGCGANCTCCCAGCTCCACCTCCTATGCCCGATTTAGCAGGCATGCCTCCACCCCCTGCACCCGGTTTTGCGCCANCCCCTCCNCCCATGCCTGAGATGCCNNCNCCNCCACCCATGCCCGAGATGCCAGCNCCTCCNCCCATGCCCGAGATGCCAGCGCCTCCACCCATGCCCGAGATGCCAGCGCCTCCTCCCATGCCCGAGATGCCAGCGCCTCC